>JBKPOX010000081.1:0-35484 GCA_046733335.1 Actinomycetota bacterium | reverse complement strand
GGCCCATTCCCCCCATTTTTACCCAAAGGGCTGGGGGGGGGGAACACCCCCCACCACATTTGTTTGGGGGCGGTGGTGTCCCCGCCCCAGTCGTCTCCCGATCAGGTACGCGAACAGCACGCTCATCGTCCCGATCAGCGCCAGCACGACCCGCGCCAACCGTTCGTGCTCTCCTCCCGTGGCCTCGTAGAGCCCCGCTGCCAGCAGCGGCAGCCCCGGCGAGTAGTTGCTCGAGGGCTGCGTCGCGGCGGCGCCGGCGGTGAACCCGTCCCCATCCGAGAGGTTCTCCGCGATCGCCGCGTACGCCTGCGCGTCGTAGACCGGCGCCCGCCCGTCCCAGGCCTCTGAGACGCGCAGCCCCAGGCCGAGGAGGAGCACCGCGACCAGCGCTCCGACCCCGATCCATCCGCCGTTTCGCGCGACCAGTCCGCTCGCCATCGCCGTGATTCAACTAGGACGGGCGGCTGGCCGACCGAACGTCTAAGCTGCCGCCTTCATGCGAATCCTCATCCTCGGGGGCGACGGCTACCTGGGCTGGCCGACCGCGCTCCGCTTCTCGGCTCGCGGCCACGAGGTCTCCGTCGTCGACAACTTCTCGCGGCGCCGCTGGCACACCGAACACGGCACCGCCTCGCTGACGCCGATCCTCGAGCTCGACGAGCGCATCGCCGCCTGGCGCGAGGTCTCCGGCGAGCAGATCCGCAGCTACGTCGGCGCCGTCGAGGACGGCGACTTCCTCGACGAGGTCGTGGCCGAGACCAGACCCGAGGCGATCGTCCACTACGGCGAGCAGCCCTCCGCTCCCTACTCGATGCTCGACCGCCAGCGCGCGGTCGAAACCCAGTACACGAACGTGATCGGCAACCTCAATCTGCTCTTCTCGATGCGGGATCACGTCCCCGAGGCGCACCTGGTCAAGCTCGGGACGATGGGCGAGTACGGCCAGCCCAACATCGACATCGAGGAGGGCTACATCGAGATCGAGCACAAGGGCCGCAGGGACACGCTGCCGTTCCCGAAGCTGCCGGGCTCGCTCTACCACTGCTCCAAGGTCCACGACTCGACCAACATTCACTTCGCCTGCCGCACCTGGGGCCTGCGCGCGACCGACCTCAACCAGGGTGTCGTCTACGGCGTCGAGACCGAGGAGACCGCCCGCGACGAGCGCCTCGTCACCCGCTTCGACTACGACGAGCTCTTCGGCACCGTGCTCAACCGCTTCTGCGTGCAGGCGGTGGTCGGCCACTCGCTCACCGTCTACGGCTCCGGCGGCCAGACCCGGGGCTTCCTCAACATCCGCGACACCCTGCAGTGCGTCGAGCTGGCGGTCCTCAACCCGGCCGAGTCAGGCGAGATGCGCGTCTTCAACCAGTTCACCGAGCAGTTCTCGGTCCTGGAGCTGGCCGAGCTCGTCAAGCAGGCGGGCGAGCACCTCGGCTACTCGATCGCCGTCGACCACGTCGAGAACCCGCGGGTCGAGAAGGAAGAGCACTACTACAACGCGATCCACACCAAGCTGCTCGACCTCGGCCTCGAGCCGACGCTGCTGGGCGAGGAGCTGGTCGAGTCGATCATCCACGCGATCGAGCGCCACAAAGGCCGCGTGATCGAGAGCGCGATCGAGCCGAAGACCCGGTGGAACCCGGCGAGATCGCCGGCCGGCCGGGCATAGCCGGGCCGCGCGCGCCAGGGCGTTCGACCCCGCCTGGCTGAACGACTCCCGCTGGTACCATCGCCAGTTCCTATGCGCGCCGCGGACACGTTGATGGAAAGCCTCAAGGCCGAGGGGGTCAGGGACGTCTTCGGGATCCCCGGCGGCGCCAACCTGCCGACCTACGACGCGATGGTCGACGCCGACTTCCGCCACGTCCAGGTCCGTCACGAGCAGGGCGGCGGCCACGCCGCCGAGGGTTACGCCCAGGCCTCCGGCCGCGTCGGCGTCGCCTTCGCGACCTCCGGCCCCGGCGCCACCAACCTGGTCACCGCGATCGCCGACGCGATGATGGACTCGGTCCCGACGGTCTTCATCACCGGCCAGGTCCGGACCGAGCTGATCGGCACCGACGGCTTCCAGGAGGCCGACATCCTCGGCGCAACCTTGCCCTTCGTCAAGCACTCCTTCGCGGTCACCGACCCGCGGCAGATCCCCGAGTACGTCCACCAGGCCTTCCACGTCGCCTCGACGGGGCGGCCCGGGCCGGTCCTGCTCGACATCCCGCAGGACCTCTCGCGGGCCGACATCGACTACGAGCCGCGCACCGAGCCGGTCGAGCTGCCCGGCTACAGGCCCTCCACCGAGGGCAACATCAAGCAGATACGGATCGCGGCGAAAGCGCTGGCGAACGCCAGGCGACCGATCTTCTACACCGGCGGCGGCGTCGTCAACGCCAACGCCAGCGAGGAGCTGCGCGAGCTCGCCGCCTCCGACCGCTTCCCGGTCACCTCGACGCTGATGGGCCTCGGCGCCTTCCCGGCCTCCCACGAGAACTGGCTCGGGATGCTCGGCATGCACGGCACCTGGACCGCCAACCACGCGATGGACAAAGCCGACCTGATCGTCGCCATCGGCGCCCGCTTCGACGACCGCATCACCGGCAAACTGGCCGAGTTCGCGCCTCACGCCAAGGTGATCCACATCGACATCGACCCCGCCGAGATCTCGAAGAACGTCGGCGCGCACATCCCGATCGTCGGCGACGCGAAGCAGGTGCTGCCGAAGCTGACCCGCGAGTACCGGGCGCTGCAGACCGACTCCTCCCGCCTCGAGGAGTGGTGGACCGCGCTCCGCGGCTGGCAGGACGCGCACCCGCTCTACTACGAGCCCGGCAAAGACGGCGAGATCAAGCCGCAGTTCATGGTCGAGGCGATGCATCGGGCGACCCGGGGCGACGCGATCGTCACCTCCGACGTCGGCCAGCACCAGATGTGGGCGGCCCAGTACTACGGCTTCGAGCGGCCCCGGCGCTGGATCAACTCCGGCGGGCTGGGGACGATGGGCTTCGGCCTGCCGAGCGCGATCGGCGCCAAGGTCGCCTGTCCCGGCGAGCAGGTCGTCTGCCTCGCCGGCGACGGCAGCCTGATCATGAACGTGCAGGAGCTGGCGACCTGCGTCAGCGAGGAGATCCCGGTCAAGGTCTTCCTGATGAACAACGGCTACATGGGCATGGTCCGCCAGTGGCAGGAGCTGTTCTGGGACCGCCGCTACAGCTCGGTCGACATGGGCTCGAGCCCCGACTGGGTGAAGCTGGCGGAGGCCTTCGGCGCCAAGGGGATGCGCTGCGAGGACGCCGCCGACCTCGAGGAGCAGATGGTCGCCGCCCTGGAGCACGACGGCCCGGTTCTGCTCGACGTCCGCGTCGCCCGCGAGGAGAACTGCTACCCGATGATCCCCCCGGGCAGCGCCGCCCGCGACATGGTCGAGGCCCCGCGCGGGGCGGTGCGCGAATGAGGGCGGTGAGCTAGGTGGAGGCGGGCACGCCCCAGGTGGTCAAACTCGAGGACCTGCACGTCCCCGGCCAGCTCAGCGGCCGCAAGCACATCCTCTCGATCCTGGTCGAGAACAAGCCGGGCGTCCTGGCCCGCGTCGCCGGGCTCTTCTCGCGCCGCGGCTTCAACATCGACACGCTCGCGGTCGGGCCGACCGACGACCCGACGGTCTCGCGGATCACGCTCACGCTGGACGGCGCCGTCCACCCGATCGACCAGGTCACCAAGCAGCTGCACAAGCTGGTCAACGTCCTGAAAATCCGCGACATGGAGCCGGAGGAGACGGTGGCGCGGGAGATGGCGCTGTTCAAGGTCTCCTCCGCGGTCGAGAACCGGGCCGAGATCATCCAGTTCGCCGAGATCTTCCGGGGGAAAATCGTCGACGTCGCGAGGCGGACGATGACGATCGAGGTGACCGGCTCCGCCGACAAGATCGAGGCCTTCGAGCGGATGGTCCGCCCGCACGGGCTGGTCGAAATGGTCAGGACCGGAGAGATCGCGATAGGTCGTGGTCACGACTAGTGACCTCCTCGGCGCCCTGCGGCAGGGCGCCGAACGGGGACGGCGCACCCTCGTAAGCGTCACCAGGGAGGTCGAGGTCGCCGACCCCTGCGCGGCGGTCTTCGCCTCGCGGCTCGCCAGCGACCGCTGGTTCTGCTGGGAGCAGCCCGACCGGGAGTTCGCGATCGCCGGGCTGGGGGTGGCGCACGAGGCGGCCTCGCGGGGCAGGGAGCGCTTCGAGCACGTGGCCGAGGAGTGCCGGCGGCTGGGGGAGCGCCCGGTGCTGGCAGGTCCCCGCCGCCTGCCCGCGGGCGCCGGCCCGGTTTGGCTCGGCGGCTTCGCCTTCGACGCCGAGGGGGGCTCCAGCTCGACCTGGGCCTCGCTGCCTCCCGCCTCGCTGGTGCTGCCGCAGGTCTCGATCTGCCGCCAGGGGGGCCGCGCCTACCTCACGATCAACGCCGTGGTCCACCCGGGCGAGGAGACGGACCGAGTGGGCGAGGAGCTCGCGGCGCGGCTGTCGTCGCTGCGTCCCGACGCGCCGCTGCCGCTGCTCGACCCGCACCCGACCGAGCACGCGGAGATCCGCAGCGCCCGGCCCCCACGCGAGTTCGAGGCCGCGGTCGAGGGGGCCACAGCCAGGATCGAGGCGGGCGAGCTGAGCAAGGTCGTGCTCGCCCGCGAGGTGATCGTCAGCGCCGCCGCCGCCCACGATCCCGCCGCGGTCTTCGGCGGTATGCGCGAGCAGTTCCCGGCCTGCTTCTGCTTCTGCTGCGGCACGCCCGAGGCCGCCTTCGTCGGCGCCAGCCCGGAGCTCCTGATCCGCCGCTCTGGCGCGGGGGTCTCCACCGTCGCCCTCGCCGGCTCGACCCGCCGCAGCTCCGACCCCGCCGTCGACGACCACCTCGGCGAGCAGCTGCTGCGCAGCGACAAGGACCGCCGCGAGCAGCGGATCGTCGCCGAGCGGATCGTCCAGGCCCTGCGCCCGCACGCGGTCTGGGTCGAGGCGGCGCCGGAGCCGGAGATCGTCAAGGTCGCGAACATCCAGCACCTGGCGACGCCGGTGATCGCCCAGCTCGCCGAGCCCCACTCGGCGATCGAGATGGCCGGGCTGCTGCATCCCACGCCCGCCGTCGGCGGCGAGCCCTGGCCAGCGGCCGCCGGGGCGATCGCCGCGCTGGAGGGGATGGACCGCGGCTGGTACGCCGCCCCGGTCGGCTGGATGGACGCCGCCGAAGACGGTGAATTCTGCGTCGCGCTGCGGAGCGCGGTTCTCCGCGACCGCGAGGCCCGCCTCTTCGCCGGCGTCGGCGTCGTCGCTGGCTCGGACCCGGCGGCGGAGCTCGCCGAGACCGAGGTCAAGCTGGGCGCCCTGCTGCCTCTGCTGACCGAATAGAGCCGCCGCCGCTGCGGAGACCGCCGCCTCCGGGACCCTTTGACAAACTGCCATGTTTATGATCGACTCCCTGGGTCTCGTCTAGGGCTCAACTCGTATCGGGGGGATCGGATGCACAGGGAGATACAGAACGTTTGGCGTTGTCACGACCGCGCGAACAGGATCAAGCTTGGCGGCCTCGCCGTCGCACTCTGCCTCACGGCGCTCTTGCAGATCGTGGGAGGCGCCTCGGCGGCAGCGCCCAAGACTGATCCTCTCTCCCAGCTGGAGCCGTGGGCTCAGCGCGCGGTGGAAGCCGCCAAGGAGCATCACGGCCTCCCCGAGGGGGTGCCCGTGCCTCAGTGGGCGCGGGACTCCCACGCCAACTTCGCTCCGCCGGCCCCTCAGGCGGCAGCTGCGATCGCCCGCAGGCGAGGGGGTCGGGAGGGACCCCTGGGCAAAGAGCCGGGTGAGACCACGACCGCGAAAAACCAACTCGGCCTCAGGGAGAGCGAAGTTCCCCCGGTTCGCTACATGGGAGGCGTGGTCCAGGAAACCCCGCGCGTCCACGTGATCTTCTGGGGGAGCAACTGGACCACGACCGCGGCGGGCAACGAAGCCCGTCCCATGCTGCTGAGCATGTACGAACACCTGAACGGATCGAGCTACGCCGGGATCCTGACCCAGTACTTCGACGGCGACGGTCGGGTCTCCACCTCGACGACGGTCGACTCACTCGTCGATACGCGGGTCGCAGCTCCCACGGGAGTGGAAGACTCGGCGATTCGCACCGAGGTCGACTGGGCGATCAAGCAGAAAAAACCCGGCTGGTCCGCCAGCGACCTCAACGCACAGTACGTAGTGATCACTGCCCCCGGCACCACCTATGCCGCCGGCTTCGGCCATTTCTGCGCCTATCACGACCGGCTCGCCACGGAAGCCACCTATTCGATCGTTCCCTACGCCGGCGACGCGCCATTCGGCACGACCTCGAACTGCGACAGCTACTACGGCGGCGGCAGCGCTGCCCGCGCCACCTCGGTGATGGCCTCGCACGAGTGGGCCGAGAGCGCCACCGACCCGCTTTGGGATACGGCCCCGGGGTGGCAGAACCTCGAAGGCTACGAGCTCACCGACCTCTGCGCGACTCCCGGCGACCAACTGCCCAACGGCGACTGGGTCCAGGGTCAGTACGACGACCACCTGAACCAGTGCGCGCTGGCCGACGAAGACCCGCCGCACGTGCTCGCGATCACCGACTCGGCGGTAGGGGTCACGCGAAACACGGCGACGATGCGGGGAACCGTCAACCCCGAGAGCCTGGAAACGAAATACCGCTTCGAATACGGCACGACGACCGCTTACGGGACGAGCATCCCGGCAGTCGATGCGAGCGTCGGCTCCGGCCGCGCCAACGTCTCGGTCAGCCAGGCGCTGAGAGGGCTGAAAACCGACCAGACCTACCATTACCGGGTCGTCGCGACTAACAGCGACGGGACCACCTACGGCGAAGACCGCACCTTCACCACGGCTCGCTGGGTCAAGGACCCGGTTTCGACGCCGCCGGGCTCGGCCGAAGACTACCTCGAAGATGTGTCGTGCCTCTCCGGCGACTGGTGCATGGGCGTCGGATTTGTCTATCCCGCGACGAGCACCGCCATGAGTCGCGAGTGGACGGGGAACGAATGGGCTCTGCGCTCGATCCCGTTGCCATCCGGAGGAGGCGGGGCCAAGGTGTTCGACGTCTCGTGCACGAGCTCGAGCGCCTGCACCGCGGTTGGCCGCTACGTGGACGCCGCGGAAAACATGGTGCCGATGGCGGTGCGATGGAACGGGACCTCCTGGACTCAGCAGTCGATCCCCACGCCGGCATCGGAATACACGGATCTGCAGGGCGTCTCCTGCCCCTCCGCATCCGAATGCATCGCGGTGGGTTACTCGAAGACCGCGAGCGGCGGATGGGTGAACTACTCGGTCCGCTGGAGCGGCGGGACTTGGAGCGCTCTCAGCACTCCGAACGCGACCGGGTCGGTCGAAAGCGAGCTCGACGCAATCTCCTGCGTCTCCGCCACCTTCTGCGTGGCCGACGGCTGGTACAACGACGAAGCCGGCTCCTCGAGGGGTGTGATCGTGATCTGGAACGGGACCTCCTGGAGCGTTTCCACCCCCGCATCGACTGAAGTCCTGTCGAACGTCAGCTGCGCCTCGTCGAGCTTCTGCATCGCCGTCGGCAGAGGCACGCTGCAGAAATGGAACGGCACCAGCTGGTCGTCGATGTCCAAGCCGGCCGGGACCAGCTCGCATTATTTCCTCGACGTCTCCTGCACTTCGCCGACCTACTGCGTGGTGGTGGGTGACGCCTTCAACAACCGGACCTTCAACGCGATGACGGTTGCCATGGTCTGGGACGGCACCGCCTGGTCGGTGACGCCGACCCCGCGCGAAACCGAACTCGCTACCAACGAACTGAGCGGGGTCTCCTGCACTGCGGTCTCGACCTGCAAAGCGGTGGGGGGATCGATGGACTCGGGCCGCTGGAAGACGATCATCGAGCGGCGAGAGCCCGACCAGGTGGCCACGGGCTCCTACGTCTCCGCGATCGGGTCGAGTGGAAGCGGCAGCGGACAGCTGAAAAGCCCGACCGGACTCGCGGTCGACGGCCAGGGCAATATTTGGGTCGCCGACACCGAAAACCACCGCATCCAGCAGTTCAGCTCCAGCGGCGCCTTCGTCAGGATGGTCGGCAGCGACGTCAACAAGACCACCCACGCGAACGTCTGCACCGCCGCTTCGGGCAACGTCTGCGGAGTCGGGCTTGCCGCGAGCGGCGCCGGGCAGTTCAACCACCCGCTCGACGTCGCGATCGATTCGAGTGGCACGCTGTGGGTGACCGACGGCGAAAACGGCCGCGTCCAGCACCTCAACTCGACGGGCGGGTACCTCGGCCAGTTCGGCACCTCGGGGACCGGCAGCGGCCAGTTCGTCGAACCGTGGGGGATCGACGTCGCCCCCGACGGGCACCTCTGGGTGGCGGACGCCCGCTACGCGCGGGTCTCGGAGTTCACTGCGGCGGGAGCCCTCGTGCGGATCGTCGGCGATACCGCCCACGGCGGCAACAACGCGACGAGCTTCTCCTTCCCGGAAGGGGTCGCGGTCGACGCGAAAGGACGCGTTTGGGTGGCCGACAGCAGCAACGACCGGGTGGTGAAACTGTCTTCGACCGGGCAGTACCTGGGTCAGTTCGGCGGCCAGGGAACGGGGGCCGGGCAGTTCGAAGAACCCACCGCCGTGGCGGTCAAGGCGACCGGGGACCTGCTGGTCACCGACTGGATCAACAGCCGCGTCGAGGAGTTCACGCCGATGAGCGAATACGTCGACGCCTTCGGGACGAAGGGCTCGGCCAAAGAACAGTTCTGGTTCCCCCGGGGCATCGCCACCGGCCGCACGGGGCTCGTCTACGTGAGCGACACGGGTAACAACCGGATCCAGGTTTGGAGGCAGCCGACCGCCCCCACGGCGACCACCCAGACCGCCACCGAAGTGAAAAGCACCGAAGCACTGCTCAACGGCATCGTCAACCCGGGAGGCCTGGCGACCACCTACAAGTTCGAATACGGGCGGACCACCGCGTACGGGAGCACGGTGCCGGTAACGCCCGGAAGCGTCGGTGCGGGGACGGAAGCGGTGCCGGTGTCGGCTGCCGTGACCTCGCTGCTCCCCAACACGATCTATCACTACCGGCTTGTCGCGACGAACACGAACGGCACCGCGTACGGCGGCAACGGGTTCCTGATAACGGCCCCGTAGGACCCCTGCTGACGGCGCCGTGCGAGTCTCGCGCGCGGCGCCGTCGGGCAGGCAGGAGCACCACCCCCTTCCTCAGGTTCGAGGGCGCGCCACCGCGACTCGGATCAGGCCGCGATCGACCTGCAGAGCCTCGCCGAGGTCGGCAGCGCGCAGGGCCTCGCGGTAGGGAAGGTCGAAGAGGGCGGCCGCCCGGGCCAGGTCGATCCCCCGCGGGGTCGCGAGCAGCGCCTCGAACTCCTCCTCGTCGAGGGCCTTGGCCTGTGGGAGGAGGTGGAAGATGCCGCCGCCGTCGTTGTCGACGACGACGACGCGAACGGGGCTGGTTACCTCGCGGAGCGCCGCCAGGCCGCCGAGGTCGTGCAGGAGGCCGAGGTCGCCGGTGACGATCGTCGTCGGTCGGCCACTGGACCGGGCGGCGCCGATCCCGGAGGAGATCAGGCCGTCGATTCCGTTGGCGCCGCGGTTGGAGAGGAAGCAGACGTCGGCCGCGGTCGAGGGGAGATAGGCCTCCTGGTCGCGGATCGGCATGCTGGAGGCCGTGTAGACCAGATCGCCGTCGCGATAGGCCCGGCCGAGGTGGACCTGCAGCATCGGCTCGATCACTGCCTCGAGCGCGTCCAGCCTCGCTTCCAGCTCCTCGCGCGCCGCCCGGTCGGCGTTCGTCCAGGCGTCGGGCGCCTCCCGCGCCTGGTCCGCTAGTCGCTCTGCCAGCCCTGCGGCGAGGGAGGCCGGGTCGGCGCGCAGGATCGCCGCGGCCCGCTTGCTCGGCTCGTTCCAGCCGCCGCGGGGGTCGACCACGAGCTGGTCAGCACCGCTCTCAGCGATCCAGGCGCGCAGCGGCTTGCTGGTCGGCATCTCGCCGAAGCGGAGGACGAGGTCGGGAAGAACCGAGCGGGCGAAGCCCTCGTCGCGCAGGAGCAGGTCGTAGGAGGCGACGACATGGGAGCGGTCGTGGGGCCCGCAGCGCAGCTGCGAGGTCGGGTCGGCGAGGATCGGGAAGCCGGCGGCCCCCGCCAACCGCGCAAGCGGGTCGCGCAGGCGGGGGTCGAGCTGGCGGCCGGCTACGATCACGCCGGCGCGGGCGCGGCGGAGGTGGCCGGCGACCTCGTCGAGGACGAACTCGGAGGGCGCCTGCTCGGGCCTGGTCGCCGCCGTCAGCGGCCGCTCGCCGCGTCCTTCCAGGGCCAGCGGGTCGGTCGCCGCCACCGCGCCCTCGACCGGCACCGGCGCCAGCGGCTCCCGCCAGGGAAGGTTGAGATGGACCGGGCCGGGCCGGATCTCGCCCCGCGCCTTCGCCAGCGCCCGGCAGGCGACCGAGCGGTAATGGAGGAGCCCCTCGTCGTCCGCCTCGTGCGTGCCGACTTCGCAGAACCAGCGCACCGAGGACCCGAAGACCTTGATCTGATCGATCGTCTGCCCGGCGCCGATACCGCGCAGCTCCGGCGGGCGGTCGGCGCTCAGGACGAGCAGCGGGATCGCCGATTCGTCGGCCTCGCAGACGGCAGGGTGATAGTTGACCAGCGCCGTCCCCGAGGTGCAGAGCAGCGCCACCGGCTCGCCGCTCGCCTGCCCCGCCCCCAGGGCGAAGAAGCCCGCCGAGCGCTCGTCGACGATCACGTTCACCTCGATCTGCGGTTGCCGCCAGAGCGCCACCGCCAGCGGCGTCGAGCGCGAGCCGGGCGAGATCACCGCCAGCCGCAGCCCGCCGCGCGCAAGCTCCTCGGCGAAGGCGGAGGCGAGGGCGGTATTGACGTTGGTGGGGTCCATCGGCGGGTGGCGTGTCGACTTTGTCCGGTTATGCCGGACAAACTCGACACGCGCAGGCTAGAGCCGGTGCGCCCCCAGCGCCTCCTCGTCGATCTCGACGCCGAGGCCGGGGCCGGGGGGGAGGTGGAGCATGCCGTCCCGCAGCTCGCACTCGACCGACGCGATCGTCTCGGCGAAGAGGCGTTGCGTGGCGAGGCCGTGCGCCAGCTCGAGCCGTTCGGGACGACCCGTCCCGGCGAGGCTGCGCGCGACCTGAGCGCCGGCGGCGATGCCCACCGGCCCGTCGAGGGCGCTGGTGACGAAGGCGGGGAGGACGTCGGCGATGGCGAGAGCCGCTGCGGGGCCGCCGACCTTGGAGAGCTTGATCCCGGTGTAGGCGCAGGCGCCGAGCGCCGCCGCCCGCTCGGCCTCGTCCAGCGTGGCCACGCTCTCGTCGGCCGCAAGTGGGATCGAGGTGGACGCGGCGAGCTCCGCCATCGCCTCGAGCCCCGCCACCGGCTGCTCGGCGAGCTCGATCCCGTATGGCTCCAGCTCGCCGAGGCGCTTCTTGGCTGTCTCGAGATCCCAAGCCGCGTTCACGTCCACCCGAATCCGCGCCTCAGGCCCGACCGCGTCCCGCACCGCCCGCACCTGCTGCACGTCAGCCGAACCGCGAGTCCGCGAAAACCCGGATTCTGTACGGGTTTTGGCGGACTCGGCTTTGGCGGACTCGGCACCGATCTTCAGCTTGAACGTGGTGAACCCGTCGGCCGCCCACTGTTCCGCGGCGTTCGCGACCGCCGGGGGCGCCCCAGCCACGAGCGTTGCGTTGCAGGGGACGGCTTCGTCGCTTCCGCCGACCTCCGTCGCAGCCTTCCTCCCCAGCAGGTCCATCCGTGCCGTGGCCACCGCACACTGCGAAGGCGCCGAAAGCCCTTCGTCCACCCGATTCTCCGCCCATCCCTCGAGCTCCTGGACCACCTCCGCCAGCGTCGCCCCGCCCCGCAGCGAGAGCGGAACCGCTTCACCCAGGCCGACAACCCCGTTCTCGTCCCGCACCCGCAGCAGCACCATCTCCCGGCGTCGCAGCACTCCGCGCGCGGTCACGTACGGCTGCTTGAACCGCAGCGCGTAAGGGATGACCTCTACCGAAGAGAGGTGCATCTGCCCAGCATCTCAGGCCGAGATCAAGAGTCCCGCTGCGACCAGCAGGCTGAAGACGCCGAGCAGCCCGCCGGTCGCCGCCAGCACCCCGTTCAGCGCCGGGCCGTCGCGCCGCTCCGCCAGGGTCCGATAGGGCTTCAGAGCCAGCGGCGCCGCCAGCAGGCCGATCAGCGGCAGCGCGCTCGCCTCCCCGGCCCAGAGGGCGAGCGGGAGCACCGCGAAGGCGCCGAGCACCAGCAGGCCGTAGAGCCGCACCGCCGCCTCGCGGCCGATCCGCACCGCCAGCGTGTTCTTGCCGGCGCGGCGGTCGGTCTCGACGTCGCGGATGTTGTTGACCACGATGATCGCGGTGGCGAGGAAGCCGATCGAGATCGAGAGGCCCAGCGGCAGCGCGTCGAGCTCCTCCAGCTGCACGTAGTAGGAGCCGTTGACGGCGACCAGGCCGAAGAAGAGGAAGACGAACACCTCGCCGAAGCCGGCGTAGCCGTAGGGCCGCGGCCCGCCGGTGTAAAGCACCCCGGCGGCGATCGAGAGGATGCCGATCAGGAGGATCACCGGCCCCGCGACCGCGGTCAGGTAGACGCCGCAGAGGACGGCGACGCCGAAGGCGATCCAGGTCGCCCGCATCACCCGCTGCGGCGCCACCAACCCGCTGGCGGTCACGCGCACCGGCCCGAGCCGGTCGGCGGTGTCGGCGCCGCGCTTGGCGTCGGAGTAGTCGTTGGCGAGGTTCGTCCCGATCTGGATGAAGATCGAACCGACCAGCGCCGCGAAGAACGCGCCCCAGCGCGGCAGGTGCCCGAGGAACTGAACGGCTGCCGCGGTGCCCACCAGCACCGGCGCGATCGCCGCAGGGAGCGTCCGCGGCCGCGCCGCCATCAGCCAAATCCTCATCTCAGCCCCCTGCCGTGACAGGACCCGCGCGCCACCAGCCTCAAGCCCTCCGCGGGAACTTCGAGAAGTCCGGCGCCCGCTTCTCCTTGAACGCCTCGCGGCCCTCGGCCGCCTCCTCGCTGCCGTAGAAGAGCAGGTTGGCGTCGTGGGCGAGCTGCTGGATCCCGGCGTAGCCGTCCTCGTGGGCGTTGAAGCTCGCCTTGACCAGGCGCAGCGCGAAGGGGGAGAGCGCGAGCATCTCCCGGCACCAGACGACGGTCTCCCGTTCCAGGTCCGCCAGCGGCACCACCCTGTTGACCAGGCCCATCTCCCGAGCCTCCTCCGCGTCGTACTGGCGGCAGAGCAGCCAGAACTCCTTCGCCTTCTTCGTCCCGACCAGGTCGCGCAGCAGCGAGGCCCCGAAGCCGCCGTCCCAGGAGCCGACCCGCGGCCCGGTCTGGCCGAAGACGGCGTTGTCGGCGGCGATCGTCATGTCGCAGCAGACGTGGAGGATGTGGCCGCCGCCGATCGCGTAGCCGGCGACCATCGCCACCACCGGCTTCGGCAGCCGCCGCATCTGCACCTGCAGGTCGGTGACGTGGAAGCGCCCTACCGCGGCGCCCTCGGGCATGTAGCCGGTGTCGCCCCGCACGGTCTGGTCGCCGCCCGCGCAGAAAGCTCTGTCTCCCTCGCCGGTGAGGACGACGACGCCGACGTCGCTGTCCTCCCGCGCCAGCTCTAGAGCGGCCGAGACCTCGATCAGCGTCTGCGGCCGGAACGCGTTGAGGACCTGGGGGCGGGCGATCGTCACCTTGGCGATCCCGCCGCCGGTCTCGTAGCGGATGTCCTCGTAATCGCCGGGACCCGCCTCCCACGCGACCGGCGCGTAGAGCTCCTCCTCGGAGGGGGCTTCCTTGTGGCGTTTGGGCATGATGGGGACGATATCCCGATGAAGCTCGACGACTGGCTCTCGCAGAGATCTCAGAGCTGTCCCGACCGGACGGCGCTCCTCGCCGACGCGGCCGAGATGACCTACGCCGAGCTGGAGGCGGAGGCGACCTGGGTGGCGCGGCGGCTCGCCGCCCACGGCGTGCGGCGCGGCTCGACCGCGGCCCTGACCATGCACCCGCGCCGCGAGCAGGTGGTGCTGCTGCACGCGCTGATGAAGGTGGGCGCCGCGCTGCTGCCGCTGGGCCCGCGCCTGACCGAGGCCGAGCGGGCGGCGATCGTCGCCGCCGAGGAGCCGATCATCGACCTCGACGACCCCGGCCAGCTGACCCAGACCGAGGCCGACATGCCCCTGCTCGGGGAGCACGACATGGACGACGTCTGCTGCCGCGTCCTCACCAGCGGCAGCACCGGCGACCCGAAGCCGGTCGCGCTCAGCTACGGCAACTTCCTCTGGAATGCGGTGGGATCCGGGTTCAACCTCGGCGTCCTGCCCGAGGACCGCTGGCTCTGCTGCCTGCCGCTCAGCCACATCGCCGGCCTCGGGATCGTCATGCGCTCGGTCATCTACGGGACCACCGCGGTGGTCCACGACGGCTTCGACGTCGACCGCGTCGGGGAGGCGCTGGAGCGCGACGGGATCACCCTCGTCTCGATGGTGGCGACGATGCTGACTCGCCTGTTGGAGGCCGGGGTGGACCTCTCGGCGCCGCGCGCGATCCTCGTCGGCGGCGGTCCGGTGCCCGAGGAGCCGCTGGAAGAGGCGATCGCCAGGGGCGCGACCGTCGTCCAGACCTACGGCCTGACCGAGACCTGCTCGCAGGTGACCACGCTGGCGCCGGCCGACGCCAGGCGCAAGCTCGGCTCCGCCGGGCGGCCGCTCCTCACCACCCACCTGCGGATCGAGAACGGCGAGATCCTGATCCAGGGGCCGACCGTCGCCCCCGGTTGCGCCGACTCCGACGGCTGGCTCCACACCGGCGACCTCGGCCACATCGACGAGGAAGGTTTCCTCTACGTGAGCGACCGGATCGACGACATGATCGTCAGCGGCGGCGAGAACGTGGCGCCGGCGGAGGTCGAGGAGGTGCTGCTGCGCCACCCCGAGGTCGCCGACGCCGCGGTGATCGGCCGCGAGGACCCGGAGTGGCAGCAGGCGGTCACCGCCGTGGTCGTGCTGGAGAACGGCTCGAGGGCGACCCCGGACGACCTGCGTCGCCACTGCGCCGGGTCGCTTGCCGGGTTCAAGGTGCCGAAGCGGGTCGAGCTCGCCTCGGCGCTGCCGCGGACCCCGTCGGGGAAGCTGATGCGCAGGGCGCTCCGCTGAGAGCGACTCGGGTAGCCTGCGGCCCCATGCGAACCGACGACATCTTCTCCGACAAGGACGCCGACCTGGGCAAGCTCGACGGCAAAACCGTCGCCATCCTCGGCTACGGCTCCCAGGGTCACGCCCACGCCCTCAACCTCAAGGATTCCGGCGTCGAGGTCGTCGTCGGACTGCGCCCGGGTTCCTCCAGCCGCGCCAAGGCGGAGGAGGCCGGCCTCGAGGTGCTCGACGTCACCGAAGCCGCCAGCCGCGGCGACCTGGTGATGGTCCTTCTCCCCGATGAGAAGCAGGCCGAGGTCTGGCGCGAGGAGATCGCCGACGGGATCGCCCCCGGCAACCTGCTGCTCTTCGCCCACGGCTTCGCGATCCACTTCGGCGAGATCGAGCCGCCCCCCGGCGTCGACGTCGGCATGGTCGCCCCCAAGGGTCCCGGCCACCTGGTCCGCCGCCAGTACGAGGAAGGCAGCGGCGTCCCCTGCCTGATGGCGGTCCACCAGGACGCCACCGGGGAGGCCCACGACCTCGTCCTCGCCTACGCCTCGGGGATCGGCGGTGGCCGCGCGGCGATCATCGAGACGAGCTTCAAAGACGAGTGCGAGACCGACCTCTTCGGTGAGCAGGCAGTCCTCTGCGGCGGCGCCTCGGAGCTGGTCCGCGCCGGCTTCGAGACCCTGGTCGAGGCGGGCTACGACCCCCGCCTCGCCTACTACGAGTGCCTGCACGAGCTGAAGCTGATCGCCGACCTGATGTACGAAAAGGGGATCCAGGGTATGCGCTACTCGATCTCCAACACCGCCGAGTACGGCGACATGACGCGCGGCAAGCGCGTGATCGGCGACGAGTCCCGGGCGGCGATGAAGCAGATCCTCTCCGAGATCCAGTCGGGCGAGTTCGCGAAGGAGTGGATCGGCGAGAACCGCGCGGGCGGCGAGAACTTCGACCGCATGCGCAACGAGGCGGCGGGGCACGAGATCGAGGAGGTCGGCCACGACCTGCGCGAGATGATGCCCTGGATCGACCAGGGGTTCAAGGACACGAAGTAGCGTTTGCCGGTAGGGAGGGACGGGTGTCCCCTGACCTCCCTGGGTTCCTCGCCTCTAAGCAGCCCTCTCTCGCCGAGTGGTCTGTGCGAGGAACAGGACGCCGGTCGGCCAGGGGACACCCGTCCCTCCTGCGACAGTCCCCGGCATACGAACAAGGGACCAGCAGCTTCTTTTAAGAGAGCTGCTCGACCCTGGGCGGTCCTGAGGTGCGTGTCGTGGGGGTCCGGTCATCCCCTGAGGGAATGTCCGCGAAGCGCGCGAAATGCAATCTGATTTCTGCCCTCCATAGGAGGGCAGCATCTCCGGGAGCCGGCCCGATAGGGCCGCGACAAATTCACTCAGGGGATGACCGGACCTCCCTCTAGCCGCCCCCTACGAACCTCCCCCGATCGGGCCCCTAGGGTCCGTCTCCCCCTCGGGCAAACGCCCGTCGCGGCCCACATAGCCGTCCTTGCCGCCAACGCAGACGTAGATCGCGTCCTCGGAGTCGCTCAGGTTCTTGAACCCGCGGACGACGTGGGCGTCGACCCAGGCGACGCCGCCGGGGCCGAGCTCGTGATTCTCGCCGTCGAGCTCGATCCGCAGCCGCCCCTGGTGGACGAAGTAGAGCTCCTCCTGGCGGTCGTGGTAGTGCCGCCCGGATTCGTACCCGGGCGGCATCACGACCGCGTTGACGCCGAAGGCGCCGACCCCGAGCTCCTTGCGGATCTTGCGGAAGCCCCAGCCCTCGCCGAGCGCGTCGAGGCTGGAGACCGCGTAGCCCTCGCCTTTGATCACGTCGCCTCCGTCGGCCATGGCTCAGGCCGCCTCGGGGGACGGGGCCGCCGGCGCCGCGGCGCTCGCGGCGCCGCCCGCCCGCTCCAGCCCGACCGGCGGGTACTCGTCGGTGAGGAATGCGAGGTAGCCGAGAACCCGGGCGTGGAAGCTGTTGACGAAGGTCATCATGTTGTTGACCCCCTCCGGCAGGTAGCCGCGGAAGACGATCGTCAGCCAGGCGACGAACCCGGCGGCGACCTGGATGTAAGAGGTTCCGTAGGCGAACACCAGCAGCACCGGCAGGGCGAGGATCCAGCGGAAGAGCGCCTTGAGGCGGCTCTGGCGCTCGGCGGGCGGAGCGAACTCGACCCGGACCGGGTAGCTGGGGTCGTCGCCGAGGCCGAACGGGGGCCAGGCGTCGGTCTGCAGGTAGACCCAGGCCGAGGTCCGGATCGAGAAGCGCACGACGCCGGAGTTGAACTCGTACAGCCACTGGGGGTAGCGCCCGAGAACGACGATCGCCACCCAGGCGATCACGTGGGTGAACACGAAGAGGAGGCCCCAGAAGGCGCCGACGATCAGCCACGGGATCGCCAGGATCAAGCGGAAGAAGGTGGTCCAGCGGTTCGGGGTCGGGTTGAAATCGACCTCGTAGGTGACCGGGTACATGGTGCTCCCCTCGTAGTGGACGGCCCCAGGACGGCATGGCGAGCCTAGCTCCGGCCCCGGCGGCAGGCACGGGGCGCGGTCAATAACCTGTCGAGCCGGATGGCGCCTGAGACGACCCTGCAGATCCCCGCCGAGATCAAGCCCGCCGACGGCCGTTTCGGCTGCGGACCCTCGAAGGTCCGGCCCGAGGCGCTGGCGCGCCTCGGCGAGCGCTCTGACCTGATGGGCACCTCGCACCGCCAGGCGCCGGTGCGGGACCTGGTGCGCGAGGTGCGGAGCGGCCTCGGCGAGCTCCTCTCGCTGCCCGACGGCTACGAGATCGCCCTCGGCAACGGCGGCACCACCGCCTTCTGGGAGGCGGCGGCCGCCTGGCTGGTGCGCGAGCGGGCGCTCCACCTCACCTACGGCGAGTTCTCCTCGAAGTTCGCCAAGGCGACCACGGCCGCGCCCTTCCTCGGGGATCCGATCCTTGTCGAGGCCGAGCCCGGCGACGCCCCCGAGCCGAGGGCCGACGCCGGCGCCGACGCGATCGCCTGGGCCCACAACGAGACCTCGACCGGGGTGATGGTCGACGTCCGCCGGCCCGAGGGCGCGGCGGAGGCGCTGGTCCTGGTCGACGCGACCTCGGGCGCCGGCGGCCTCCCGGTCGACCTCGAGCAGTGCGACGCCTACTACTTCGCCCCGCAGAAGGGCTTCGCCGCCGATGGCGGCCTCTGGCTCGCGGCTCTCAGCCCGGCCGCGATCGCTCGCATCGAGGAGCTCGACGGCGCCGGCGACCGCTGGCAGCCCGCCTTCCTCTCGCTGCAGACCGCGCTCGACAACTCGCGCAAGGAGCAGACCTACAACACTCCGGCGTTGGCCACCCTCCTGCTGCTGGGGGACCAGATCCGCTGGATGCTCGAGCAGGGCGGCCTCGGCGGCTGCGTCGAGCGCACCTCCGACTCCTCCGGGCGCCTCTACGGCTGGGCCGAGCGCAGCGAGTTCGCGACGCCGTTCGTCGCCGACCCGGCCAGGCGCTCCCTGGTCGTCGGCACGATCGACTTCGCCGAGGAGGTCGACGCGGCGGCCCTGGCGAGGGCGCTGCGCGCGAACGGGATCGTCGACGTCGAGCCCTACCGCAAGCTCGGCCGCAACCAGCTGCGGATCGGCATGTTCCCGGCGGTCGACCCCGCCGACGTCGAGGCGCTGACCGCCTGCATCGACTGGGTGGTCGAGAACGTGGACGGCGTGAGCGCGGCGTGAAGGTCCTGGTCAAGGAGAAGATCGCCGACTCCGGCGTCGAGCTGCTGCGCTCGCAGTTCGACGTCGAGCTCGGGCTGGAGATGTCCGACGAGGAGCTGCGCGAGCGGATCGCCGACTTCGACGCGATCCTGATCCGCTCGGCGACGAGGATGACCCCCGAGCTGATCGAGCTCGCCGATAACCTCAAGGTGATCGGCCGCGCCGGCACCGGCGTCGACAACGTCGACATCCCGGCGGCGACCCGCCGCGGCATCATCGTCGCCAACGCGCCGGAATCGAACTCGGTGGCGGCCGCCGAGCACACCCTCGCCCTCGCCCTCGCCCTCTTCCGCAACGTCCCCCAGGCGCACGGCTCGCTGGTCGAGGGGCGCTGGGACCGCTCCAAGTTCAAGGGCTCCGAGCTCTACGGCAAGACGCTCGGCGTGATCGGCTTCGGCCGCATCGGCCAGCTCGTCGCCAAGCGGGCGCAGAGCTTCGAGATGGAGGTCGTCGCCTTCGACAAGTTCGTCTCCGCCGAGCGCTTCCGCGACCTCGGGGTCGAGGGGGCCGACGGGATCGAGGACCTGCTCGGCCGCGCCGACCTCGTCACCCTGCACACGCCGAAGACGCCGGAGACGATCGGGATGATCAACGCGGGGACGATCGCGGCGATGAAGGACGGCGCCCGCCTCGTCAACTGCGCCCGCGGCGAGCTGGTCGACCTCGATGCCCTGACGCAGGGGCTGGAGTCGGGCAAGCTCGGCGGCGCCGCCCTCGACGTCTTCCCCGAGGAGCCCTTCACCGAGCATCCCGTCTTCGCCCGCCCGGACGTCGTCGTGACCCCGCACCTCGGCGCCTCGACCGCCGAGGCCCAGGACCGCGCCGGCGTCGTCACCGCCGAGCAGGTGACGGCCGCCCTCACCGGCGGCGTCGTCACCAACGCCGTCAACATCGCCGCGGTGCGGCCGGAGGCGATGGAGGCGTTGGCGCCGTTCGTCCCGCTCTGCGAAAAGCTCGGCCGCCTCGCCCAGGGCCTCGGCGACGGCTCGGTCGAGAGGGTGAGCGCCGAATTCCGCGGCCGCATCGCCGCTCACGACACGCGGCTGCTGGGGATCGCCGTCATGGCCGGGATTCTCTCCGGCCACACCGAGGAGCCCGTCAACCTCGTCAACGCCCCGCAGATGGCCGAGGAGCGGGGGATCGAGCTGGTGGCGACGACCGATGCCGGCGCCGAGGACTTCACCGAGCTCGTCCGGGTCCGCGTCCAGACCGCCGGCGGCGAGGTCGAGGTCGCCGGCACCAGCGTCGGGCCGCGCAACGAGCCCTACCTCGTCTCCGCCTGGGGCGAGAGCTTCTACCTGCCCTTCGCCGAGCACATCACCGTCTTCCGCTACGCCGACCGGCCGGGGATGATCGGCCGGGTCGGCACCCTCTTCGGCGAGGAGGGCGTCAACATCGTCTCCGCCGCCGTCGGCGCCGAGAGCGGGGGGGAGCGGGCGGTGATGGCGCTGACCACGGACGCGCCTGTGCGCGAGGAGACGATCGAGAGGATCCTCGCCCTCGAGGGCTTCTCCAACGGCCGCTCGGTCGATCTCTGAGTCGACCGATCCCTGGCGTCAGGCCGCAACGTCTGGCCAACTCGGTTGTTCCATGGGAAGGTCTATGTGACCTGCCAGGGGCTGATGAAGAAGTCGATCCTTATCGCGTTGACGTTGCTCGCGGCTGCGACCGCGCTGCCGGCCCGTGCCGAACCGGCGCCGCTGACCCTGCTGCTGGCCGGGAGCGGGGGGGACGACACCATCCGGATCTCGCTCTCGCCCGACGGCCGTGAGTACGAGGTCGTGTCCGCCGCTCCGCTGGAAGTCGGCGGCGAGGTCTGCTCTCATCCCGAGGGAGCGCCGAACGAGCTCCACTGCAAGGCCCCGGCGATCTCCGGCTTCGAAGTCAACGCGCTGGGGGGCTCGGACTCGGTCGACTTCTCCAGCCAGGTCCCCGTTCCGGTCACGATCCGGGGCGGGTCGGGCGACGACCGTCTCAGCGGCGGCGCGGCCGCCGACAAGATCCTCGGCGGTCCCGACCGCGACATGCTGAGCGGCTTTCGAGGCGACGACTGGATCTTCGGCGGCAATGGCGATGACCGGCTGCTCGGGGGCCAGGGGAATGATCAGCTGCGCGGCGGGCCGGGCGAAGACCACCTCGTCGGCGGCCCCGGCCAGAACCAGGAGCTGCAGTAGCGCTAGGCCTCGCCCCGGACCGGTCTCGGGTGGCCGAGAAGGCGGCCGCCGACGAACCCGATAGCGACCAGCAGCCCGACCAGCGAGAGCGCCGCGTCGAGGCGGAACCCGGCCTGGATGCCGTCGACGAAGGGCGGGACCGCGGAGGAGAAGACGGTCGTCGTCAGCCCGAGGCCGATCGAACCGCCGGCGATCTGGAACATGTAGATGATGCCCCCGGCGAGGCTGGTCTGCGATTCGTCGACCGAGGTCACCCCGGCGGTGGTCGCGGTCGGGTAGAAGCTGCCGATCCCGATCCCGAGCACGACCATCCCGACGATCAGCGAGTCGTAGCCGGAGTCGCGGTCCACGAGCGAGAAGAGGAACGGGGCGAGCGTGATGCAGGCCGCGCCGAGCACCACCAGCGGCTTGGCGCCGAGCCGGTTGTAGAGGGGCCCGGCGACGAAGGAGACGAGGGCGAAGGTGGCGAGGAAGGGCAGCATCCCCACCCCCGCTTCCAGCGGCGAGTAGCCGAGCTGCTTCTCCATGAATTGGGGCAGGTAGAGCAGCGCGGCGAAGAAGGTGGCGGACATGAAGAGGATCGCGATGCAGGATGCGGTGAAGCTCTCGTTGCGCATCACCGCGCGCGGCACAAGTGCGTGGGCGCCGGCCCGCCGCTCGATCGGCAGGAAGGCGGCCAGCATCGCCGCCGCCAGCGCCAGCAGACCGATCACCCGCGGGTCGCCCCAGCCCCAGTCGGCGACCTGGTCGAGGGCGATCAGCAGCGAGACGAGCCCGATCGAGAGCACCGAGATCCCGGCGTAGTCGATCCGCCGCTCGTTCGTCTCCGGCTCCCTCACGTGGACGAGCAGCCAGGTCACCGCGACGGCGAATATCGCGACCGGGACGTTGAGGAAGAAGATCCAGCGCCAGCTCAGCTCCTGGGTGAGGACGCCGCCGATCAGCGGCCCGAGGGCGTTGCCGAGCCCGGCAGCGCCGATGATGATCCCGCCCGCCAGGCCCGCCTTCTCCTCGGGGAGGATCTCGTAGGTCATCCCGAGGATCGCCGGCCACATCAGCGCCCCGCCGACCGCCATCACGACCCGCGAGGCGATCAGCCACGCCTCGCTCTGAGCCGCGCCGCCGAGCGCCGACATCGAGGCGAAGATCGCCGTCCCGACGAAGAAGGCGTTGCGGCGGCCGAAGAGGTCGGCGAGGCGGCCGCCGGTCACGATCAAGACCCCGAAGGTGAGCGCGTAGGCGTTGACGACCCACTGGATCGTGTTGACGTTGGTGTGGAAGTCCTGCTCCATCGTCGGCAGGGCGACGTTGATCGCCGAGAAGTCGTTGGCGATGACGACGACGGCGATGCCCATCGCGAGCAGGGCCAGCCAGCTGGTTTGGGAGGGCGGCGAGGTGGTCCGCGGGGTTGCGATCGGCGCAGCCTACGCTAAGGTTCGGAGCCGAATGGTTCGCCCGCACGACAGCTCCGCGCTACTCCTTCTCCTCCCCCTCCGGGGGGAATAGCGCTGGGCGGCGCGATAGCCGCGAGAGACAAGAGGCCATTCGAAGCAGAGAGAGAAGGAGAGGTCCCATGGGTTCCGGACCGCAGACCGACACCAAATCCGACGCCGACCGCGTCCACATCTTCGACACGACGCTGCGAGACGGCGAGCAGTCGCCCGGGATCTCGCTGAACACCGCCGAGAAGGTCGAGATCGCCCAGCAGCTCGCGCGTTTGGGCGTCGACGTGATCGAGGCCGGCTTCCCGATCACCTCGCCCGGCGACTTCGAGGCGGTGCAGAAGATCTCGCGAGTGGTCGAGGGCCCGGTCATCTGCGGCCTCGCCCGCACCCACAAGGCCGACATCGACGCCGCTTGGGGTGCGATCAGGGAGGCGGGGCGGCCGCGCATCCACACCTTCATCTCGACCTCCGACATCCATATCGAGCACCAGCTGCAGACCGACCGCGAGGACGTCAAGGGCCAGGCGCGGGCGGCAGTGGCCCTGGCCAAGTCCTACTGCGAGGACGTCGAGTTCTCGCCGATGGACGCGACCCGCGCCGACATCGAGTTCACCGCCGAGGTCTGCGCGATCGCCGTCGAAGAGGGGGCGACCGTCGTCAACATCCCCGACACGGTCGGCTACACGACGCCCGAGGAGTACGCCGACTACTTCCGCCGCCTGTACGAGCTGGCGCCGGCGCTGCGCGGGGTCGAGCTGTCGGTCCACTGCCACGACGACCTGGGGCTGGCGGTCGCCAACTCCTACGTCGGGGTGCTGGCGGGGGCACGCCAGGTCGAGTGCGCGGTCAACGGGATCGGCGAGCGGGCGGGCAACTGCTCGCTGGAGGAGATCGCGATGCTGATCGGGGTCCGCGAGGACGTCCACGGCCTCTGGACCCAGATCAACACGCGGGAGATCGCCCGCACCAGCCGCATGGTCAGCCGCCTCACCGGCTACCCGGTGCAGCCAAACAAGGCCGTGGTCGGGCGCAACGCCTTCGCCCACGAGTCCGGCATCCACCAGGACGGCGTGCTGAAGGAGCGCAGCACCTACGAGATCATGGATGCGACCGAGGTCGGCCTGGAGTCGAACTCGATCGTGCTCGGCAAGCATTCCGGCCGCCACGCCCTGCGCGACGCGCTGGAGCAGCTGGGCTTCAAGGTCGAGGGGCAGGCGCTGAACAACGCCTTCAAGGCCTTCAAGGAGGTCGCCGACCGCAAGAAGCAGGTGACCGCCCTCGACCTGGAGGCGATCGTCTCCGACGAGATGCGCGAGCGCGCCGACGCCCACGAGCTGGCCTGGTTCGAGGTCGAGGCGGGAACGCGGCGGCCGCCGGCGGCGAAGGTCGCGGTCACGCTGCCGTCGGGCGAGGAGTCGCTCGGCGAATCCAGCGGCGACGGCCCCGTCGACGCGATCTTCCACGCGATCCAGCGCGCGGTCGACACCGAGTGCGAGCTGGTCGAGTACAAGGTCGAGGCGGTGACCGGGGGAGAGGACGCCCTCGGCGAAGTGACCGTGCAGCTCCGCGCCGCCGGCCGCCTGGCCACCGGCCAGGGCGTCGCCACCGACATCCTCGAGGCGAGCGCCCGCGCCTACGTCCGCGCCCTCTCCAATGCCCTGGAAGGTGCGGCGACCCGCGAGGCCGAGGCGGCGACCGCCGAGGCCGCAGCAGAACGCACCCCCGGCCCCTAGGCCAGATCTCAGTCGAAGTCACCCTTCCGCCCCAAACGCGCGGCTGAATTGTCCCAACCCACGTCCCACCCGTGCGCTCTCGCCGGCCACGATCGGGGCCGTGAAAAGCGAGTCCGCGAAAACCCGTACAGAGTCAGGGTTTTCGCGGACTCGCGGAGACGACCGGCCGATTTCGATGCTCGCTCGGGGCCAGCATGGGGTTGTGGGACGGAGGCAGCTGCTGAATCGAGGGTGGAGTGAAGAAGAGATCGATTGGCGCATCGGCGCCGGGAGGCTGCATCGAGTTCAGGCCGGCGTCTATTCGTTGGGGCCGCGCCAGCTGCTTTCCCGGCCGGGCTGGTGGATGGCCGCTGTTCTCGCCTCCGGTCCCGCGGCGGTCTTGAGCCACTGGTCGGCGGCTGCTCTCTGGCAAATCCGGCCGAACGCCCGCTCGCGGATCGACGTCACCGTGCCGCAGAGGAGCCGCTCCTCGAAGGCAATCTGCCGCCATTTCTCGCAGGTGTCCGAGGACGAGCGGGTCACGAAGGAAGGGGTACCCGTGACCTCGGTCCATCGCACGATCTTCGATCTCGCCGCTGCCGTCTCCGCCGATGATGTGATCGCGATGATCAAGGAGGCCGAATACCTGAACCGCTGGGATCGCCTCTCGCTATGGGACCTCCTCGACCGCTATCCGGGGAAACGAGGGTCGCGAAACCTCCGCCTCGCCCTGCAGCGCATCACCGAAGAGCCCTCTGGTCGCACCCAAAGCAAGCTGGAGGAACGCTTCGCAATCTTCCTCCGCAGGTACAGCCTGCCCGTGCCCCGCTTCAACGACTGGATCCTCCTCGGCGGCAGGCGCTACCGGGTCGACTGCCACTGGCTGGGGACCGGCCTGATCGTCGAGCTCGACGGCTGGGAGGGCCACAAGTCCAAGAGCGCATTTCAAGACGACCGCGCCCGGGACCGCGCCTTGAAAGTCGCGGGATATGCGGTGGTCCACCTCACCTGGGCGCAACTCGACTCAGAACCGGAAGAGGTGGCCTCCGATCTTCGAAGGCTCGTGCATAAAGGTAGAGAGGAAGAACTCATATACAAACGTCTGTGATAACGTACACACCGATGGCAACCGCTATCACCACGGCTACCGACGGCGCCCCCACCGCCGGCCCCCGTATCCGCGCCCTGCGCGAGGCCATGGGCTATTCGCTCCGCGACCTCGCCGAGCGCTCCGGGGTCTCCGCGCCGATGCTCTCGCAGGTCGAGCGCGGCGAGACGAGCCCCACCCTGGTCGTCGCCGGCAAGATCGCCGCCGGGCTGGAGCTGACGCTCTCGCAGCTGCTGCGACTCGACGAGGGCCAGCACGTGGTCGTCAGCCGCGCCGCGGGCCGCCGCCGCTCCGAGCGGGGGGGCCACCGCTTCGAGGAGCTGACGCCGCCGCTGCCCGGGCAGCGGGCCGACGTCTCATTGCACGTGCTGGACCCCGGCGCCACCACCGGCGGCCGCGCCGACCCGCCGATGCACGAGCCGGGCAGCCGCGAGACCGCCGTCGTCCTCGCCGGCACCCTGGTGCTTGTCGTCGACGGCGCCCGCCACGAGCTTCAGGAGGGGGACAGCGTCACCTTCGACGCCGACCTTCCGCACCACTTCGAGAACGAAGGCGCGGAGGCGACCCGCTTCCTCGCCGTGATCGCCGCCGGCCTCAGGAGGAGCTAACCGAATGGCAAGAACGATGTTCGACAAGATCTGGGAGCAGCACGAGGTCTCGCCGGGGCTGATCTACATCGACCTCCACCTGGTCCACGAGGTCACCTCGCCGCAGGCCTTCGACGGTCTCCGCCTCGCCGGCCGCCGCGTCCGCCGGCCGGACAAGACCCTCGCCACCGCCGACCACAACACCCCCACCGACGGGACGATGGCCGCCCGGCTGATCGCCGACCAGCTCTCGCGCGTCCAGGTCGAAACCCTGGAGCGCAACTGCGAGGAGTTCGGCATCCCGGTCTACTCGCTCGGCTCCGACCGCCAGGGCATCGTCCACGTGATCGGCCCCGAGCTCGGCGTCACGCAGCCCGGGATGACGATCGTCTGCGGCGACAGCCACACCTCCACTCACGGCGCTTTCGGCGCGCTGGCCTTCGGCATCGGCACCTCCGAGGTCGAGCACGTGCTCGCCACCCAGTGCCTGGTCCAGAAACGGCCGAAGACGATGCGGATCGACTACGCCGGCGAGCTGCGCCACGGCGTCACCCCGAAGGACCTGATCCTGGCGACGATCGGCCGCCTCGGCACCGGCGGGATGAGCGGCTACGCGGTCGAGTACGCCGGCCCCGCGATCAAAGCGCTATCGATGCCAGGCCGGATGACGATCTGCAACATGACGATCGAGGGCGGCGGCCGGGCCGGGATGATCGCCCCCGACGAGACCACCTTCGAGTGGGTGAGGGGGCGACCGGCCGCTCCCGCCGACCTCGAGGCGGCGGTGGCCCGCTGGCGCGAGCTGCCGACCGAGCCGGACGCGAGCTTCGACAGCGAGGTCGAGATCGACGCCGCCGACATCTCGCCGATGGTGACGTGGGGCACCAACCCGGGCCAGGTGGTCGAGGTCACCGACCGTGTCCCCGACCCGGCCGAGCTCGACTCCCCGGCCGACCGCGAGGCCGCCGAACGCGCCCTCGCCTACATGGGGCTGGCCGCCGGCACGCCGATGACCGAGATCGCGCCCGAACGCGTCTTCATCGGCTCCTGCACCAACAGCCGCATCGAGGACCTGCGCGAGGCGGCCGAGATCGTCGACGGCCGCAGGGTCGCCGGCTCGGTCCACGCGATGGTCGTCCCCGGCTCCCAGCAGGTGAAGAAGGCGGCGGAAGCCGAGGGGCTGGCCGACGTCTTCCGCGGCGCCGGCTTCGAATGGCGCGAGGCGGGCTGTTCGATGTGCCTGGGGATGAACCCCGACACCCTCGCCGAGGGCGAGCGCTGCGCCTCGACCTCGAACCGCAACTTCGAGGGTCGCCAGGGCAAGGGTGGCCGCACCCACCTCGTCAGCCCGAGGATGGCCGCCGCGGCCGCCGTCGAGGGCCACTTCGTCGACATCCGAGACTGGAGCTGAGCATGCGACCGATCGACGTGATCGAGGGCAGGGTGTCGGTGCTGGACCGCGCCGACGTCGACACCGACCAGATCATCCCCAAGCAGTTCCTCAAGCGGGTCGAGCGGACCGGCTTCGGCGAGTTCCTCTTCTACGACTGGATCCGCGACGGCGAGATCGAGCTGGAGCCGAATCCGATCCTCGTCGCCGGGGCCAACTTCGGCTGCGGCAGCTCACGCGAGCACGCGCCGTGGGCGCTGGAGGACTTCGGCTTCCAGGCGATAATCGCGCCCTCCTTCGCCGACATCTTCTACTCCAACTGCACCAAGATCGGGCTGCTGCCGGCGGTGCTCGACGAGGAGCGCTGCCGCGCCGTCGCCGCCGCGGGCGAGGCCCGCATCGACCTCGACGACGAGACCGTCAACTGCGCCGCCGGCGTCTTCCAGTTCCAGATCGAGCCGGAGGTCAAGCACCGGCTGCTGAACGGGCTCGACGACATCGGGATCACCCTCGAAAACGAGGGCGCGATCGACCGGTTCGAGGCCGGCTCGGCATCGGCGGGGCCGGTGACGACCAGCCTGTAGCGGCGATCCCGTCCAGCCTGGTGAGAGGAGAGGTCCGATGAGCGAGGACCGGTTCAAGCAGCCGATGAACACCGGCGCCCGCGAGTGGGACGCCGAGACCTACGACGAGGTCTCCGACCCCCAGTTCGAATGGGGGATGGAGGTCCTGCAGCGGCTGGAGCTGCGCGGCGACGAGGTCGCCATCGACGCGGGCTGCGGCTCGGGGCGGGTCACCGAGCAACTGGTCGAGCGGCTGCCGAACGGCCGGGTGGTCGCGGTCGACGGCTCCGCGGCGATGGTCGAGAAGGCGAAGGAGCGGCTCGGCGGCCGCGCCGACTACCTGGTCAGCGATCTCCTCGAGCTGAAGCCGAGCGAGCCGGTCGACCTCGTCTTCTCGACCGCGACCTTCCACTGGATTGGGGACCACGATGCCCTCTTCCGCCGGTTGCGCGCAGTTCTCAAGCCCGGCGGGCGACTCGTCGCCCAGTGCGGCGGCCACGGCAACGTGGCCGAGCTCGGGCTGGCGATCGCGGCGGTTACCGCCCGTCCCGAGTTTGCCCCGCACCTGACACACGGCAAAGGGATCTGGAACTTCGCCGGGCCGGCGGAAACCGAGGCGCGCCTGCGCGAAGCGGGATTCACCGACGTCCGCTGCTGGCTGCAGCCGAAACCGGTGCTGCCCGCACGCCCGCTCGAGTTCGTCTCCACCGCTACCCTCGGGCCGATCCTCGACCAGCTCCCGGAGGAGAAGCGCCAACCCTTCGCCGAAGCCGTGCTCGAGGCCTCCGCACAGCCGCTGGTGCTGAACTACATCCGCCTCAACCTGGAGGCGACGGCGGCGGCCGCGTAGAGTGCCCGAACCTTGAACGGCCCGCCGCGCATAGTCGTCCTCCCCGGCGACGGGATCGGCCCCGAGATCGTCGCCGCGACCCGCGAGGTCCTCGACGCCCTCGGCGAGTTCGCCTACGAGGAGCACCTGATGGGCGGCTGCTCGATCGACGAGCACGGCACCGCCCTCACCGACGAGGTCCTCGACGCCTGCCGCAGCGCCGACGCCGTCCTGCTCGGCGCCGTCGGCGGCCCCAAGTGGGACACCACCGACCCCGACGCGCCCCGGCCCGAGCAGGGGCTGCTCGGGCTGCGCAAGGGGATGGGCCTCTACGCCAACCTGCGGCCGGTGCGGCCGAGCCCGGCGCTGATGGGCGCCAGCCCGCTGCGCGAAGAGCGGATCACCGGCACCGACCTGCTCGTCGTCCGCGAGCTCACCGGCGGCATCTACTTCGGCGACTCCGGCCGCGAGGGCGACGTTGCCCACGACACCTGCACCTACTCGGTGGCGGAGGTCGAGCGGATCGCCCGCACCGCCTTCGAGGCTGCCCGCCGCCGCGCCGAGAGCAGCGACTGCAAGCCCAAGGTCACCTCGGTCGACAAGGCCAACGTGCTGGAGACCTCCCGCCTCTGGCGCGAGGTGGTCGGCCGGGTCGCCCGCGACTACGAGGACGTCGAGCTCGAGCACCTCCTGGTCGACAACGCCGCGATGCAGCTCGTCTCGCGGCCGGTCGACTTCGACGTCGTCCTCGCCGAGAACCTCTTCGGCGACATCCTCAGCGACGAGGCGGCGATGCTGACCGGCTCGCTGGGGATGCTGCCCTCCGCCAGCCTCGGCGCCGACGGCGATCCGGGCCTCTTCGAGCCCGTCCACGGCTCCGCCCCCGACATCGCCGGCAAGGGCGTCGCCAACCCGCTCGCAACCTTCCTCTCGGCGGCGATGATGCTGCGCCACGGCTTCGGCCGCGGCGGGGATGCCGCCCGCGTCGAAGCTGCGGTCGACGCCGTCCTGGAGCGCGGCCTGCGCACCGCCGACCTCGCCTCCGGGACGCTCGCCCGCCCACCGCTGATGGGGGAGACGGCGCCCGCGGAGACCGAGGTCGGGACCGCGGAGATGACCGCCGCGGTGCTCGAGGAGCTCTAGGGAGCGGTCACCGCCCACTGCCCGTAGGCGAAGTACTCCCCTTTGGCTTCGGCTTTCGCGACCAGGCCGAAGCCGAGCCGGGTGTTGTTCTCCGCAGCGAGAGGAGCGGTGGGATCGAGGTTCCTGCTCTCGGTGACGTAGATGCAGAGGCTGCCGCCGGTCGCCTGCGGCGTCTGGCCACCGCCGAGGCCGCTGCAGCTCGCGTTCGTCTCGCCTTTCTTCAGAACGTTCACCGCGGCCGGGTTGACGAGCGGAAACTGGAAGCTCTGGGCCTCGCGGCTGGTATCGCCCGCTTCCGCCGCGGTCGAGCCCACGTCGAAGACGCCGCGCAGCGTCTCGCCGCTCCTCAGCGTGCCGAGGAGCAGCCCGATCGCGCCCGAGGAGAGCTTGCTCGGGGTCACGGCCCCGTCGGCGAGCTTGCCGGAGGTGACGGCGGCGTCGGCCAGCTTGCCGGTGGTCACCGCGCCGTTGCTGAGCTTGTTCGTCGTGATCGCCCCGTTCTTGACCTTGGCGGCGTTGACGGCCTGGTCGGAGATCTTTTCGGTGCTGATGATCCCCCTGCCGAGGTTGCCGGGGAGGACGGCGTTCGGGCCCAGCTTGCCGGCGGTGACGGCCAGGCGCCTGATCTTGCCGCTGGTGACGGCGTTTCGGCGCAGGTCCGAGGTGGCAACCGCGCCGGGCTTCAGCTGCTGGGTGCCGACGCTGTTCTTCGGCAGGCCGGCGGCGACTGCGGCGCCGCCGAGGGCGACGAAGAGCGCGATCGTCGCGATCGCGTTCGCGTAGCTCAGCTTGGGATGGGGGACACGCATGGACTGGCTCCTCTCGTTCGGTTTCGGCCCGTCATTCGCGGCCGCGGCCCTGAAGCCCTTTCCGGCATCGGGCATACTTCCCCAACATGGATCCGGTCGAGTTGATTTGGAAAAACGGCGAGTTCGTCCCCTGGGAGGACGCGCAAACCCACGTCCTGAGCCACGGTCTCCACTACGGGACCGGCGTATTCGAGGGCATCCGCTGCTACCGGACCTCGCGCGGCCCGGCGGTCTTCCGCCACGCGGACCACCTCGACCGGCTCGAGAAATCGGCCCAGCTCTACTACCTGGAGCTGCCCTACTCGGCCGAGGAGATCCGCCAGGCCACCCACGAGCTGCTGCGCCGCAACGAGCTCGAGTCCGCCTACATCCGTCCCCTCGCCTACCGCGGCTACGGCAGCCTCGGCCTCTACGCCAAAGACGCCCCGGTCGACGTGATCGTCGCCGCCTTCCCCTGGGGCGCCTACCTGGGCGAGGAGAGCAAGAACGGCGGCATCCGGGCCAAGGTCTCGAGTTGGCGGCGGATCAGCCCCGGCGGCTCGATCCCGCACGCCAAGGCGTCGGGCTCCTACCTCAACTCGATCCTCGCCAAGACCGAGTCGACCAACGCCGGCTACGACGAGGCGATCCTGCTCGACGAGCGCGGTTTCGTCTGCGAGGGCTCGGGCGAGAACATCTTCGTCGTCCGCGACGGGCAGATCGTCACCCCGCCCCAGGTCGCCTCGATCCTCGACGGGATCAACCGCAAGTCGGTGATCCAGATCGCCCGCGACCTCGGCTACACCGTGGTCGAGCGCGACCTCGCCCGGGCCGAGCTCTACCTGGCCGAGGAGGTCTTCCTCACCGGGACCGCGGCCGAGCTGGTGCCGGTGCGCGAGATCGACGACCACCCGCTTGGGGAGCCGGGCGAGATCACGCGCCACGTGCAGGCGAAGTTCGAGGACGCGCTATGCGGCAAGGCCGAGGAGTACCTGGAGTGGCTCGACTTCGTCGAGGCCGCCGATTCGGAGTCTGAGTCGATCGGGCGAATTACCCCTGCCGCCTAGCGGCCGGCGCGGCGTCGCCGCGCACCCGGGCCCCTCGGCCCATCCCGATCTTCCGACTCGAAAGGCAGCAGATGATGGAACAGGTGAAGCTCTACGACACGACCTTGCGCGACGGCATGCAGGGCGAGGGGATGTCGCTCTCGGCGGCGGAGAAGGCGCGCGTCGTCGTCGCCCTCGACCGGCTCGGGGTGCAGATGATCGAGGCCGGCTTCCCCAGCTCGAACCCGAAGGAAGAGGAGCTCTTCGAGCGGCTGGCCGACCTCGACCTCGAGCAGGCGGCGATCTGCGCCTTCGGCATGACCCGCCGCCGCGACACCGCCCCCGAGGACGACCCGGCCCTGCGGACGCTGGTCGACACCTTCACCCCCGCGGTGACCCTGGTCGGCAAGACCTGGGGCCTGCACCTGGAGAAGGTGACCAAGGTCTCGCGCGGGGAGAACCTGGCGATGATCGGCGACTCGGTTCGGTTCTGCCGCGACGCGGGCAAGCGGGTCGTCTACGACGCCGAGCATTTCTTCGACGCCTACCGCGACGACTCCGCCTACGCCCTGGAGTGCCTGGAGGCGGCGATCGCCGGCGGGGCCGAGAACGTCACCCTCTGCGACACCAACGGCTCCAGCCTTCCCGCCCAGATCGCCGCCGCCACCCGCGAGGTCGTGGCGAAGCTGGGCGAGCGCGCCGAAGTCGGCATCCACGTCCACGACGACGCCGGCTGCGGGGTCGCCAACTCGCTCGCCGCCGTCGCCGAGGGGGCGCGGATGGTCCAGGGGACGGTCAACGGCTACGGCGAGCGCTGCGGCAACGCCAACCTGACGACGATCCTGCCGAACCTCCAGCTGAAGCTCGGCTATCGGGTCGTCGGCCCCGAGCAGCTCGCCTCGCTGACCGAGACCGTCCGCTTCGTCGACGAGCTCTGCAACGTCACCCAGAACCCCGACGCCCCCTACGTCGGACGCAATGCCTTCGCCCACAAGGGCGGGATGCACGTGGCCGGGGTCGAGGCAGACGCCCGCACCTTCGAGCACGTCGAGCCCTCCGCGGTCGGCAACCAGCGCGCGATCCTGCCCTCGGAGCTGTCGGGCAGGGCGACGATCCGCTCCCAGGCCGAGCGGGTCGGGCTCGACCTCGACGACGCCGCCGCGGCGCGAGCGATCGAGGAGCTGAAGCGCCGCGAGCACGAGGGCTACCACTACGAGGCCGCGCCGGCCTCCTTCGAGCTCCTCCTGCGGCGCCAGAGCGGCGCCTACAAGCCGCTCTTCCGGCTCGAGAGCTTCCGGGTCGTGGTCGAGAAGCACGCCGACGGCGAGGTGACGACCGAGGCGACGATCAAAGTCGAGGTCGACGGCGAGCGCTACTTCCAGGCCGCCGAGGGCAACGGCCCCGTCAACGCGCTCGACAAGGCCCTGCGGACGGCGATCGCCGACCGCTACCCGCACCTGGCCGAGATCGAGCTGACCAACTACAAGGTCCGGATCCTCGACGAAGCCCACGGCACCGGGGCGGTCACCCGCGTCCTCCTCGACTCCGCCGACGAGGAGCGGGAATGGGGGACGATCGGCGTCTCCGAGAACATCATCGAGGCCTCCTGGGAGGCGCTGGTCGACTCGCTGGAGTACGCGTTCCAGTGAGCTCCGGCGGCAAGCCGAACCAGGAGCAGATCCCGCTCGCCCGGCCGGAGGTCGGCGCCCGCGAGGAGGAGCTGGTGCTGGAGGTGCTGCGCTCCGGGCGCCTCTCGCTGGGCCCGATGGGGGAGCGCTTCGAGCGCGCGCTCGCCGCCTGGCTCGGGACCGAGGACGCGGTGATGGTCTCCAGCGGCACCGCCGCGCTCCACCTCGGCGTGCGGGCGCTCGGCTGGGGGCCCGGCGACGAGGTGGTAACCAGCCCCTTCAGCTTCGTCGCCTCCGCCAACTGCCTGCTCTACGAGGGGGCGCGGCCGGTCTTCGCCGACGTCGAGGAGGAGACGCTGAACCTCGATCCCGCCGCCGCCGCCGCGGCCGTCGGCGAGCGCACCGCCGGCCTGCTGCCGGTCCACATCTTCGGCTTCCCGGCGGCGATGGCCGAGCTGGAGGCGCTGGGGGAGCGCCACGGGCTAGGCATCCTCGAGGACGCCTGCGAGGCGCTCGGCGCGCTCGACTCGGAGGGCCGGCGCGTCGGCGCCCGTGGCAACCTCGCCACCTTCGCCTTCTACGCCAACAAGCAGATGACGACGGGGGAGGGGGGGATGCTCATCCCCCGCGACGCAGGCGAGGCGGCCCGCCTGCGCTCGGAGCGCAACCAGGGGCGCGCCGTCGACATGGGCTGGCTCGACCACGACCGCCTCGGCTTCAACTACCGCCTCTCCGACCTCGCCGCCGCGCTCGGCGTCGCCCAGGTGGAGAAGCTCGACTCGCTGCTTGCGCGCCGCGCCGCGGTGGCGCGGTTGTATCAGGAGCGGCTCGCCGCGATCGAGGGCGTGCGGACGCCTGTCCCCGGCCGCGGCAGCGAGGTGCGCAGCTGGTTCGTCTACACGGTCCGGCTGCCCGGGGGCGCCGACCGCGACGCGGTCGTCGCCCGCCTCGCTGAGCGGGGGATCGCCGCCAAGGCGTACCTGCCCTGCATCCACCTCTTCCCGCACCTGCGCGAGCTGGGCTACCGCGAGGGCCAGTTCCCGGTCGCCGAAGCGGCCTCGCGCGACTCGCTGGCGCTGCCGTTCTTCCCGGCGATGGACGAGGCGCAGGTGGACCGCGTCTGCCAGGCCCTCGCCGCCGCCCTCGATCAGGCCGCGCGAACGGCATAATCGCCCGCCCATGGGACGCTTTCGTAAAGAGCCGGACCCCCGCTTCTGGCGCCTCAACCGCTCGCTCGCCTTCGACTCCTGGCTGGCCCCGTACGACCTCGACCAGTCGAAGGCCCACGCCCGCGGCCTCTGCGAGATCGGCGTCCTCAGCGCCGAGGAGCTGGCCGAGATCGAGGCAGGGCTCGACCGCGTGCGCGCCCGCATGGCCGAGCACGGCTTCGAGTTCGAGCCCGCCGACGAGGACATCCACATGGCGATCGAGCGGCTGCTCGGCGAGGAGATCGGCCCGCTCGCCGGCAAGCTCCACACCGGCCGCTCGCGCAACGACCAGGTGGCGACCGACGTGGCGATGGTCGTGCAGGCGCACTCGCTGCGGGCGATCGAGCTCTGCGGCGGGGCGATGGAGCGCCTGCTGGCGCTCGCCGAGGCCCACCGGGACTGGACGATGCCCGGCTACACCCACCTGCAGCGCGCCCAGCCGGTCTACCTCGGCCACCACCTGCTCGCCTACTTCTGGATGCTCGCCCGCGACGTCCTGCGCTTCCAGTTCGCCCTCGACAGCGCCAGCGTGATGCCGCTCGGCTCCGGCGCCCTGGCCGGGGTCAACTGGGAGATCGACCGCGATGCCGTCGCCGCCGACCTCGGCTTCGCCCACGTCAGCCACAACTCGATCGACGGCGCCTCCAACCGCGACTTCGTCCTCGACTACCTCGCCGCCGCCTCGGCCTGCGCGATGCACCTCTCGCGCCTCGGCTCGGAGATCGTCATCTGGAGCTCCTCGGAGTTCGGCTTCTGCGAGCTCGACGAGTCCTTCTCCTCGGGCTCCTCGATCATGCCGCAGAAGAAGAACCCCGACTCGGCCGAGCTGCTGCGGGCGAAGAGCCCGCGGGTCGCCGCCTCCCACCAGACCCTGCTCGGGGTGATGCACG
>JBKPOX010000080.1:0-4834 GCA_046733335.1 Actinomycetota bacterium | reverse complement strand
CCCAGAGCGTGCTCGCGGGCGGTCTCCGAGGAATCGTCGGAGCGCGCCGCCGCCAGCCCGTCGATCGCCGACTTGATGCCGGCGTCGACCTCGCCCAGCTCCTCCTCGAGCTTCCGTGCCCGCTGGCCCGGGGCGCTGCCGCTGCTGACGTCGAGGGTCAACGGCCCGAGCTCGGCCCGCAGCGCCTCCAGGCGCGCCTCGACCTCGGACTCCGAGCGCGAGAGCCCGGCCACCCGCACCGCCACCCGCTCGGACTCGGCCCGCAGCTTCGTCAGGAGCCCCCAGGCCTGGGTCCGCGCCCGGTCGCGCTCGGCGAAGCGCTCCTCGGCGGCGGAGCGTCGTTTGCTGACCTCGGACAGCTGCTCCTCGAGCTTCGCGCGCGTCTCCCGCGCCGCTGCCGCCGCTTTCGCCGCCGCGGCCGCCCGGTCGGCGCCGAAGCGCAGCTCCTCGGAGACGAGCTGCGCCCTCAGGCCCAGCTCCTCGCGCTCGATCCGCGCCCCCAGCTCGGCCGCCTGCGCCTGGCGCTTCAGCGGCCGCAGCCGCCCTCGCGCCTCGCGCTCGACGTCGAGGGCGCGGTCGAGGTTGTCGCGCGCCGAGCGCAGCTTCAGCTCCGCCCGCCGCCGCCGCTTGCGGTGCTTGCCGAGGCCGGCCGCCTCCTCGATCAGGAGGCGCCGCTCGCGGGGCTTGGAGTGGACGATCGTCTCGACCCGGCCCTGGCTGATCACCGAGTGCATCTCGCGCCCGAGGTTGGTGTCGGAGAGGACGTCGGTGACGTCGGCGAGCCGGCAGCGGGCGCCGTTGAGGCGATAGCCGCTGTCGCCGGAGCGGTCGAGCCTCCGTTCCACGGCGATCTCGGAGAACTCGCTCGCCGCGCGCCCGTCGGAGTTGTCGATCGTCACCTCGACCTCTGCGGCGCGGCGCTGGCCGATGCCCTTGCCCCCGGCGGAGATCACGTCCTGCATCGAGGCCCCGCGGATCGCCCCCGGGCTCTGCTCCCCCAGCGCCCAAAGCACGGCGTCGGTGATGTTGCTCTTGCCGGAGCCGTTGGGGCCGACGATCACGCTCACCCCGGGCGAGAACTCCAGGGTCGTCCGCTCCGGGAAGGACTTGAACCCCTTCATCGAGATCGACCTCAGGTACATCTACGCGCTCCTCGCATCCCCGAAATGCTCCCGTTCGGCTCGGACGCGATCGTGGGCCGCCCTACCCCCCAAGATGCGCCAAAGCCTCCTCGGCCGCGAGCTGCTCGGCCGCCTTCTTGCTCCGCCCCTTCCCCGTACCGACCCGCTCGGACTCGACGATCGCGGCCACCTCGAAGGTTCGCCGGTGCGGGGGGCCCGTCGCCGCGATCACCTCGTAGGTTACGCGGGCGCCGCGGCGGGCGAGGAGCTCCTGCAGGGCGGACTTGAAATCCATCCGGGTCTCGGAGGCGAGCTCGATCCTGGGCTCGAAGGCCTCCGCCACCGCCGCGGCCGTCCGCTCGAAGCCGAAGGCGACGTAGCAGGCGCCGATCAGCGCCTCGGTCGCCTCCGGCAGCGGCCGCCCGCCTTCGAGCAGGACCTCGGCCGGGATCGCCGCGACCACCCCCGCGGGCTCGTTCTCGCGCAGCATCTCCGGCACCCCCAGCTGCAGCCCGATGTCGGCGCAGGAGATCCCGCTGACCGTCTGGTTGTGGACCTTGGTCAGGCCCCCCGCCGCCAGCTTCTCGAAGTCCTCGAAGACCCGGCTCGCGACGGCGAGGCCGAGGACGCTGTCGCCGAGGAAGGCGAGGCGCTCGTAGGAATCGACGCGGTGCTCGGTCCAAGAAGAATGGGTGAGCGCCTGGCGACGCAGGTCGTCGGGAAGGTCGGCGACCAGCGCCGAGAGGGCGGATACAGCCGGGTCTTGGTCGGCTGCCAAGGCCTCAGGCGGGGGCGTGCTCGAGCACGAAGCCGACGGCGTCGCCGACCGTCTTGATGTGTGTCGCCTGCTCCTCGGTGACGGTGACGCCGTAGCGGTCCTCCAGCTCCATCACCAGCTCGTAGAGGTCGAGCGAGTCGGCGTCGAGGTCCTCCTTGAAGCGGGTCCCCTCATCGATCCGCGCGATCTCGACTTCGAGCTCCTCGGCGAGGTGCTCGCGGACCAGGGTGAGGACTTCGTCGCGGGTCATCTGCCCGACCTGTTTATCACGGCCCTATCCCGGATCGTCCGCGGCGGCAAGGGCGCCGCGCCCGGCTCCGGCGTCGGCGAGGAGCGCCGCGGTGCGGCCGACGGCGTCGACCTCGGCGCAGCGGGCGGCGAGGCGGAGGGCGTTGGCGATCCCCTCGGCGCCGGAGCTGCCGTGGGCGACGACGGCGATCCCGCGCAGGCCGAGCAGGATCGCGCCGCCGGTGGTGTCGGGGTGGAGCTCGCGGCGGAGGCCGCTCAGCGCAGGCTTCAGCAGCAGGCCGCCGAGCGCGGCGAGCGGGTTGGAGCGGGCGGCGTCGCCGACGGCGCCGGCGACGGTCTTCGCCGTGCCCTCGAGCAGCTTCAGCGAGACGTTGCCGGTGAAGCCGTCGGTGACGACCACGTCCACCTTCCCGGCGGGGAGGTCGCGGCCCTCGACGTTGCCGGCGAAGCCGATCCCGCGCGCCCGGCTCAGCAGGCGGTGCGCCTCGACCACCTCCTCGCGCCCCTTGCCCGCCTCCTCGCCGACCGTGAGCAGGCCCACCGAGGGCTCGCGGACGCCGAGCACCGCGGCGCTGAAGGCGGCGCCGAGGAAGGCGAACTGGACAAGGTGCTGCGCCCGGACCTCGACGTTGGCGCCGACGTCGAGGAAGAGCACCGGCTTGCCGGGAACCGGAAGCTGAACGGCGAGGGCAGGCCGCTGCACCCCCTGGAGCCGCCGCAGGCCGAAGGTGGCGGCGGCCATCGTCGCCCCGGTCGAGCCGCAGCTGACCAGCGCCGCCGACCCGCCCTCGGCGACGTCGCGGGCGGCGCGGACGACGGAGGCCTCCTTCTTCGCGCGGACAGCCGGCACCGGATCCTCGCCGTTGCCGATCGACTCGCCGGTCTCGATCACCTCGATCCCCTCGGCGCCGCTGAGCCCGAGCACCCGCTGCGGCCCGAAGACCCGCACGCCGATCCCCTCGGCGGCAGCGCGCCGCGCCCCCTCCGCGAGCACGTCGAATCCCTGCTCAGCCCCGAAGCCGTCGAGGGCAACGGTCACCGGGCGCTGTGCCACTACTACTCGGAGTCGCTGGTGGTCACCGTCGGGTCTTTGATCCGCTGGGCGACGACCTCGCGCCCCGCGTAGGTCCCACAGGTGGGGCAGACCCGGTGCGGCAGCCGCGGGCTGTGACAGCGCGGGCAGCTGTTCAGATTCGGCTTGCCAGCCTTGTGCTGAGCGCGGCGCTTGTCGCGGCGCGCGCTGGAAGTTCTCTTCTTCGGGACGGCCATCGGTCGCGGAATCCTAGCGGGTTGCAGGGAGCCTCAATACACAGCGCGCACGACAGCCAGATCGTCCTGCTCCCAGGTGACCTCGCCACCGATCCATCCAGCCAGGTCGGATGCTGGCTCGGGAAAGTCGTAGCCGGGCTCGATCGGGGCGACCTCGACCTCGGCCCTGACGATGTCCCCGATCACGAAGGAGCGGGCCTGGGCGCGCACCTGGCGGAAGAGGTTCCTCTTCTGCTCGCTGCGCAGGTGGTGGATCGAGAGGACGCCGATGACGAGATCCCAGGGGCCTTCGGGCAGGGGGTCCTCCATCCGCGCCAGCTGCACGTCGTCGTAGTTCTCGCGCGCCTGGAAGACCATCTCGGCGCTGGCGTCGAGGCCGATCACCCAGGCCTGCGGGTAGGCCTCGATCAGCCGCCGGGTCGTCTCCCCCGTCCCCATCCCCAGCTCCAGCACCCGCTCGGGCGGGAAGGGGATCGCCGCCACCGCCTCCTGCTGCAGCTCGTCGTAGCGGGGGATCTCGGAGCGGATCCGCTCCAGGTAGGTGTCTGGTTTCCAGTCGAATCGACCCATCTCGTAACCTCGTCGGGAGGCAGTCCATCGTAAGTCCCGACGCAGCGGAGGTGTGGAATGGGCCAGGCGCCGACGACGATCATCGATCTCTCCCGCCTCTCTCTCGCCCACGGCGAGGGCAAGCGGCTGGAGGTGCCGGTGGCGCTGGAGCCCTTCGAGCTCGCCGGGCAGACCTACAAGCCCAACCCGTGGTCGCCGACGGTGCGGCTCGAGGTCTCGCGCCCCAGCAACGGCTTCGCCTTCCGGCTCAACTTCCCGGTGCACCTGGAGGGCCCGTGCATGCGATGCCTCGAAGCGGCGGCTCTCGACCTGGAGGTCGAGGCGCGCGAGATCGACCAGGCCGGGGCGGAGGACCCGGAACTGCGCAGCCCCTACGTCGCCGACGACGAGCTAGACATCGGCCGCTGGGCGCACGACGCCACCATCCTCGCCCTCCCCACCAGGATCCTCTGCCGCCCCGACTGCGCCGGCCTCTGCCCGACCTGCGGCGAGTCCCTGAACGACAACCCCCACGAGCACGAGGCCGCCACCGACCCCCGCTGGTCGGCACTGAAGGACCTCAAGCTCGACTAGCACTCCACCTGGGAGCGAGCAGTGTCTGGCGAGGGAATGCCGGCCCCCTCCCTCACCACCAACCGCTAAGGCTGCTGGTCGAGCTCCGGCTGCGGTTCCTCCTCGCGCCCGGCGAGCCGGTCGCGACCTCGCTGGACGGCGGCGAGGAACTTCTGCAGGTTCACTTCAAGGGTGTTGAGGATCTCGTCGGCGTAGTCCTCGGCGCCGAGGCGGATTTCGCGCTCGCGGGTGCGGGCGTCCTCGACGATCTCGTCGGCGGCGCGCTCGGCCTGCT
>JBKPOX010000079.1:0-9796 GCA_046733335.1 Actinomycetota bacterium | reverse complement strand
TCGAGCACGTCGCCGGCCTCCCCCGGACCGGCCGGTGGGTCATCACCGGCGGGCAGATCCAGGCGTTCCTCGACCGCCACCAGGCCCTGCTGGCCGAGGAGCGCCGTGAGGCCGCCGAGTATCAGCAGTTCAAGACCTGGTAAGGAGCCGCCTGATGCGCTACTACCGGCGGGCCGTCGGCGCCGCCGTCCTCTACGTCCTGATCGCCGCCATCGGTGACCACCTCCCCCCCAGCTGGCCGCCCTGGAAGGGGATCGCCGGCCGACTCGCCGGGGTCCTGCTCCTCTTCGTCGGGTTCCACCTCTACAGCCGGTGGATGAGCCACCGGCCCGGCGGGGCCTCCCTGACCGACCGGCGGCTCTTCCTGGCCGCCGCCCTCGACCTCCTCGCCGCCGCCCTCCACCCCCGCCCGGCCGACGCCCTCAACGCCCGCATCCTCCGGATCAGCGCGAAGGAGCCCTACGATGGACGCCCTTGACCACCCCCGCGACGACGACCCCTCCGCCCCGGCGGAGGGTGGCCGGCCGCCGGCCTGGCACGCCGACCTCCCCCGGGAGGAACTCGTGCACCGGCTGATCCGCCGGACTGAGGACCTGGAGTACGCCGGTCACCGGCTCGACATGCTCGGCGTGCCCAACGCCACGACGACCATGGGCGGGACGACGACCCCCCTGACCGTGGGCGGCCGGATCGTCGAGCTGCTCGACCTGTGCGGGGAGGCCGGGGTCAACCTGGGCCGGCTGGTGGAGGTCGCCCAGCAGGAACGGCGGCGCCGCAAGGGCCCGAAGGTGAGCCTCTGATGAGCAAGGACCGCCGCCACCACGGCCGCCGGCGCCGCCAAGGCGAACAAGCCAAACACGTCGAGCGGCGGGAGGCCCGCCGCGCTACCCGACCCACCCGCGATGGCGGCGCCGGCGCCCGGTCCATCGACGAGCCCGCCCGTCACCGCCGCCGACCCCCCAGGGAGAGCCCATGAGTGACGACATGCTGCCCCCCGGGCCGGCCCCGATCGACGGGGAACCGGACGAGGTCGACGCCTGGCGGGCGGAGGCCGACCGCTGGGACGACACCGTCGCCGCGGATCCGATGGACGCCCACGACCCCGTCGCCGACCTCGCCGCCCGCGAGGCCGCCGGCCTCCCCACCTGGCCGACGGTCGACGTCCTAACCGGGCCGCTGTACCTGCAGATCGGCCGGATGCCGTACGACACCGCCGGGACGATGGTCGATGAGGCGTCGTTCTGGAACCAGGTCCGCCTGGAGCCGCTCCGCTCCCAGATCGTCCCCGCCGTCCAGGCGGACAAGCTGATGCCCGTCGACGCCTACCCGGCCGTCCTGGTCACCGACCAGTACCGGGCCGACGGGCACGTCGTCCGGACCTGGTGGACCCGGGCCGACCAGCCACCCCCAACCGGAACCGACGAACCCCCCGGATGGTAACCACCGACCCGAGAAGGAGGCTGCCCATGCCCTCGAGCTCCACCCACCGACCCGCCCGGCCGCTACTGCTGCTGCTGGTGGCGGCGATCGCCCTCACCAGCTGCGGCCTCAACCTGGGCCCGGACCGCTGGGTCACCCAGGACGTCTACCGGCCGGCCGCCTTCGGTGAGAACGGCCAGTGCTACTACGTCCTCGACCCCAACGAGGTCGACGCCCTGATCGCCGACGGGCTCTGCCAGCCCGCCTGGCGGGTCACGCCGGCGCCGGCCTACTGGGTGGCCCGGTACGCGCCCTACTACGACAGCCCGGCCTACTACGACGTGTACGTCCGCCCCGACCGGCGGCCCCTGTTCCGGGAGCGGCAGGTCGCCTGGGAGAAGGTCAACAGCGGCCTCATCAGCAGCGAGCGGGCCCGGTCGACCTGGGTCAACGCCAAGGGGACCCCGGTGGCCGGGACCAAGGTCGACTACGCCAAGGCCAGCTTCGGCTCCGGCCGCTTGCGGTCGACCGGGTTCTCGGCCGGTGGGCTCCGCGCCCCCGGCGGGAGCGGGACCGGCCCCCCGCCCCGGGTGAAGGTGATCCAGACCGGCCGGAGCCTGGTCGACAAGGGCGTCGGGATGGGCGGGACCAGGGTTCGCACCAACACCGGCTTCACCAGCGGGAGCGTCCGGATCGGCGGCAAGCGATGAGCGGCCAGCACCCCGACCCGATCCCGGCCGTCCCGCCCGGACCGTGCCCACCGGCGATCTCACTGGAGCGGCAGCTCGCCGAGGCCCGCCGCTACTACGTCTGCGGGATCATCGAGAACGCCACCCGCTACAACCCGCACAGCGGCCGCGACGAACCGGCCCCGATGCGCTGGGCCGACGTGTTCGACGCGGAGAGCCCGCAGCAGGCCGAGGATCAGGCGGTCGAGACGGTCCGGAACATGGTCGACCGGGGCCGCCGCGGGAACCTGTGGGTGGCCGGCGTCTACCAGCTCGACATCACCGTGGATGGGGAGCTGGGCGACCCGCCCTTCATCCCCGCCGACAGCTACGCCAAGTACGTGAACCGTGACCTCACCGATGAGGTCATCTGACCGAAAGGGGAGTCGTGATGGCACGAGACCCGGACCAGCTGCGCCTGTTCGAGGGCCGCGACGTCGAAGCGGCGAGCTACCGGCTGACCGGCCCCGCCGACGTGCCCCGGCCGGGCCTGGAATGGCGCGAGCGGGCGTTCCTCCTCGTCGAGGTGGAGGTCGACGAGGTGACCTTTAAGCCGATCTCGAAGGAGGACCCGGACCTGCTCGGCCGGCATCACACCCTCAAGGTTGTCCGGTCGGCGGTCTTCGACGACCCGCTGGAGGCCGACCGGATCCTGGCCGGCCTGGCGACGACCCTCCCCCCTGGCGACAACCGCTGATGCGTGAGCTGTTGGACCGGGGCGGCCGGCTGGTCGTCCACATCGCCAACCGGCCCCGCCTGATCGCGGCCACCCTGGCCGGGAACTGGCTGGCCTGCGCCCTGCTCCACATGACGATCGAGAACCGCTGGAACCCGGGCTCCAGCATGTGGTGGGCGCTGGTGTTCGTCGGCACCCAGGGCACCCGGGACGCGGTCACCCTGGGCGGCCGGCTGGTCGGGGCCTGGCTGATCCTCACCAGCGTGTTCTTCTTCGTCCCGGTGATCACGGCCTCGATCACGTCGCGGCTGATCGTCAACCGGGACGCCTTCACCCACGAGGAGCAGGCCAGCATCCAGGCCATGCTCGTGCAATTGTGCGAGCGGGCCGACATCGACCCGGTGGAGGCGTCGGAGATCCGCGAGTGAGCCGCACCGACACCAGTTGACAGAAGCGTACGGGTACCCCTACACTGGCGGGGAGGAGGTGGACTGCATGACCTGGTGGCTGATCGACCCGGAGGAGATCGCGCACCCCAAGCACGCCCTGATCGCCGAGAAGGCCCTCCTCGCCCAGCGTGAGCGGGTCGTCCGCCCGCGGCCCCACCCCGTCCCCGACGACGGCGTCCGCCGTTTCGACGTCCCCTCCTGGAACGCCGAGGATACCGACTACCTGGTCGTCCTCCGCCAGCGCCGTGACCCCAACACCGGCCGGGTGATTGGCTGGGAGGTCAGCTGCCCCTGCCTGGCCTTCAAGCACTGCTGGCACGGCTACGCCGCCGCCGTCTTTCACGCCCAGCGGCTCCAGGTCGACGTTCCCCAGCCGCCCCCGCAGCCGGCCCCCCGGCCCCGGGGAGCCCCCCGCCCTACCCGCCGCCGCGGCGGCCGCGGGTTCACCGTCGTCCCGGGAGGTCGACCAGCATGAGCCGTGTCCTACTCATGAGCCGTGTCCTACTCATGAGCCGTGCCCTAAGCCGTGTCCTGCTCTGTGGCCCGTTCGTCTGCCTGTTCCCCGACCCGGCCACCTACCGGCAGGCCAGCGGGAAGCGGTTCCCGACCTGGACCTGCCCGAACTGCAAGACCCGCTACGTCCTGTCCCGCCCCAAGCCTCGCCGGCCCTGGCGGACCCGCCACGGCGCCGCCCCGGACGGCTTCTGGCGGCTCCCCTTCCTGGCCGTCCGGTCGGCCCCGACCGCCGCCGGCCTGAACGTCCAGCCCGAGCTGGCCGCGGTCGACCTTGAGCTGCCCCCGGAGCGGATCCCCGATGCCTAACCCGCGGATCCCGACCGTGAATGTCAGCCCGGAGCTGATCCGGCCCGGCGACGTCATCCGCCCGACCGACCTCGGCCGCAACGTCCGGCTGGTCGCGGCCATGCCCGCCTACCAGCCGCAGGGGGAGACCTTCTGGATGGTCCCGCTGGAGCAGACCGGCTGGGAGCTGGTCATCCAGGCCGGTGGGAAGGTCCCGGTCGAGCGGCGCCCCCAGCCCCCCCTCACCCTCACCCCGGAAGAGCTGGACGAGAAGGCCGAGGACTACCGGCCCTCGAGGTACGCCTGATGGCCCAGGACCCGCTGTTCCCCACCGGCCCGGCCGAGGACCGGAAGGTCGTGACCCTGGCCGAGCGGGTCGCCATGGCCGCCGGCTACTGCGACTGGCCCGACGGCGGCTGCGGCGCCCCGATCCTCCGCATCCCCTCCGCGACCACCGGGAAGACGATGGCCCTCAACGCCGACCCCGAGCAGCGCGTCGTCATCGGCGAGCCCATGGACGACGTGGCCGGCTACCCGCTGGTGGTCGGGGTCGACCCGCAGAGCCCGGTCGGCGAGCTAGAGGCCCGCGTCCTCAAGGTGTACGTCGCCCACCAGGCCACCTGCCCCCCCTACCAGAGCTACCTGCAGCGACGCCAGCAGGCCCGCCGCCATCCCCGAGAGGAGTCCCGGTGACCACCGCCCCGTCCGACAACCACCAGCCGACCCGGCCGACCCCGCCGCGGTGGTTGGACCGGGAGGAGATGACCCTGGCCCTCCGCGCTCAGGCGGCCCGCTGGGACCAGCTGCAGCGGGAGGCCGCCGAGGCCCACGACAAGCTGGTCGAGCTGGCCGCCCAGGCCAACGACGACCGTAACCCCCACCGGATGGGGGACCGGGCCATCGGCGCCGCCGCCAGCAAGGGCAGCATGACCGTCCACGAATGGCTGCACGGCCCGACCGAGGCCCGCACCGCCGGCCCCCGGGCCCGCTGCCGCGCCCGGGCCGGGCACACCGGCCACCGCTGCCGGACCCTGGCCCGCCCCGGCCAGCCGACCTGCTGGGCGCACCGCAACGTCCTCGCCACCGAGCTGCTCGCCCCTGACGCCGAACTGGAGCAGCCGGCCGAGGACGTGGGGTAGGCTGCCCCTCGTGTCCCCCGACCCCCGAACCTGGTGGAGGCAATTCAGCATGACCAAGCAGCGTCAGCAGCGTGAGCAGCGTGAGCCGAGCGAGGTCCAGGAGCGGCTGCAGCAGGCCGCCGACGACACCGGCGACCTTCCCCAGGAGGGCCGGCCGGCCTGGGAGCCCCTGCCGACCGACGACGCCCCCGACCGGCACGCCCACTGGGGCATGCACCCCGAGCAGCATGAGGGCGGCCGTCAGTTCCACTACCCGGACGGGCAGGGCGGCGTCGTCAAGCCCACCAACCAGGCCGACGCCCCGACCACCCCCTCCCCCCTGGCCGACCGCGAACCCGACGCCGAGGCGGGCGACCGCGTCCCCGCGGTCCGCAACGGCCCCGCCGCCAGCCTGGTCGACCAGCGCACCCAGCGGTCCCTCGACGCCGTCCAGGACCTGGCCGGCCTGGTCGAGGTGGAGGCCTTCGCCGCCCGCTACCTGGCCGACACCGACCAGCTGGTCGGCCTGACCGAACTCTGCGGGGAGGCCCGCCAGCAGCTCACCGACCGGCACCTCATCCCGCGAGACCTCAAGGTGAAGATCGCCGACTTCGCCCGCGCCTGGGCCGACCAGACCACCTGACCGAACCGGGGTAGCTGGCGGGCCGGTGTACGCTGACCCGGACGGTGCAGCCTGACCAGGGAGCCCGGGGATGCCACCCGAGGAGCGACCCAGCAACCTCTACGCCGGCATGGTCGAAGCCCACTTCGACCGCGGCCTGGCCCGCCACAAGCGGCCCCCGCAGCGGGAGATCGACCTCGAAGTCCTCCTCATCGCGGCCCTCCAGGCCGCCGGCGGAACCGTCGAGGTCACCCGCGAGGCCATGTTCGCCGCCGACGAGAGCGGCCTCGAACCGACCCACGCCTACCGGCGCGACCGGCACGTCCACGTGCTCGCCCTCCGACCGATCACCCCACCCCCGGAAGGGCCGGCGGAGGAAGACCCCTTCGGCGCGGCCACCGACGGGCAGCCGCAGGCCCTCACCGGCTGACCGCTCCGGCATCATGAGGGCATGCCCCTGTCGCCGGTCCGACTGGTGCAGCTCGCCTGCACCCTGGGCGCGCTCGCCGGCGTCGCCGGCGGCCTCACCTACCACGGCCCCCTCCCCTGGGACCGGCCACCGCCCCGCGTAATCGTTGTCATCCGAGAGGAGGCCCCACCATCCCGCTCAACCCGCGGTTCCGGCTCCTCACCAGCCTCCCGTGCTCCCACCCCCGCCACGCCGACCGGCCGGTCGGGGCGGCCGCGGTCTGCCTCGACCACGGCGCCCTCCTGGCCCTCTGCCAGGAGTGTCTCGACCAGCTCCCGCACGTCGGGGTCGGGCCGATCCGGATCCTCTACCTCTGCCCCGACCCCTCGGTCCACAACGACGGCGACTACGAGGACGCCGCCCGGCAGCAGCGGCGCCTCTACGACCAGGCCGCCGGGGCGGCCGTCGACCAGCGGGCCGCCGGTCACGACTTCGGACGGTGAGCGGGTAGACTCCACCCGCCCGAGCACGTCCCGGAGTGGAGGCTGCCCATGCCCGTCCCCGTCCGCCGGCTGGTACCCGTCCTGGTTGCCCTAGCCGCGCTTCTCGCCCTGGCCCTTCCCGCCCTCCCCGCCCACGCCGACCCGACCCTGTTCATCGACGGCGGCAACGGCACCCGCACCGTCCGCGTCCACCACCCCGACCACCCGGAATGGTTCATCAACGTCAAGGTCGAGACCGTCTTCGGGTTCGTCCCCGGCGGCGACGCCGGCCCGGAGTTCGCCAGCGCCTACGCCGAGCTGGCCGACGGCCCCGGCGTCCTCCGCTGGCAGACCAACAACCCCAGGCTGCGCGTCGACCAGGACGGCGTCACCGCCGATACGGTGGTCAACGACTACTTCCCGGCCCCGGTCGCCAACCCCCGCGACAACACCCCCGACGGCCCGATCGAGCCGGACGCGGTCGACAACCCGGCCGTGGCCGGAGCTGAGGGTGACGCCTGCACGTTGAAGCCCGACCGCACCTTCGACGGCCGCTACAAGCTCCCCCTGGGGGTCAGCGGCAGCCTGTACGACGAGCGGGCCCCGAAGGACGGCGAGTGCGAGGGCGCCAGCCAGGTCGTCCCCAACCCCCTGAACAGCGCCAGCGACTTCAGCCCGGACGCGACCGTGACCCGGGCCCGCGGCGACTGGATCGACATCGGCCTCGGCGTTGCGACCAGCGGGGTCACCGCCGTCCGGGTGTTCTTCCTGGTCCGCTTCATCAACGGTGATCTGATCCCGTTCTCGGTCGGGAGCAACTTCGCCCCCTACGGCGTGTAACGCTTGTCAGGTACGATCCCCCTGTCCGGGGGCGCTTGGGTTGGCCCCCCCGCCCCGGCGCCCCCGGCGCACACCGGAAGGAGCCCCCAGATGGCCCTCCCCGACCGTCAGCCCGACCCCCTCCCCCGCCAGCCCGGCCGGGTCCCGGTGGTGCGGCTGCGCGGCCCGACGGTCAACCCCTGGCTGTCCCGCCGGGCCGCCTACGGCGCCCTCTACGAGCAGCTCACCGGCCGCGACGGGCAGGAGGTCGCCGGCGACCACCCCCTCATCGACCAGGCCCTCGGCCACCCCCGCGAGCCCGAGCGGGTCGACTGGCAGACCGGCCCCCAGGAGCTGGTCCGGCTCACCTACCCGGTCGCCCCCTGCACCTGCCCGCTCCTGCCCGGCGAGCACGTCTACACCGACGCCTGCCCACCGCCGGCGCCGTCGCTGGTGGAGGTCTCCGAGGACGGCGGCCGGACCTGGACCCCCCGCTCATCGCCGCCGGTCGTGCCGGTTCAGCGCCCATAGCAGCACGAGGGCGACGGCCAGGAGCCCGACCAGCCACAGGACGGTACTCACGGCATCGGGAGGCTGCGCCGGTCGGCCGCGACCAGCGCCTCCTCCGCCCACCGGCCGATCCGGCTCCGCAGGGCGGCCGCGACCAGCGCCCGGTCATAGCCCGGATCCTCCGGGTTCAGCAGGGCCCGGTTGATCAGGATGGTCGGCCCCCCGACCGGCCACCCCATCGACCACAGCTTCCACCCCCCCACCGTGTAGTAGGTGTGCCAGGCCCGCCCCCACGAGGCCCGCCAGCCGTGCGCCCGGATGAAGCACACCGCCCGGTCGAAGTCCTCCGGGGCCTGCTCCCTACGTAGGCAATACTCATGGGGCACGGCCGGCATCGTCTTGGCGTACACCCAGCGGGCCGCCTCCGCCCAGCTCAGGAACCCGGCCGCGGTGAACGGCGGCTGCGGCCCGGCCGGCGGGTCCGGGTCCTCCCGCCGCAGGTGTGAGGGGCTCATGGGCCGGTAGGGTACAGTCCCGGCCATGCGCCCGGAACCGGCCCCTCTGCGCGCCGCCAGCGCCCTCCCCCGGACGGTCCGGGCGGTCGCGGCCGCCTACGACCATGTCGCCGGGAAGTACGACGGCACCTACCAGGATCCGCTGCACCGGGCGGAGGACCGCTGGCTGGCCCGCTGGCTCCGCCGGCGGCTCCCCGACGACCGGCCCGACCTCCTGACCGTCGACCTGGGCTGCGGGACCGGCTGGCTCCTCGACCAGCTCCCCGACCTCGACCCCTACCTGGGCCTGGACATCAGCCCGGGGATGCTCGAGGTCGCCCGCCGGAAGCATCCCGGCCGCCGGTTCGCCGAGGCCGACATGGCCGAGATCGGCCAGCTCCCCACCGCCTCCTGCGCGGCCGTGGTCTCGACCTTCGGGTCCCTCAACTACCATCCCCGCCCGGCTCAGGTGCTGGCCGCGGCCTACCGGGTGCTGGCCCCCGGCGGCCGTCTCCTCCTCCTCACCTACGGGCCGCGGGCGCCGCACCGGGAGGTCTTCAACGGCACCCGGCCGCATCCTCCCCGCCGCCGGTTCGACCCGACCAGCCTCCGCTGGCTGGTCGAGGGGGTCGGTCTTCAGGTGGTGGAGCTCCACGGGTTCCGGCGGCCCGGCCGGCCCCTGCTGCCTCCGGTGGTCGGGGTCCCGGCCGAGCAGCTCCTCCTCCCGGCCTGCCGGGCCGCGTACCTGCTCGTGCACGGCTCCCGGCGATGACCAAGCGGCTCCTCGCCCACAACGTGTACGACGCCGCCTTGGGCCGGCTCATGACCCTCTACCAGGGCCCCTACTGGCCGGTCGTCTCCTTCTCGGGCGGGAAGGACAGCGGGGTGTGCCTGGAGCTGGCCATTGAGGCCGCCCGGGCCTGCGGTCGGCTCCCGGTCCAGGTGTCGATGCGGGACGAGGAGGTGATGTTCCCGGGGACCTTCGAGTACGCGGAGCGGGTGGCCGACCGGCCCGAGGTTGAGATGCACTGGTGGGTCGCCGGCCAGCCGATCGTCAACGTCTACAACCGGGAGGCCCCCTACTTCTGGGTGTTCGACGACCGGCTGCCCCCGGAGCGGTGGGTGCGGCAGCCGCCGGCGTACGCCAAGCGGATCGACAGCCCGGTCATTCAGGCGGTCGTCTCCCGCCACACCTTCCCGCAGGCTCCGGCCGGTCAGGAGATCATCGCCGTCACCGGCGTCCGGGCGGCTGAGAGCCCGAACCGGCTC
>JBKPOX010000078.1:0-9513 GCA_046733335.1 Actinomycetota bacterium | reverse complement strand
ATAACCAGCAGCGCGATCAGCGCCGCCAGCGCCGCCTGCTCGACCGTCGCCGATCCTCGCTCTCCCTCGCCCCGGGCCACGGCGCCCGACGCTAGGGCGGGGCGGCGCACGGGTGGCGCGCGCGGTGTGCCGAAGCTGGATCGCCGAGGTGACGGTTCTGCTTACATGCAGGTCGTGGAGGGTTTCAACCTGTTCGGCGACCCCGACGAGTTCCGCGCCCGGATGGAAGAGCTCTCGGAGCAGATGCAGTCCTCGCAGCGGGTCGCCTGGGCCGACAACGTGATCAAGCTCGCGGTCGAGATGACCGTCGCCTCGATCGGCCGCCTCGACCTCGCCGGCACCGCCGACGAGCAGGCGATGCAGGTCCGGGACGCGATCCGGGTCCTGTTTCCCGAGGCCGTGACCTTGGTCCGCGAGGCCCGCGAAGGCCTGAGCTAGAGCAGCTGCAGCCGCAGCGAAACGACGGCGCCGCGGCCCAGGGCGGCGCCCAGCAGCTCGATCGGGATCGCGACCAGCAGGGCCGGGAGGGCCAGCACGACGCTGGCCAGGGCGTCGATCCGCCTTTGCCAGGGCCGGCTCGCGGGCACCGACGGGACCCCCCGCAGCGCCCCCAGGGCGACGTTGTGGCCGAAGGTGACGCTGTTCAGCAGCGTCTGCCAGGTCGCCGCCAGGCTCGCCAGGGGGCGGGGGCGGCTCTTCGCCACCACCTGGTCGCGCCGCGCCACCAGGCGCCGCACCGCCTCGACCGTGAACAGGTGCCGAGTCCGCGGGCGCAGGCCCGACCAGCCGGCGTTGCCGAGCGAGCAGGCGACGCTTCCCCGGTTCTCGATCAGGACGGCGTCCCCGTCCCGCAGCGAGTCCAGCTCGCGCAGTGCCGCCTCCGCGTCCCCCGCCTCTCCGAGCACGCCGAGGCCGCAGCTCTCGCAGCGGCGCACCGGCCCGGCGAGGCCCGGGCGCTGCCCGATCCAGCCGAACAGGGGCTCCCCGCAGGCGGGGCAGGGAGGGTTCTCCGGTCCGGCGCCTGCCTCGAGGGGGACGACGCGGGTGGCCTCAGGGCGGTTCATGCTCGGGTAGCGTACGGCCCCTGCGGCGCAGGACGCGATCGAAGGGGCGCTGCCCCGGTTCTACTTCCAAGAGAGGGGCGGGCGGATGAATCCAGAGCAAGTGCGGGAGCGGGAGGCGCGCTGGGCGCTGCCGGTGGCGTTGGCGACCTTCCTCGCCGTCGCCCTGATGGTCGGCGCGGCTTTCGCCAACGGCGTCGAGGGAACCGGCGACGCCGAGGTGCTCCGCTCGGTCGACGCCCACGCCGGCTCGGTCACCCTCACCGGGCTGATGCGGGCGCTGGGCTTCGCCCTCTTGGCGATCCCGCTCGTCTACCTCTTCCAGGCGGTCCGCGCTCGCAGCGACCGGGTGCGCCCGCAGCTGATCGGGCTGGTCGTGGCCGGCCCGCTCTTCCTCGCGGTCTCGACCGGCCTGGCCGCCATCGCGCAGCAGGAAGCCGCCGACCGGTTCGTCGCCGGGGAGGCGAAGGCCACCCTCTCGCAGAGCGAGGCGAGGGAGGACTGCGCGTCCGAGCGCGAGGACGAGGACGCCGAGGGGTTCGCCGAGGAGTTCGAGCCGAGGCAGGGCGAGACGCCGCAGCAGGCCTGCGAGCGCCGCCAGCGCGAAGACGACGAAGCGTCGAATGCGCTGGGGGAAGCCTCGCTGGCGCCGATCGTCTCCGGGCTCGGCATCGCCGGTGGCCTCGGCTTCGCAGTCGCCCTCTTCTACTCCTGCCTGTGGGGGATGCGGACCGGGCTCCTGACCCGCTTCTGGGGCTCGCTGGGGATGGCGCTGGGGATCGCCACCCTGCTCGGGCTGATCCTTTTCACCCTGATCTGGTTCATCTATCTCGGGGTCCTGATCCTCGACCGGCTGCCGGCCGGCAGACCCCCCGCCTGGGAAGCGGGGGAGGCGGCTCCATGGCCCACTCCCGGCGAGCGGGCGGCGGCCGAACTCGAGCCCGCCGCGGGCGAGGAGGAAGGCGAGACGGTCGGCGGCGAGCGGCGCAAGCGCAAGCAGCGCGAGTAGGCGCGGCGAAATAATCTGTCGCCATCAGTCGACCAGTCAGCGATTCCCCTCGGAGGGCTCCGGAGCATCCGCCGTTCCCTGACGGCCGGCGGCTCGTGCCGCTCGGCGCCCGTTACCTGCTCGCGGCGCTCTTCGCGGTGGCGCTCGGCCTGCTGGCGCCGCTCGTCCTGGGCGAGTACTCGAGGGGGCAGGCGCTCGCGCTCGCGCTCGCCGAGGCGGCCTGCCTGGCGGCCGTCGCGATCGGCATCGTGCTCCTCGTCCGGCGGCTGCGGGCCAGCCACGAAGCGCTCTGGGTCCTGGCCAGGCGCGACGAGCTGACCGGCGTCGGCAACTACCGCGCTTTGCACGAGCGCCTGGCAGGGGAAATCGCCCGCCACGAGCGCCATCGCCGCGAGTTCGCGCTGGTCCTCCTCGACCTCGACGGGTTCAAGCAGGTCAACGAGCGGTACGGCCACCTCGAGGGCGACCGCCTGCTCGCCGAGATCGGCAGCTCCCTGAGCAAAGAGACTCGCGGCGAAGACTCCGTCTTCCGCCAGGGCGGCGACGAGTTCGCGGTGATCGTGCCGGAGGTGAACGCCGAAGAGGCCGAGGAAGTGGCGAAGCGGCTCCGCGGCCGCGTCTCCCAGCGGGGCTTCGGCAGCGACGAGCGGCGGCCGGTGACCGCGGTGACCGGATACGCGATGTACCCGGCCGACGGGCGGACGGTCGACGAGCTTCTCGGCGTCGCCGACAGCGACCTCTTCGCCGCCAAGGCCGGCGCCCGCACACACGGGGCCGACTGAGCTGGCTCAGGCCTGCGGCGCGGGCGCCGCCGCCATCAGCTCGACCCGGTGACCGCCGGGGGCGAGCCCGAGCGCGCGCGGCTGCCCCCAGTGCTCGCGTTTCGGCTGCACCTCGAAGCCGGCGCCGCGCAGCCGCTCGACTGCCGCGGCGAAATCGGGCACGACCACCGCGAGGTGGCCGGGCGAGGGGACGGTCGGCTCCGCCTCCGGCATCAGGTGGACCTGCGTCCCCCCGCGCTCGAGCCAGGTGTACTCGCGCAGCGTCTGCGGCGGCTCGACCCGCTCGAAACCGAGCAGCTCGAAGAAGCCGGCGGCGGCCTCGATATCCGCGGGCGCGACCTCGATCCCGACGTGGTGGAGCACACGGAGAATCTACAGAGACGGGACCGAGATGTAATATATTGTCTGCTACGCTTATCTTCATGACCGTGAGAGAAAGCTGGACCGACGAGCGGCTGGACGACCTCAACGGGAAGGTCGATCAGGGCTTTGCCAGGTTGGACGACGACATGAGGGCGCTCAACGGCCGCTTCGACTCCCTCGAGCGAACGCTCATCCAGGTCGGCTTCGCGTTCGGCGCTGCCCTCCTCGCGCTGATCGCGGCTTTGATCGGCACGATCGCCACCCAGGTCTGAGCTTCGGGTGCCGTGGGCGTTTGGCCGATCCGCAATCTTTTGTCTGCTATGATGTTGGACGTGGAGGCGGTCGCAGACAGGGAGGTGGAGATGACGGAATGGAACGACGGGCGGCTCAACGAACTCAGCAAACGAGTTGACGATGGCTTCGCGCAGATACGCGAAGAGTTCACCGGCGTCAATAAAAAGATCGATCGTCTCGATCAGCGGATCGATCGTCTCGATCAGCGGATCGATCACCTGGGCAGCCGTTTCGACGCGATGCAGCGAACCTTGATGCAGATCGGTGGCGGGATCTTCGTGGCCCTGCTCGGTCTGATCGCCACCCAGGTCTGAGGCGACAGGTGAGCAGGCTCAGGCGCTAAAGCAGCAGCGAGGACAGCGCCGCCAGCACGACGATCCCGGTGGACCAGGTGACCGCCTCGGCGGTTATCTCCATGTCGAGGCCGTAGGCGTGGGCGATGACCAGGGAGTTGAGGCCGGAAGGCATCGCCGAGAGCAGGCGGTAGGCGGCGGGGAGCTCGATCAGGGGGGCGGCCAGGAGCATCAGCAGGGTGGGGACGACCGCCAGCCGGACGGCGACCACGAGGGCGACAGGGCGGGTCAGCGGCGGCGGCATCGGCAGCTCGCCATGCTCGGCGTTCTCGGCCAGGGTGGCGCCGACGGCGAAGAAGCCGATCGGGAGGATGGCGACGATGAGGATCTGCGAGATGTCGACGAGGAGGTCCGGCGCGAGCGCGGCCGGCGCAAGCAGCCCCGCGATCGCGGCGTAGAGGGGCGGGTTGCGGGTGAAGAAGGCGGCCACACGCTGGCGCGGCGTTTCCCCCGCCCTGGTCCCGAAGGCGGCGCCGACGGCGAAGGCGCCGAGCAGCAGGCAAGGCCCGGTGACGAGGACGTCGTAGAGGACCGCGTCGGGCAGCTCGTCCCGTCCCAGCAGGGCCACGGCGAGCGGGTAGCCGAGGTAGCCGGTGTTGACGCTGAGCACGGTGCAGACGACGGCGCCGACCTGCGGCCGCGCCAGCTTCAGCAACCGGCTCGCCACCGTCCAGGCGACCAACGCCCCGAGCGAGGAGGCGACGATCCCGAGCAGCAGCCCGACCCCGTGGCCGACGTCGATCTCGCTGGCGGCAATGTTGAAGAAGACCACCGGCGGCAGCAGCACGTAGAGGAGCAGCGTCAGGGCGCTGCGGGACGCGCGGGCGGCTCCCTCCGGCCAGCGGCCCTCGGACCAGACGCCGACGGCGACGGCCGCGACGATCGCGCCGGTGGTGAGGAGGACTCCGATCGGGCGTTTCTACCCGAAGAGGGCGGAGCCGGCGTGGGAGGCAACCTCCACCAGCGGCTGCGGGATGACTCCGAAGAAGACCGTCGCCGCGGCTGCGAGCAGGGCGGGGCCGGCCAGGTACCAGCGGCGGCCGGCTTCGGGGTCGATCGGATCGGCTTCCGGCGAGGCGCCGGCGATCGCCGGCCTCGCCGCTGGCGCGGCCTCGCCCTCGGGCCGCATCCACATCGCCGCCACCACCCGCAGGTAGTAGGCGAGCGAGATCATCGTCCCGACGGCGATGAAGACGGCGAGCCAGGTGTAGTCGCCCTCGACCAGCGCCTCGATCAGGTAGAGCTTGCCGACGAAGCCCGCGGTCGCCGGCAGCCCGGCCAGCGCCAGCATCGAGATCGTCAGCGGCCAGGCCAGCGCCGGCCGCTCGGCCCCGAGGCCGCGCACGGCGCGGATGTCGTCGCCGAAGATCGTCTCGCGCTCGCGGGCCACGATCACCGCGAAGGCGGCGAGGTTCATGAAGGCGTAGGCGGCGAGGTAAAAGACCAGCGCGCTCGTCCCCTGCTGCTCGGCGACGACGACGCCGCCGAGCATGTAGCCGGCCTGGGCGACGCCCGACCAGCCCAGCAGCCGCTTCAGCGAGTCCTGGCCGAGGGCGCCGACGTTGCCGACGAGGATCGAGGTCGCCGCCAGGACCGCCAGGGCGGGCTGCCAGGCGTCGAGCTGCGAGCCGAGGGCGACGTCGAAGAAGCGGACGAAGACGGCGAAGGCCGCCGCCTTGGTCGCCACCGCCATGAAGCCGGTGATCGGCGTCGGCGCCCCCTGGTAGACGTCGGGGGTCCACTGGTGGAACGGCGCGATCGAGGTCTTGAAGGCGAGCCCGACCGCCGCCATCGCGATCCCGATCAGGATCAGCGGGTCGCCGTCGAGGCCGTTGCGGGCGATCCCGTCGGCGATCCCGGCGAACCCGGTCGAGCCGGTGCCGCCGTAGAGGAAGGCCATCCCGTAGAGCAGCGTCGCCGAGCCGATCGAGCCGACGATCAGGTACTTCAGCCCCGACTCCAGCGAGCCCTCGCGCCGCAGGTTGGTGGCGCAGAGGATGTAAAGCGGGACCGAGAGGGTCTCCAGGGCGACGAAGAAGGTGACGAGGTTCGTCGACTGCGCGAGCAGGACCATCCCCAGCACCGAGCCCAGCAGCAAAGAGTGGTACTCGCCCGAGCCGGCTTCCTCGGTCGCCCGCTCGCCGAGCGAGAGCAGGACGCAGAAGGCCGCGGTGAGGATCGCGATCAGCGAGATCGAGATCGCCAGGTCGTCGAGTCGCAGCGCCCCGGTGATCAGCGTCTTCGGGTCGTCCCACTGCCAGACCAGCAGCCCCGCGGCGACGCCCAGGGTCAGCAGGGTCAGCAGCGGGGCGCCGCGCCGCAGCGGCTTGAAGACGGCGCTGAGCAGGACGACGCAGAGGCCGACGGTGAGGGCGATCAGCGGCGAGATGCCGGCGTAGTCGATGTGCGGCTCGTTGAAGTTCACGGTTTCGAGCTCACCCGCTCGAGGTGGCCGGCGCCGCCGTCCGCCAGCTGCGACTGCGGCGCCTCGCCGCCGGTCACCGACCCCACCGTCTGCTCGACGGTGGGGTCGGTCCGCTTCAGGATCAGCTGCGGGTAGAGCGCCAGGGCGACGATGCAGGCGACCAGCGGCGCCAGCACCAGGGCGTCGCGGAGGCCGATCTCGCGCGAGAGCAGGCCCCCCTCCCGCTCGGAGGCCGGGCGGTTGTGCATCGTCCCCTGGTAGAGCCGCAGCGCGTAGTAGGCGGCCATCGCGACGCCGGTTATCGCGATCAGGGCGAAGACGATCTTCGCCTGGAAGAGGCCGTTGAGGATGTAGAACTCGCCGACGAAGTTGGCCGAGCCCGGCATCGCCAGGGTCGCCAGGGCGACGATCAGGAAGAGCGCCGCCAGCACCGGCGCCCGCAGCGCCAGGCCGCCCATCCCGCGCAGGTCCTCGCTGCCGGTCCGCTCGACCAGGAGGGCGACGATGACGAAGATCGGGGCGACGACGAGGCCGTGGTTGACCATCTGCAGGACCGCGCCGTCGGCGCCGTCGGCGCGCAGGGCGAAGATCCCGGCGGTGATGAAGCCGAGCTGGGCGACCGAGGAGTAGCCGGCGATCAGTCGCAGGTTGGTCTGGGTGAAGGCCATCACCGAGCCGTAGAGGATCGAGGCCAGCGCGACCACCAGAATCGCCTCCTGGAACTCCACCGTCGCCTCCGGGAAGAGCGGCAGCACGACCCGCAGGAAGCCGTAGGCGCCGACCTTGGCGAGGACGCCGGAGAAGACCGCCAGCGCCGGAAGCGGCGCCGCGCGGTAGGCGTCCGGCATCCAGCCGTGGAGGAGGAAGGCCGGCATCTTCACCAGGAAGGCGGCGGCGAAGAACCAGAAGATCCAGCGCTGGCTGCCGAGCGGGAGCCCCTGCTCGGCCAGGGCCTGGATCGAGAAGGTGAGGTGGCCGCCGTCGGCGGAGATGATCGCGGCGGCGATCGCCGCCACCAGCATCAGCAGCGAGCCGATCAGGGTGTAGACGATCATCTTCAGCGTCGCCGCCGCCGCGGTCGGCCCGCCTTCGGCGGTGCGGTCGTGCCCCCAGGCGCCGAAGAGGAAGTAGAACGGCACCAGCATCAGGTCGAAGAAGAGGACGAAGAGCAGCAGGTCCTGAGCCAGGAAGGAGCCGAGCGTCGCCGTCTCGGCCAGCAGCATCAGGAAGAAGAAGGTCTGCGGCCGCTCCTGCTCGCGGAGGGCGGCGAAGGCGATGCCGCCGGTCCACAGCACCGCGGTGAGGAGGACGAGGAAGAGGTTGAGGCCGTCGAGGCCGAGGCTGTAGTCGACGCCGAGGCCGGAGATCCAGGGGGTGTCGACCGCGTACTGCAGGCCGGAGTCGCCGCCGTCGAAGCCGGCGACCATCCCGATCGCGATCGCGAGGGTGGCGACGGAGCCCAGGATCGCCCAGGGGCTGGCGGCCCGGCGCGGCAGGAAGAGGCCGATCAGCCCGAAGGCGAGCGGCGCCCAGAGGAGGACGTTGATCATCGCCGCGCCCCCATCACGAGCTCGAGAGGAGGAAGTAGAGGCCCAGGCCGGCGAAGCCGGCGATCAGCAGCAGCGCGTAGCTGCGGACGAAGCCGCTCTGGACGGCGCGGACGACGCCGCTGGTCCCCCGCACCGCTCCCTCGGTGCCGGTGACGAGGCCGTCGACGACGAAGCGCTCGAAGACGCGGTTGGCGAAGCGGCCGGTCGCCAGCGCCGGGCGGACGACGAGGACGTCGATCGCCTCGTCGAAGTACCACTTGCGGAAGAGGAAGTCGTGGAGGCCCTGGAAGCGGCGTTCCAGCGCCCGCGGCCGCTCCGGCTGGGCGATGTAGAGCCAGTGGGCGATCCAGATCCCGAGCAGCGAGATGGCGCCGCCGATCACCAGCCCGATCCAGTCCCAGGCGATCGACGGGTGCGCGTGCGAGAGGACCGGCCCCTCGAAGGCGGGGTCGAGGAAGTCGGCGACGACGTTGTCGACCCCCGGCACCTGGACCAGGCCGCCGGTCAGGGCGAGGAAGGCGAGCACCGCCATCGCGACCCGCATCGGCGCCGAGCGCTCGGCGATGTGGTGCTCGGGCCCGGGGAAGCCGACGTCGGTGTCCTCGAGCTCGCCGGTCGCCGGGTTCCGTGGCTCGGCGTGGTGCACGTGGCCGGTCTCGGCCAGCTCCCGCGCCTCCGGGCACGGCTCCCCCTGCAGCACCCGGAAGATCAGGCGGAAGGTGTAGATCGCCGTGAGGAGCGCGCCGAGGTAGCCGAGCACGACGAAGATCAGGTACATGCCTCCGCGTGCTCCGGCGTAGGCGAGGATCTCGTCCTTGGAGAAGAAGCCCGAGGTGAGCGGGAACGCCGCGAGGGCGAGGGCGCCGCAGAGCATCGTGATCGAGGTGAAGCGCATCGCCCTCCCGAAGCCGCCCATCCGGTCGATGTTCTGCTCGTTCGCCATCGCGGCGATGATCGAGCCGGCCGCCATGAAGAGGAGCGCCTTGAAGAAGGCGTGGGTCATCAGGTGGAACATCCCCGCCCCGTAGGCGCCGATCGAGACGCCGACGACCATGTAGCCGATCTGACTCATCGTCGAGTAGGCGATCGCCCGCTTCAGGTCGGTGACCACCAGCGCGATCGTCGCCGCGACCAGCAGCGTCGCCAGGCCGACGAAGGCGGCGACGTCGGCGGCGGTGGGGGCGAGGGCGAAGAGGACGTGGGTGCGGGCGATCAGGTAGACGCCGGCGGTGACCATCGTCGCCGCGTGGATCAGCGAGGAGACCGGCGTCGGTCCCTCCATCGCGTCCGGGAGCCAGGTGTGGAGCGGCAGCTGGGCCGACTTGGCGAAGGCGCCGAGGAGGAGCAGCAGGCAGATCGCGGTGACCGTCCACTCGTTCGTCGTGAAGGCCTCGGGCGCCCGCTCGAAGACCTCGCCGTAGTCGAAGCTGCCGAGCTCGCGGAAGATCAGGAAGGCGGCGAGGACCAGGCCGATGTCGCCGACGACGTTGATCACGAAGGCCTTCATCCCCGCCCGGGTCGCCGTCTCGCGCCGGTACCAGAAGCTGATCAGCGCGTAGGAGGCGAAGCCGACGAAGGCCCAGCCGACGGTCAGCAGGACGAAGTTGCCGGCGAGGACCAGCAGCAGCATCGAGAAGACGAAGAAGTTGAGGTAGCTGAAGAAGCGGTGGTAGCCC
>JBKPOX010000077.1:0-11340 GCA_046733335.1 Actinomycetota bacterium | reverse complement strand
TGCCGGGTCCGGCTAGCGCACTGCGCCTGCGCGCGGTAGGCCTCGGCCCGCCCGCCCGCGACCAGCTCGAGCTCGCCGTCGGCGGAGCGGAGCCCCGGCGCCGCCGGCTGCGGGCGGCGGTGCGCGAGGTCCGGGCGGCGCAGGGGGCTGAGGCGCTGCTGAAGGTGCTTCCCGTCGACTCCGCCTCGCGCGTGCCCGAGCGCTGGGCCCTTCTCACCCCCTATCCGGAACTCTGATGCCCGGGCTGCGTCGTCTCTACGCCCCCCAGCGGGTGGCGGTCCGAACCGACCCCCGCGGCGCCCCGCTGCGGGTGGAGGGGATGACGGTCGAGGCCGTGCGCGAGGAGTGGCTGGTCGAGGACCGCTGGTGGACGCCGAAGCCGCTGCGCCGCCACTACTTCGAGCTGGCGCTGGCGGACGGCCGCGCCCTCACCGTCTTCCGCCGCGCCGGGACCGAGCGCTGGTACCGGCAGCGGGCCTGAGGAGGCGGCGCGGTGTACGTCGAGCTGCACGCCCATTCCGCCTTCTCCTTCCTCGACGGGGCCTCGACCCCGCTGGAGCTGGCCGCCGCGGCGGCGGGCCACGGTTATCCCGCCTTCGCCCTCACCGACCACGACGGGGTCTGGGGGTCGATGGAGTTCGCCCAGGCGTGTCTTGGGTTCGGTATCCGGGCTATCACCGGGGCGGAGTTGACGGTTGGTCTCCGGCCCGCACATTTGACCCTTCTCGCCGAAAGCGAGGTCGGGTACCGGAATTTGTGCAGGTTGTTGACGGCGGCTCATGCGCATACGCGGGACAACACGGGTCGCCAGGCGATGCAGCCTTGGGCGACGCTGGAGCAAGTGGAGGAGCACGCGGAGGGGTTGGTCTGCCTTTCGGGATGCGCTCGCGACGGGGCTGTGGCGGGAGCCTTCGAGCGCGGCGACACCGCTGGGGGGGAGCGGCTCGCCCGGCGCCTGCTTGCCGCCTTCGGCCGCGATCGCTTCCGGATCGAGCTGCAACGGCCCTACTGGCGGCGCGACCGCGCCCGCAACCGCTGGCTGGCGCTGCTGGGCGAGCGGCTCGACGTCCCCTGCGTCGCCACCGGCAACGTCCATGCCCACGACCGCCGCCGGGCGCCGCTGCAGGACGCGCTGGTCGCGATCGGCCGCTGCGAGACGCTGGAGGAGTGCGAGCCACACCGCCGCGGCAACTCGACCTCGGCCCTCACCTCGCCGGCGGCGATGGCCGCCCGCTTCGCCGAATACCCGCAGGCGGTCGCCGAGACCGAGCGGGTCGCCGAGCGCCTGCGCTTCGACCTCACCGAGCAGCTCGGCTACCGCTATCCCGGCAGCGAGGACCCGACGGCCAACGCCGAGCTCGCCCGCCTCTGCGCCCACCGTCTCGGCGAGCGCTACAGCGGCAGCGCCCGCCTGCTGGAGGCGCAGTGGCGGCTGGAGGAGGAGCTGGCGACGATCCGCAAGCTCGGCCTCTCCGGCTTTTTCCTCCTCCACCGCGACCTGCTCGAGCTGGCACGCGAGGTCGCCGCCGAGGTGCGCGGCCCGGAGTCAGCGCGAGGGGTTCTGCCGCCGGGGCGCGGGCGCGGCTCAAGCGTCAGCTCGATCGTCTGCTACCTGACCGGGCTCTCCCACGTCGACCCGGTGGAGACAAACCTCTTCTCGGGCCGCTTCCTCAACGAGGAAACGACCTCGATGCCGGACATCGACCTCGACTTCCCCCGCGACATCCGCGAGGTGCTGATCCCTCGCGCCCACGAGCGCTATGGCCGCGACCGCTCCGCTCTCGTCGCCGCCTTCCCGACCTACCGGCCGAAGGGCGCGATCCGCGACCTCGGCAAGGCGCTGGGGCTGCCGCCGGGGGAGATCGACCGGGTGGCGAAGACGGTCGGCTTCCACGAGGGCGCGAAGGAGATCGAGCGCGATCTCGCCGCGGCGCTGGGGCCGGAGCGGGCGGGTGAGCCACGCTGGCGGGCGCTGCTGCCGCTCGCCGCCGAGATCATGGGGCTGCCCCGGCACTCCTCCCAGCATCCGGGGGGGATGGTGATCTCGACCCGGCCGCTGATCGACGTCTGCCCGGTGGTGCCGGCGGCGATGGCGGGCCGCCAGACCGTCCAGTGGGACAAGGACTCCTGCGCCGACGCCGGCTTCCTCAAGATCGACCTGCTCGGCCTGGGGATGCTGTCGGCGGTCGAGCGCTGCGTCGAGGAGATCGGCCGCGCCCGCGGCGAGCGGCTCGACCTCTCGCGGATCCCGCTCGACGACGAGCAGACCTTCGAGTCGATCCGCGCCGCCGAGACCACCGGCGTCTTCCAGATCGAGAGCCGGGCGCAGATGCAGATGCTGCCGCGGACCCAGCCCCGCGATCTCGACGACCTGATCGTCCAGGTGGCGCTGGTGCGGCCGGGACCGATCCAGGGCGGCGCGGTGCATCCCTATATAGAGCGGCGCAGGCTCCGCCGCGAGGATCCCGGCTACGAGATCCCCTACGAGCACCCGCTGCTGGCGCCGGTGCTGGAGGAGACGCTGGGGACGATCGTCTTCCAGGAGCAGGTGATCGAGGTGGCGATGGCGATGGCCGGCTTCACCTCCTCGGAGGCGGAGGGGCTGCGGCGGGCGATGAGCCGCAAGCGCTCCGAGGAGGCGATCCGCGAGCACCACCAGCGCTTCTGCGCCGGGGCCGCCGCCAACGGTGTCTCGGAGGATGTGGCCGAGCGGGTGTGGTCGCAGATCCAGGGCTTCTCCGGGTTCGGCTTCCCGAAGGCGCACTCGGCCGCCTTCGGCCTGCTCGCCTACCAGTCGGCCTGGCTGCGCATCCACTACGGGCCGGAGTTCCTCTGCTCGCTGCTGAACGAGCAGCCGATGGGCTTCTACCCGCCGGACTCGCTGGTCCACGAGGCGCAGCGGCGCGGGATCCGGGTGGCGGCGGTGGACGTCAACCGCAGCAAGGCGCTCTGCCACGTCGAGTCGCCGCGCGAGGAGGGGGTGCGGGGCGGGCTGCAGGTGCGGATCGGGTTGGGATACGTGAAGGGCGTCCGGGCCGAGGAGATGGAGGCGCTGGTCGCCGAGCGCGAGCGCGGCGGCCCCTACCGGGGGATCGCCGAGCTCGCCTCGCGCTCGGGCGTGGGCCTGCCGAGCCTGGAAAGGCTCGCCTGGGCCGGAGCGCTCGACAGCGTCCCGGTCGGGTCGGGCACCGAGCGCCGGGAGGTCCTCTGGCGGGTGGGGGTGGTCGGCGGCGGTTGGCGCAACGGCGGCGGCACGCAGCTGGCGCTGCCGATGGAGCCCCCCGAGCCGCCGCAGCTGGAGCCGCTGGGGGAGTGGGGAAGGCTGATCGCCGACTACCGCTCGACCGGGATGACGGTCGAGAAACACCCGATGAAGCTGCTGCGGCCCAGCCTCGATCCCCGGCTCGCCCGCACCTCCGACCTCGCGAAGATCCCCCACGCCTCCACCGTCGAGGTGGCCGGCCTCGTCACCGCGCGCCAGCGCCCCGAGACCGCCAACGGCGTCACCTTCCTCCTCCTCGAGGACGAGCGCGGCTCCGTCAACCTCGTCGTCCCGCCCCCCGTCTACGAGCGCCACCGTCCCCTCGTCCGCACCGCGCCCCTCCTCCGCGCCCGCGGCCGCCTCGAGCGCCGCGAAGGGACCGTCAACGTCCTCGTCAGCGAGCTGGCGCCGCTGGAGCGAACCGAGCCGGCCGAGTCGCGGCCGAACACCACACGGTCCGCCGGGGCCAATCCTTCCGCCGGCCACTCCGGACGCCGCGAGCTGGCAGTAGCCGAGCTGCGCGCAGTTGCCCCCACCGGCCACAGCTTCGGCCGGCGCGGGTGAATTGTCGGACTACGGTTGAGCTATGGAAAGACCCGGCACTGATGTGCCGGGTCTTTTTTTGGAGCTTAGGCTCAGCTCCGCTTAGGGGGCGGTTACCGCCCAGGTGCCCCGGCCGAAGGACCGTACGGTCGAATCGGTAGGGGTGAACCTGCGGATGAATCCCGAGGTGCCATCGGAAAGGAGGAGGCCTCCGGTGTCCGTGGCGTTCGAGAGCTGCGCCTCATACATGCACACATGTCCTGCCAACGCTTTGGGGTCGCTCACAGTGCCGGGGCAGTTGGGGTTAGTCGTATCGCCTACCGGAACGTACTCAACCCCCGCGTTCCCAGGAATATCCGTAGGCAGACGCAGCGGGAAGCTGACGTTGGCCCATATAGCTGACAAGTTGATCTCGTTGAACGCCCACGTTCCCGTCAACGTCTTGCCCGACGGTAGGGTGGTTTCCGTGGGGCCAGGCGGTCCCTGTTCTCCTTCGGGCCCTTCCGGCCCTTTAGGTCCTTCCGGCCCACGCGGGCCGGTGTCGCCCTTGGCGCCAGCCGAACCTGCGGCTCCCTGAGGGCCGGCTGGGCCGGCGGGGCCTTGTTTACCTTTCAGTTTTTTCTGCACGCTCGGTGCGATCTGGCTGAGCTTGGTGATGACGACGTTCTTGGCGGCGTACGCTCCGCCCCCCATTGCCAGTACCAAGGCAACCAGTGCGGTTATGAGACCGGCCGTACCGGCCCTCTTCTTCACACGAGACAGCATCTAGCTCATCCCTCCCGTTCTCCAGTGCCCCCTATGGGAACCGGCTTATCTCCCTGTGCTGCCCGACCCTTCGGGCACCAAAGAACACGTATAGGTACGAAGGCGGCAGTTGTCAAGAACGGGCTGCCGCTGAGAGGGGCCTTATGGGAAAGACACGGGATGACTCTCTTTACCTGCGCCTGATGTCACTCCCGAGTACCAAACCTCAGGTCCCCGCAACCAGGAGGCGGCGGCTACACGCCCTCGCCGCCACGACCCTCGCCCGCGGCGAAGCGAGCGGCGCCGAGGGCGGCGACCCCGAGCACGTCCTGTCCCAGCCGCCGCTCGAGCTCGAGGCCCTGCGGCAGGGGGAGCCCGGCTCCCTCCAGCGCCGCGCGGCGGTCGCTCAGCATCGTCTCCTGGGGGAAGGAGGCGAGCCGCTCGACCAGCTCGAGCGAGCGCTCCAGGTGCGCGCCGGGCGCGACCACCTCGTTGACGAGGCCGATCCGCTCCGCCTCGCCCGCCTCGACCGGACGCCCGGTGAGGATCAGCTCCAGCGCCCGCCCCATCCCGATCACCCGCGGCAGGCGCTGGGTCCCGCCGTCGACCAGCGGCACCCCCCAGCGGCGCTCGAAGCAGCCGAAGACGGAGCGCGGGGTGGCGATCCGCAGGTCGCACCAGAGCGCCAGCTCGAGGCCCCCCGCGAGGCACCAGCCGTCGATCGCCGCGATCGCCGGCTTCGAGGGGACGAGGCGGCTGATCCCGAGCGGCCCGGCTGGGTGCTCGAGGTCGAGGTCGAGCGCCTTCAGGTCCGCGCCGGCGCAGAAGGCCTCGCCGCCAGCGCCGGTCAGCACCAGGGCCCGGGCGCCCTCGTCGGCCTCGAAGGATTCGAGCCCCTGCCGCAGGCCCTCCGCGGTGGCGGCGTCGACCGCGTTGCGGCGCTGCGGCCGGTCGATCGTGAGCACCGCGGCCGCGCCCCGGCGCTCGTATCGGACCTCCGAGCCGCTCATCGCCGAGATCCTCCCACAGGGTGAGAGCGGCGACGATCCCGCGATGCAGGAAGCGGCGCCTCCCGGACGGGCCCGAGAAGCGGGAGCGGGCGGGCTAGTCGCGGCGCGGTACACGGGGATCGCCGCGACGCCCGGCTCCCAAGGTGCGCCCCGGTCGCCGGCTCGGGAGGGGCAGGGCTCCCAAGCGCAGCGCAACGGTACGAGCCCCTGCGGACGACGAAACGCGACCGGGGGTGACGCTCGATTTCTGCCTCGCGCGTAGCCTTCGCGCTCAGAAGCTCGTCGCGCCACCTTCGAGACAGCTCCCGCTCGGCTTCCGCGGGGCCGGCCTCTCCCGGTCGCGATGCGAACCTACGGGGCCCGTCGCCGCCTGTCCAGAGGGGGCGACGCCGCGATCCCGCAAATCCCGGGATCTTGCTCGCAAGGGGCATCCGGCTCCCGACCAAGCTCCGGGACACCCCCGGTCCAGGCCGGGCGGCTACCCTCCCCCCGTGCGGATTGACGAAATCATCGCTGAGCGGCGGCCGACCTTCTCGATCGAGTTCTTCCCGCCGAAGACCGCCGAGGCGACGGCCGAGCTGTTCGAGACCGCGCGGGCACTGCGCGAGCTGGAGCCCGACTTCGTCTCGGTGACCTACGGGGCCGGCGGCTCTACCCGGGACGGGACCGTCGAGATCACGACGGCGCTGAAGGACGAGCTCGGCTTCGAGACGATGGCCCACCTCAGCTGCGTGGGGGAGACGACCGAGGGGCTGGCGGAGACCCTGGACCGGATCGAGGCGGCGGGCATCGAAAACGTCTTCGCGCTGCGCGGCGATCCTCCGCGCGGGCAGGAGGATTTCGTCCAGCCCGAGGGCGGCCTCGGCAGCGCCGCCGAGCTCGCCGCCTTCATCGCCGCCGGCTGGCGCTTCGGGATCGGCGGCGCCTGCTTTCCCGAGGTGCATCCCGAGGCGCCCGACCTCGAGAGCGACCTCCGCTACCTGAAGACGAAGGTCGAGGCCGGGGCGTCCTTCCTGATCACCCAGCTCTTCTTCGACAACCAGGTCTACTTCGACTTCGTCCGCGCCGCGCGGGCGCGCGGGATCGAGGTGCCGATCCTCGCCGGGGTGATCCCGGTCGCCAGCTTCGCCCAGACGAAGCGGATCTGCGACCTCTGCGACGCAAGCATCCCGCCCCAGCTCGAAGCGGCGTTCGAGGCGGCCGGCGGCGAGCCGGAGCGCGAGTTCGAGCTGGGGGTCGCCTACGCGGCGCAGCAGTGCGCGGAGCTGCTGATCGCGGGCGCGCCCGGCATCCACTTCTATGCGCTGAACCGCGCCCCGGCGACGCGGGCGGTGCTGGGGGCGCTGAAGGCCTCCCGTCCCTGGGAGCGCGTGCGGGGGGATGCTGCTTCAATGGAGCAGGCCAAATAGGCTTCGTTGACTCATGGGCAAGGGCGAGCGGGAAAGAGAGAGGCTTCGGCAGGAACGGATCGAAGCCGAGGAACGCGCCTCGCGCGGCGACAGCAAACGCCTGCTGCTCGCCTACGCGATCGGCTCCACCGTGATCCTGGCGATCGCCGTCGTCATCTTCCTCGTCGCCAGCGGCGGCGGTGGCGACGACGAAGCCAAGGGCGACGCCCACATCAACGTCAACGCCCAGATGGGCCTCACCAACAACGTCGAGCCCGACGAACGGGCAGGGATCCCGCCGTCTCCCGCCCAGGTGGTCGACCTGCAGAAAGCGGCGAAGCAGGCCGGCTGCAAGCTGGAGCTGAAACTCGAAGACGAGGGGCACGAACACATCGCCAAGAACTCGCCGACGCCGAGCTACAAAACCAGCCCCCCGACCTCCGGCAGCCACGTCGAACCGCCCTACCAGCAGGCCGACGGCGCCTACGCCGAGGAACCGAAGCCGATCGACTACGTCCACTCGCTCGAGCACGGCCGGCTGGAGATCCAGTACGCGCCGAGCCTGCCGGAAAAGCAGCAGCTCGAACTGAAGGGCCTCTACGACACGATGTATGGGGCGTCGCTGATGTTCCCGAACCGGAACATGCCCTACCAGGTGGCGGCCACCACCTGGACCAACCTGATCGGCTGCCCCACCTACAAAGGCTCGATCACCCTCGACGCGATCCGCGCCTTCGGCAAGGAAACTTGGGGCAAATACGGCGGCGAGCCCGTCTTCGCCTTCAAATTCACCGGGCCGACCCCGTCCGAACCGGAAACGGTCGCGCGGAGCGAATAGCTCAGGCGCGGTAGGCGGGGAAGAACCCGCGGGCCTCCCGGCCCGCGCTCAGGCGTTCGTAGCGGCCGGCGTCGCAGACGAGCTCGGAAGTGAGCCAGGCCTGCTGGCGGTTGGCGAAGCCGCGCTTGAACTCCTCGAGCGCGTCACCGGGGGAGATGCCGCCGCCGAGGTTGAGCGGCAGGCCGAGCTCGGCGGCGTGCTCGACCAGGCGGGCAACGACGTTCTTCATCGGCGAGTCGCCCAGATGCGAGTCGGCGCTGCCGCTGAGGTAGTAGTGGAGGTAGCCGTCGCTGCCGACCGCGATCGAGGCGGCGGCGACCTCGCCGCCGGGGGCGGTGGCGAGGGCGAGCCAGGCGCCGTCCGCTTCGAGGATGCGGTCGAAGTAGGCGGCGTCGAAGAAGTAATGGGCGGCGGCGCCCGTGCGCCGCATCGTCTCCTCGTAGGCGACGCGGAAGGCGGCGCGTTGATCGGGCGTCGTGTCGCTGCCAGGAAGGACGTCCACCTCGTAGCCGGCTTCGAGGTTGCGGCGGATCTGGCGGCGGTCGCTGGGGCGGCTCTTCGGCGGCAGCGCCGGGTCGGCGATCTGGACCACGTTGCGCTCTGAGGCGCCGGCGAGCGGCGAGGGGGCGAGGCGATGGCGGATGAAGATACTCACCAGGCCGGTCTCGCCCCAGTCGATGATGGCGGGATCGAGGACGAGGGGGGTCGGGGTGACCCCTACCGGACGCCTTCGGCTGTGTGTCCGTACCGGGTCACCCCGACCCCCGACGATCACTCCCGGGTATCCGTAGGGGGAGACCGCATCCCGCTCGGGGGTACCGGGAATCCCTCGGACGAGCAGAGGGGCGAGCAAATCTCCCTGGTCGCTCTCGATAAGCAGCGTGTGGGTCGCCCGCTCGGCGTCGAGAAAGGGGCGGGAGCGGAAGAACTCGGCGTCGGCCGCGGCATCGCCCCGGTCCTCGATCAGCTCGGCCTTGGCGGGGCTCGCGCTCACCGCTGCTCAGCCGAGCAGGTCCGCGGCGGCGGCCCGGAACTCGTCCGGGAGGACGCCCCAGACCTCGCAGTCGTCCGGCGGTCCCTCGCGGCGGGCGAGGTGGCCGCGCATCGTCCCCTCGTGCTTCCAGCCGAGCCCCGCCACCGTCCTCTTCGCGACCTCGTTGCGCGCGGGGATGCGGCCGTACACCCGGTGCGCCCCGAACTCGTCGAAGGCTTTGGCGACGGTCAGCGCCTCGGCGCGGCGGCCGACCCCCTTGCCCCGGACGTCGTCCCCGATCAGGGCCCCGAGCTCGGGAGCGGTCTGCCGGTAGAGGCCGTATAGGGCGGTGAAGCCGACCGGCTCCGCGTAGCCCTCGACCTCGATCGCGAACTTGCGGTCCTCGCCGGAATCGTCCATCGCCCGCCGCGTCCACGCTTCCGCCTGCTCGAGCGTGAACTCGTCGCGCTGCTCCATCAGCGTCTTCGTCGCCTCCGGGTTGTTGAACCAGCGGTGGACCGCGGGCGCGTCGCCCACTCGGAAGGGGCGCAGTGAGACGGCGGGAAGGTCGGACATCACGGCTCGAACCCTAGTCAGTCGGGCGCCAGGCCTTGACCGGTGAGGACGAGCCAGGCGGTCCTGGCGAGGATGCGGAGGTCGAGGAGGAGGCTGCGGTGCTCGACGTACCAGACGTCGAGCTCGATCCGCTCCTCCCAGGGAATCCCGGCCCGCCCCTGGACCTGGGCCCAGCCGGTGATCCCCGGCAGGACCTCGTGGCGGCGTTTCTGGCGCGGGGTGTAGCCGGCGACCTGGGCGGGGATGGTCGGGCGCGGCCCGACGATCGCCATCTCGCCGCGCAGGACGTTGACCAGGTTCGGGACCTCGTCGAGGGAGGTGCGGCGGAGCAGGCGGCCGGGCGCGGTGACGCGGGGGTCGTCGCGGTAGACGACCCGGCCGACGCCGACCGGGTCGGAGCCCGGGACCATCGTCCGCAGCTTCCACAGCTCGAACTCGCGCCCGCCGAGGCCGACGCGGCGCTGGCGGTAGATCACCGGGCCCGGGCCGGTCAGCTTGATCGCGATCGCCGCGACCACGAGCAGCGGCGAGAGCAGCGCCAGGGCGACGGCGGCGACGAGGACGTCGAAGGCGCGCGGCATCAGCGGGTTCCCTCGGCCTTCTCCCAGCGGCCGCCCGCCCCGTGGCGGAGGCGGTCCCAGAGGCCGGCGGCGATCGCCGCGGTGGTCAGGGCGTAGTAGCGGGCGACGCGGAACGGCGCCAGCGGCAGCGGCCGGCCGAGCAGGGCGGCGGCGATCAGCGCCAGCTGCAGGACGAAGGCGAGGACGTAGAACCGGCCCTCGCCGAGGAGGAGGGCGTTGCCGAGGAGCGCGAGGAGGTGGAGCAGCGGGCTGAGGTAGCGCAGCAGCCGGTGCGAGGCGATCTCGAACGCGTAGAGGGGCGGGTAGCCGCGGGGCGAGACCATCCCTTCGCCGACGACGATGTCCCAGATGCCGACCATCATCCGCCGTTTGCGCGCGAACTCCCCCTCCAGCGTCGGGACCATCTTCTCCTCGGCGCGGGCGGCGGGCACGTAGAGCGAGCGAAGCCCGCGCTTGGCGAAGGCGAAGGGGAAGCTGAGGTCGTGGCTGCCGGCGGGGGGCAGCGGGAGGTAGGCCTCGCGCCGCACGGCGTAGATCGCCCCGTTGCCGGCGGTGACGCCGGCGAGATCCGACTCGCGTTCGCGCACCGCCATCTCGTAGCGCCAGTAGGCGCCCTCGAGGTTGCCGCCGCCGGGGTCGCGGAAGCGGACCTGGCCGCAGACGTAGGCGACGTCGGGCTCGGCCAAGGGGGCGACGAGGCGGCGGAGCGCGTCGCGAGCCCAGGTGCTGTTGGCGTCGGAGAAGGCGAGGACCTCGCCGCTCGCCCGCTCGGCCGCCGCGTCGAGGGCGGCGACCTTCCCGCCCGGGGGGAGCTCGAGCACGAGGTCGGCGCCGGCGGCGCGGGCGCGCTCGGCGGTGGCGTCGGTGGAGCCGTCGGAGGCGACGATCACCTCGAGGCGGTCGCGCGGGTAGTCGAGGGCGAGCGCGTTCGCGACTTTGCCGGCGATCACCTCCTCCTCGTCGTAGGCGGGGACGATCAGGGAGACCAACGGGGCTCCGGCGGCGGGTCCTGTCTCCGATTCCGGGCTCCGCCTGCCGGCGGAGTCCTCGGAATCGTCGCCACCCGCCGTGTTGCGTCGCAGCTGCACGAGCAACTGGAGCAGCAGGGGATAGCCGAGGTGGGTGTAGACGAGCAGGCCGGCGCTGAGCCAGAAGAGGATCGCGGCGACGGTGGTCATCGGCTCCCGCTCCTGCCCCCGGCGCCGTTCTCGATCAGCTCGCGGTAGAGGTCGAGGGTACGGCGGGCGGCCTCCTCCCAGGAGAAGGGACCGGCGGCGGCGGCGGTCGCGGCGGCGCCCAGCTCGGCTACCCGCTGCTGCTGGCGCTGCTGGCGGCGCTGTTCGGTGAGCGCGACCGCCCCGGGCCGACGCGGCCGGACGAGGCGCTGCCCCAGGTCTCGCTGATCATCGCCGCCCATGACGAGGA
>JBKPOX010000076.1:0-9635 GCA_046733335.1 Actinomycetota bacterium | reverse complement strand
AGGGTGCGCTCCGCGATCCTCGCCCAGGAATAGGGGCCGGCGGCGGCGGCGCGCGCGGCGGCGGCGAGCTCCGCGCGGGCGGCGGTGTCGGCTGTCAGCTCATTCAGCGCGGCGGCGAGGGCCGAGGCGTCCTCGGGCGGGACGAGCCGCGCGGCGCCGGCCGCGGCGATTTCCGGGAAGCCGCCGACGGCGCTGAGGACCATCGGCTTGCCGAAGGCGAGGCCCGCGTAGAGGACGCCGGAGTGCTCGGCCTCCAGGTAGGGCAGGACGAGCAGGTCGGCGCGGCGGAGGATCGCCGGGATCTCGGCGTCGTCGACGAAGCGGGTGACGAAGCGGACCCGGCCCGGGGCCCGGGCGGCGAGCTCGCGCAGCGGCGCGACGTCCATGCGGGGGTTGCCGACGATCCAGAGCTCGGGAGCGCGGGCGCCGCGGGCGCCGATCCGGGCGAAGGCCTCGAGCAGGTTCTCGATCCCCTTGTAGGGGCGGAGCAGGCCGAAGAAGAGGACCACCGGCGCCTCCGCCCCCGCCAGCTCCGGCAGCAGCGGCCGCTCCTCGGGGAGCCTCGTCAGGTAGTCGAAGGCGCCGTGCGGGATGACGCGAACCTTCGCCGGGTCGAGCCCGACCTCCTCGCGGAGCCGGGCCGCGCTGTGCTCGGAATGGGCGACGACGGCGTCCATCGAGTCGAAGACGCGGCGGGCGGAGCGGACCTGCTGGCGGCTCGGCCGCGGCGGCAGGATGTAGTGGGCGGTGATCGCCCGCGGGCGTCGCGGCGGCAGGAGCCGCGCGTCGAGCGCGGGGACCGTCAGCCACTGGTAGTGGACGACGTCGGCGTCGAGCGCGCGGCGGAGGCGGAGCATGCCGGGGAGGTGCTCGGCGGCCTTGAGCGGCAGGCGCCCCGGTGCGTCTAGGCCGCGGGCGGCGGAGCGGCGGTAGAAGAGCTCCTCGACCCGGTAGCCGTCGGCCGGCGGCACCGGCCCGTAGAGGAAGCGGCTGGTCAGCAGCTCGACCTCGGCCCCGGCGCGGGCGAGCGCCGCCGCGAGGGCGCGATCGTAGGGCGGCGTGAACGCCGAGGGGTCGACTAGCTGGACCTTCATGCGGTTGCGTCGGTGGGTTGCGGCACGGGCAATGGTCGCGTGACGCGTGTGACGGCGCCACGCCTGACGCGATTATCGTGGCCCCCTTGGCACCCACGCTCTCCTACTGCGTCGTGAACACGAACGGCCGCGAGTACATGCTCGCCTGCCTGGCGGCGATCGAGCGCGCCCACCCGCCGGGGGTGGAGCGCGAGATACTCGTTCTCGACAACGCCTCCGAGGATGGCTCGGCCGAGGCGGTGCGGGAGCTCGGCGGGGAGATCCGCCTGATCGCTCGCGAGCGGCGGACCGGCAAGGCGGAGAACGACTCGACCCTGATGCGGGAGGCGCGGGGCGAGTACTGCCTGCTGCTGAACGAGGACTCCGAGCTGCGGCCGGGGGCGGTGGAGGCGCTGCTCGCGGCGCTGGAAGCTGACCCGAAGGCGGCCGCGGCGACGGCGCAGCTCCTCGACCCGAGCGGGCGCCCGGTGCCCTGCGCCTGGCGCTTCCCAGGGGTCGGCACGGCCCTGATCGGGGCCCTGTTCCTCCACCGGCGGCTGACCGTGCAGAGCCGGGGCAGCGGCATCCGCCGCATCGACTGGGCGCAGTCGAGCGCGCTGATGGTGCGGCGCACGGCGGCGGCGGCGGTCGGGTACATGAACCCTGCCTTCTTCGTCTACTACGACGAGTGCGACTTCGCCAAGCGCCTGCGGGAGGGCGGCTGGCACTCCCTCTACGTTCCCGCGGCCGAGGCCGTCCACCACGACCAGCTCTCGACGGACCTCGCCCGCGGCCTGCCGCGGATCGTCGAATTCCACCGCAACCGCGACCTCTACATGCGGCTGCACCACGGGCGCCCGGCGGCGCTCGCCGTCCGGCTCCTCACCGCCTGGTCCTACGGGCTACGGGCGCTCCTCGCCACCGTCCTTCCCGACCGGCCGGCGGACGTTTTCCTCGCCCACGCCCGCCAGGCGCTCTTCCCCACCCGCGGCGAGAGCCTGCGGGACCGCGCCGGCTAGTCACGTGGGAACTACTGGCGGACGTCTTCGTCGAGCTGCTCCGCCTCGTAGGTCTCCGGGATGCTCCCGTCCACCGCGGCCGGCTGGGCGCGGAGCGAGGCGAGGCCGGCTGCGACGGCGCCCGGGTGGCGGAGGCGGGCGAGCCAGCGGCGCTCGCCCGGGGTGAAGAAGCCGCTGGCTAGGAGGACCAGCGGGTAGGCGAGGAAGAGGGCGCCGCGGAGCAGCAGCCCGCCCGCCCCCGCGGTCGGCGCGACAAGCTCGGCGATGCCGACCAGCGCCGCCACCGTGAGCACCACGCGCACCAGCCGGCCCCACTCGTAGGGCACCGGGAAGAGGCGCTGGGTGAAGCCGTACATCAGCCCCAGCACGACCGCGTAGGAGGCGACGAGGGCGAGGCCGGCGCCGACGATCCCCAGCGGCGGCACCAGGACCAGGTTGAGGACGACGTTGGTGACGAGCGCCGCGATCGCCGCCGGGAGGTTGAACTCGGTGCGGCCCGTCCTGCCGAGGATCACGACCAGGACCAGGTAGAGCGCGTAGAGGGTGACAGCGGTCGAGATCAGGCCGATCGCTTCGTAGGACTCGAAGAACTTCGGCGCCGCGAGGGCGCGGACGATCCAGCGCGAGAACAGCCACATGCCGGTGACGACGAAGGCGCAGCCGGCGGCGAAGAGGGTGACGACGGTTGCGTAGGCGCGGCGGGCCTCGCCGTCGTCGCGGATCGAGTAGGCGAGCGGCGGCCAGGCGAGCTGGAAGCCGCGGACCAGCACGTTCACCGCCTGGGCGAACTTCACCGCCAGCGAATACAGCCCCGCCTCCGCGGCGCCGAGCGAGCGGAGGATGATCAGGCGGTCGACGAAATTGAGCGCGTAGAGGGAGACCTCGGCCGGCATCGTCGGCGCTCCGAAGCGGAAGAGGCGACGCAGGAGGGCGCGGTCGAAGCGCAGCGAGAGGCGCCGCCACTGGAGGGCGATCAGCGCCAGGACGAAGGCGGCGCCGGTCGCGTAGCTGCCGAGCAGCAGGCCGCGCGCGCCCTCGTCCAGCCCGACGACGAGGACGACGGTGAGCGCGATCGAGGCGAGGACGTTGAGGATCGTGGTCAGGAAGAACGCCCGCGCCCGCTCCTCGAGCCGGAAGAGGGTGAGCAGGAACTCCCACATCGTCAGCACCCAGAGACCGCCGATCGCGATCCGGGTCAGCTCAGGGGCCGATTCGTCGAGCAGCGCCTCGGAGAGCGGGCCGGCGAAGGGGAAGAGGACGAGAGCGCCGAGCGTCGACAGCCAGAAGAGGCCGGCGAAGCTGCTCCTCACGACCTGCGCCGGATCCTCGTTCCCCTTGTAGTAGAAGCGCAGGATCGCCTCGATCAGGCCGAGGCGGACGAGGATGCTGGCGAGGACGACGCCGGAGAAGAGGATCTCGGCGATGCCGTAGTCGGCCTTGGTCAGGTACCGCGTGTAGAGCGGCAGCAGCGCCACCGCGATGACCTTGCTGAGGATGCTGGCAGCGGTGTACGCAGCACCGGTCGTAGCCAGGCGTCGCAGGTATCCCGACATGCGAGGACCCTACGGGCGTTCGCGGATCACCGGGCCGGCGCCGAGTTCGGCAGGCGCCAGTGAGGCTCCAACTGCCAGCAGCACCCAGGTGATCGGGTCCTCGAAGAAGCCGGCATACGCCAGGGTGTGGACTAGCAGTGCAACGAACGCAGCCAGCACGGCAGGGCGGGCTGCAGTGGCGGCGGGTCGGGCGGCGCGGCCAGCGGGTCCTGTCTCCGATACGGCCCTCCCGCCCGGTGGCGGGAGTCCCGCATAGTCGCCACCCGCTGGAGGGACGTTCCAGAGGCCGCGGCCGAGGGTCCAGAGCGCTACGACGATCAGGGCCAGATAGAGGAGCAGTCCCAGCAGGCCCTGCTCGGCTGCGACAGTTACGGGCTCGGTGTGGGAGACGGTGACCGGGGCGTCCTTGTTCTCCCGGTGGTCTCTATAAGCCGCTTGGAAGGAGCCCGAGCCGTAACCCTGCACGGGGCGTTCGGCGAAGAGGTCGGCGCCGCCGGAGACGAGGCTGCCGCGGCCGCTGAGGTCGACGTTGAGGCGGTCGGAGGTGATCTTGCCGGAGCCGCCGACGAGGAGAACGACGAGGACGGCGCCGACCGCGCCGACCGCGGCCGCCGCCAGCGTCCAGCGCCAGCTCCAGCGGATCGCCGCCAGCACGGCGAGGCCGGTGAGGAGGGCGAGGAGGCTCGACTGCGAGAAGGTCTGCACGAGGCCGACCCAGAGGGCGAGGATCAGCCCTGCCAGGAGCCAGAAGGGCTCCCGCCTCCGCGTCCACAGCATCGCCGCGGTCGCGATCACCGTGACCAGGGCGAGGTAGCGCCCGTAGACGTTGGGGTCCCAGAAGACCGAGTTGACCCGGAAGTAGGTGTGGAATTCGTTCGAGCGGATGATCTGGTCGTTCCAGAACAGGCTCCGGGTCGCGTACTCGACGGTCCCCACCAGCACGAACGCCACAGCCTCCACCCCGACCACGATCAAGACCCACCGCAACAGCCGCGCATCCCACCTGACATCGCGAAGCAAAGCGAACGCGACGGTGAACGGGACCAGGAAGAAGCAGACGTTCTGCAACCCCTTGCTGAAATCGTCGGAATACAACGCCTGCAGCGCGTACAGGACCACTAGTGCGGCCAGAACCCGCGGCAGCCACTCCGCCCGTCCGGCGGGTGGCGACGATCGGGAGGACTCTCCCGCTAGGGAGAGCCCCCGATCAGAGACAGGACCCGCCGGCCAGTGACCCCAGTCCCGGATTGCCGTAGCCATGACGCCCCCGGCGATCACCAGGTACAGCGGCACCAGCAGGTTGGCCGTGTCGCCCCCCGCGTGCAGCGGCACCCGGAACGGCAACGCGACGACGATCGCCAGCGGCAGCAGGATCGGCCAGCGGCGGAAGAGGCAGGCGAGGACCGAGACGATCGCGACGGCGATCGCCAGCAGGGCGACGATCCGCTCCTCGTCGTGCCGGAGGTCGACGATCTGGGCGGCGTGCCACTGGTCGCCGGCGATCAGGACCGGGAAGAGGGCCATCGCCGCGACCATCAGGACCGCGCGCGGGCGCCCCGGCGGCAGCAGGATCGCGGCGCCGCTGGCGCCGGCGGCCAGGAGGAGGCCGGCGCCGGCGAGGACGTCGCTCACGGGTTCGGCTCCGAACGCGCATCCGATTCTCGACCCAGCGGGCTGTGCTCGAAATCGGATGCGGTGTCGGCGCAGCGCGGCTCGGCGGCCTCCGGCGCCCGGTGCAGTCGGATCACGCCGGGGGTGACGAGGACCCGGTCGCCCAGCCTCACCCGCAGCTTGTAGCGGCCCGGGCGGGCGATCCCGTCGTCTCGCTGCCTGCCGTCCCAGTAGTAGGTGTGGAAGGTGTAGCGCTTGAGGAAGGTGTCGCGGGCGAGCGTGATCACGACCCGCCCGCCGGGCTTGATCACCTGCACGGTCCCCCGGTCGGAGATCGTCGTGCGGAAGCGGATGCGGGCCCTGTCGAAGCGGCAGTCGCGGTTGGGGGTGAAGCTGTGGACGACCTCGCCGCCCCTGTGCCGGGGGGCGCCGGCGAAGCTGACCCGGTCGAGCACGAGCGGGTCGCGCTTGACCCGCTGGGCGTAGGCGAAGGCGGCTAGCGTGGCGAGGACGAGGAGCGCGAAGACCGCGGCTGCCGCGCCTGGGGAGACGAGCGCCTCGTCCTCATTCCGCCGCTTCGGCATCGTCCTCGCCGACGATCACGGCGACGGGGGCACCAGCCGAGACGGATTCGATTTCGCCGCTCATCAGCTGCAACTTCGGGATCTGCAGCTGCTTCGCCACCTTGCGGGCTTCCGGCTTGTGGCCCCGGGCGAACATGACGACGCTGGTGGCGAAGCTGGAGCTGCTGTTGGTGACGGCGCCGAGCTCGAAGCCCTTGCCCTCGACCTCGTCGCCGAAGCTCGCCGCCAGCCCGGGCACGGCGGTCCCGTTCAGCACCGCCACTTCGATTTCGCCCGGCTTGATCGTCGCCGCGGCCTGCTTGGCGCCGGCGCCCTTGCCGCTGTCGGAGTCGCCGAGCAGCAGGTATGCAGCCCCGCCGGCGAGCGCCAGCACGACGACGAAGAGCACGACCAGGGTCAGCGGCCGCGAGGCGGTCTCGCCGAGGCCGGAGAAGCGCTCGCGCACCCGTTGCCTTCGGCTCCGCTCCGGCAGCCCTTCCTCGCGCCGGCGGCGGCGGTCCTCGCGGCTGGAGAGCGCCTGGTGCTCGGCGGTCCGGGCCTCCTGCAGGGCCCGCAGCTCCTCGGCCCGCTGCGCGGCGATCGTCGAGGTCTGCTCCTTGCGCTCGGCGTCGCGCTCGGGGGCGGACCCCGCCCACTCCCGCAGGCGGCGGATGTCGCGGCCGTGGGTGAACGAGAGCAGCGCCAGGACGGCAAGCCCGAGGAACGCGGCCAGCCCGGCGAAAGCGCCGATTTGTTCGATCACCCGGAGCAAAGTGGCCGCGAGAGCCTAGTTGTCGGAGCCGACCGTCGCTGCGTCGCCTCCCGGCGCGGCGATCATCTCGACGACCCGCTCGGCCAGATTCGCCTCGTCCCCGGCCATGACCAGCTCTTCGAGCGAGTTCAGGGTGGACTCGATCCACTCCTGGTCGAGCGGCGCCTGCCGCAGCGCCCGGTTGATCCGTTTCGCCGCCGTCGGCTGGCAGTCCTCGGCACCTCCGAACAGGACCTCGTGCAGCTTCTCCCCCGGCCGCGGCTGCGTGAACTCGACCGCGATGTCGGTCTCGGGCTCGTAGCCCGCGAGCCGGATCATGTTGTGGGCGAGGTCGACGATCTTCACCGGCTCGCCCATGTCGAGGACGAAGACCTCGCCCTTGCCGGCGCCGATGTCGCCGGCGCGGATCACCAGCTGCACCGCCTCCGGGATCGTCATGAAGTAGCGGGTCATCTCCGGGTGGGTGACGGTGACCGGGCCGCCGCGCTCGATCTGGCTGCGGAAGATCGGGACGACGCTGCCGGAGGAGGCGAGGACGTTGCCGAAGCGGACCGAGGCGAAGCGCGTCTCCGGGTACCTGTGCCCCGCGGCCTCGACGATCCACTCGGCCATCGCCTTCGAGGCCCCCATCACCGTCTGCGGGTTGACCGCCTTGTCGGTCGAGATCAGGACGAAGCGCTCGCATTTGGAGGCGGCGGCGGTCTCGGCGGTGACCCGGGTGGCGATCGCGTTGTTGCGGACCGCCTCCAGCGGGTTCGCCTCCATCAGCGGCACGTGCTTGTAGGCGGCGGCGTGGAAGACGACGTCGGGCTTGAAGCGCTGCATCACCTCGAGCATCCGGTGCGGCTCCTTGCAGTCGGCGAGCACGGCCTCGCAGCTGGCGAAGTGGCGCTCCTCGACCATCTCGCGGTCGATCTCGAAGAGGTTGTCCTCGGCGTGATCGAGCATCACCAGCAGGCGCGGTCCGACGCGGGCGATCTGGCGGCAGAGCTCGGAGCCGATCGAGCCGCCGGCGCCGGTGACGAGGACGATGCGGTCGCGGAGGTAGGCGCCGACGCGGTCGAGCTCGACGACGATCGGCTCGCGGCCGAGCACGTCCTCGACCTGGACCTCGCGCAGCTGCTTGTTGAGCTGGACGCCGCCGCGCAGCAGCTCGAAGACGGTGGGCAGGGTGCGGACCCGGATCTCGCGCTCTCGGCAGGCGGCGACGATGCGGCCGCGCAGGGTGCCGGGGGCCGAGGGGATCGCGATCACGACCTCGTCCGGGTTCGCCTCGTCGAGGATCTTGTCGATCTCCCGGGTCGAGCCGAGCACCTTCAGCCCCAGCATCCGCATCCCCCGCTTGCGCGGGTCGTCGTCGACGAAGCCGATCGCGGTGGCGCCGAGGTTCGGGTTGAGCTGCAGCTCGCGGACGACCATCTGGCCGCCGGAGCCGGCGCCGACCACGAGCACCTCGTGCTTGGGCATGCGGGCGCCCCGGACCGGGCGCTCGACGATCAGCCGCACGCCGAGGCGGGCGCCGGCGATCAGGATCAGGGTGAGGACGAAGTCGGTCACCTCGACCGAGCGCGGCAGGGCGTGCGCGAAGGGCTTGGCGACCGCGAAGACGACGACGAGCAGGGCGCTGGCGACGGCGACGGCGCGGAGGATCAGCATGAAGTCGCGGCCGCTGACGTAGCGCCACCACTTCTGGTAGAGCCCGAAGCCGGCGAAGACGACGAGCTTGCCGGCCACGACGAAGCCGACCGACTGGGCGAAGAGGACCTCGTAGCGGTGCGGCCAGCCGTGCGGGTCGTCGAGGAAGCGGAGCTGGAAGGCGAGGAAGTAGGCCAGCGCCACGAGCACGGCGTCGGCCGCGACCTGCAGGACCCGGTTGCGGTAGACGGGGTGGTTCAACCGGCGCATGAGGGGCCGAGTTTAGTTGCTGGTAGGCGCTCTCCCTACAATCCCCGCTGCAAAGATGCCGCCCCTGCTCCTCGCCAGCGTCACCGATTTCTTCCTCGACCCGATCGTCAACTGGGGAACCGACTTCATCAGCAGCACCGGCCTGCCCGCGGTCTTCGTGCTGATGACGCTCGAGTCCGCCTGCCTGCCGGTCCCGAGCGAGGCGATCATGCTCTTCGCCGGCGCCAGCGTCGCCGCGGGCGACCTGACCCTGTTCGGGGTCGTCGCCGCGGGGGTCCTCGGCAACCTCGTCGGCTCCTGGATCGCCTACGCCGCCGGCTACTTCGGCCGCATCGACCTGCTGGAAAAGAACAAGCTGATCCACATCAGCCCCAAGCACCTGCGATGGGCCGACGACTGGTTCGCCCGCTACGGCGACGCGACCATCTTCTTCTCGCGGATGCTGCCGATCATCCGCACCTTCATCTCGCTGCCGGCCGGCGTCGCGAAGATGCCGTTCTGGCGCTTCACCCTGCTGACGACGCTCGGCTGCGTGCCCTGGGTGCTGATGCTGGCGCTGATCGGCAGGAGCGTCGGCGAGAACTGGGAAGAGTGGCGCGACCACCTGCACTACCTCGACTACCTGGTTGTGGTCGGGGCGATCGCCCTCGGGGTCTACCTGCTGCTCAGGCGCCGTCGCGGCGGCGGACCGGGCGAGGACGAGGGCGAGCCCGCCGTCACCCCCGAGCCCGCGGGATCAAGGGGCGCTTGAGCGCAGGCGGGATCCCGGCCCGGCGCGCGGCGGCGCTGGGCCTGGTGCAGGGTCCGGCCGAGCTGCTGCCGGTCTCCAGCTCCGCCCACATTGTCCTCCTCCCCTGGCTGGCGGAGTGGGACTGGGACGAGGTCGATCCCGAGCTGCGCAAGAGCTTCGAGGTGGCGCTGCACGCGGGCGCGGCGGGCGCCCTGCTGATCGGGCAGCGGCGGGTGATCGCCGAGGAGCTGCGCAGCTTCGACGGGCGGCGGGCCCTGCTGCTCGGCCTCTCCTTCCTGCCGGCGGCGCTGGCCGGCTACACGCTGGAGCGGCCGATCGAGCGGCGGCTGGGCGGTCCGCGGGCCACCGCCTTCGGCCTGCTGGCGGGCGCGGCGGCGATGCTCGTGGC
>JBKPOX010000075.1:0-12233 GCA_046733335.1 Actinomycetota bacterium | reverse complement strand
TGCGCTGGGCGCTGCGCGAGGGGGCCGTGCTGCCAGAGGAGGCGATCCACGACGTCCGCGTCCTGCACCGCTTCTCCTTCGTCGAGGTCGATCCGGACGTCGCCGAGCGGACCGTCGAGTACCTCGACGGGACCAAGCTCGAGGGCCGGGAGATCCGGCTCGAGATCGCCAAGAGCTGAGGGGGTGGGGGCGGGTATCTAGGGGGCGATGCGCTTTTGGGGGTCGTTTCCGCTTCTCTGCCTGCTCGTCGTTCTCTTGGCGGGTAGCGCGACGGCGGCCGACACCACGCCGAGCTGCGCCGAAGGGCCGACTCGGGTCGGCGACACGACCTACGGCACGCCTTGCGGCGAGCTGATCGTCGCTCCGGCGGGGGTCGCGGCGGTCGAGGCGGGCGGTGGCGACGACACGATCGTCGCCGGGCCGATCGCGGCCGCGGCGGCCTGCCCCGAAGGCTGCCGCCTCGGCGTCGGCAGCCAGACCTTCGAAGGGGGCGAGGGCGACGACGTCGTCTACGGCGAGCGCGGCAACGACATCCTCCGCGGCGGCCCCGGCAACGACCATCTCTTCGGCGGGATCGGCGACGACCTGCTGCAGGGCGGTGCGGGCAACGACCGCCTCGCGGGCGGCTTCGGCGCCGACTCGATCGACGGCGAAGAAGGCGACGACTACGTCCGCGGCGATTCGACGATCGACCGCATCTTCGACACCGGCGGCGGCTTCGACACCCTCAGCTACTCCACCGGCATCACGCCGGGATTCGGCGGCGCGGTTCCCTACGCTGGCTTTCCCGAACCCGGCCGCGAGCGCGGCGTCAGGCTGGAGCTCGGGAAACCGGGCCAGAACGCGAACAACGGCGTCGCCCCCGACGGAGGCGGCGTCGACGAAGTCGAACTCGGCGTCTTCGAGACGTTCGTGGGGACGGCCTTCTCCGACTACGTGATCGGGACGGGCGCGGCGGAGGCGATCTACGGCGGCGGCGGCGCCGACGTCCTCGTCGGCGGCGGCGGGACCGACACCCTCGTCGGCGGCGCCGGCGGCGACCTCTGCGAACCCAGCTCGGGCGCCTCCAGCTGCGGCTCGACGGTCTCCTCCCGCGACACGAGCAAGGTCAGCGTCGGCTTCATGGCCCCGCCGGGAGCGACGCCCTACGCCCAGCTCTACCTCGTCGGCAGCGAGGGCAACGACGGCGCCGTCGCCACTTACTCGCCCTCGGCCGTCAGCTTCCACCTCTCCGCCGGCGCCTTCGACCAGAGCGCCGGCGACGCGGGCGGCTGCGAGGTGAAAACGGCCACCGAAGCGGTCTGCGCCCTCTTCGCGCCGCTCGACTCGCTGCTCCTCGCCGGGATGGGAGGGGGCGACACGCTCGCCGCCGCCGGCTTCCCCCCCTCGACCGGGGTCGTCATCACCGGCGGCGTCGGCGGCGACTCGATCGCCGGCGGCGAAACCGAGGACATCCTGGTCGACGGCACCGAAGGCGGCCCGGACACCCTCGACGCCCTCGGCGGCGACGATGCTCTCACCCACAACAACGGCGCCGACGAGCTGCTCGGCGGCGACGGCAACGACCTCTTCCTCTCCAACTCGGTCTGCGACGACGAGCGGATCCTCGGCGGACCCGGGCGCGACAACGCCTCCTGGGCCCGCATCGGCGAAGGCGTCCACGCGAACCTCGCCAGCGGGACCGCGGGCCGTCCCGGCGGCGGCGATGCCCCCGCCTGCGGCGGCGAGCCGATCGACTCCGTGGCGGAAATCGAGGACCTCGAGGGCTCCTCCTCCGGCGACGTCTTCTACGGCGACGCGGGCCCCAACCAGCTGCTCGGCCATCCCGGCGCCGACGTCTACTTCGCCGGCCCCGGCGAAGACTCGATCCTCGCCAACTCCGGCGACGCCGATCTGACGATCAACTGCGGGCCCGACGACGACAGGGCGCTGATCGACCACCCCCAGTACGGAGACCCGCAGCCGGTCGAATGCGAGGCGACGGCGGAGTCGGACCCGAACAACTTCCGCACCCCGACGCAGCTGCCTCCGCCGCCCCTCGGGGAAGCGCCGCCGGGCGGATCGCCCTCCCCGGGCGAAGTCCCCGCCTCCGGCGGAGGGTCGGCCCCCGGCGCGACCCAGCCGCCGAAGAAAGGCGATCCTCCCGGCGGCGCCGATCGCACCGCGCCGCTGACCCGGCTCCTCGCCCACCCCCCGGCGCTCTCCTCCGCCAGGCGGGCCTGGCGCCCGGTCGCTTTCCGCTTCGCCTCCAGCGAGGCCGGCTCCAGCTTTCGCTGCAAGCTCGACGGCAGGCCGTACCGGCCCTGCGCCTCACCGCGGAGCTACCGCGTTCGCGCCGGCCGCCACGTCTTCCGCGTCTTCGCGACCGACGCCGCCGGCAACCGCGACCGAACCCCGGCCGTGTTCAGGTTCCGGCTGCGCTTCCGTTAGCGCTTCCGATTCACGGCCCAGCGGGGTGGGCCAGGAATCGGCTACGCGGTCAGCTCGGCGATCGCCTCCAGCAGCCGGTCGAAGTCGATCGGCTTGGTGATGTAGCCGTCGATCGCGAGGTCGGTGGGGGCGTCGGCGTCGCCGGGGTTCTGGTGGGCGCTGACGATCAGCACCGGCTCGTCGTGTCCCGCCCCCCGCAGCTCGCGCAGGGCGTCGATGCCGGACTTGCGCGGCATCATCGCGTCGAGCAGGAAGAGGTCCGGCCGGCCCCCCGCCGCCACCGCGTCGAGCACCTCCTGCCCGTCGCACGCCGTGGCGACCTCGTGGCCCGCCATCTCCAGGCGCGTGCGCATCAGCAGCAGGATCGTCTCCGAGTCGTCCGCGACGAGGACCCGCGCCATCAGCTCGCCTCCGCGGTCGCGCGGCCCCCGTCGGCGCTCGCGCCGGCCGCGACCGGCAGCCGCACGCGGAAGGTCGATCCCTCCCCGGGGGTCGACTCGGCGCCGATGCTGCCGCCGTGCAGCTCGACCAGCGATTTCGAGATCGCCAGCCCGAGGCCGGTGCCGCCCACGCGCTGGGTGAGGCCGGCGTCGCCGCGGGTGAAGCGCTCGAAGATCCGCTCCAGCTGGTCGGCTGGGATCCCTGGTCCGTCGTCGGTCACGCTGATCTCCACCTCGGCGCCGAGCGCGCGCGCCGCGATCCCGATGGACGCACCTTCGGGCGAGTACTCATGCGCATTCGTAAGCAGGTTCACGAGAATTTGGCGAATCCGGGCTGGCTCGACCTCGATCGGCGGCAGGCCTGGCTGGACATGCTCGGAGAGGGTCTGACTGGCGGCCTCGGTCTGGGCGCGCATCGTACGGACCACGTCCTCGATCAGCGGCGCCACCTCGGTCGGCTGTGGACGGATGGACAGGCGGCCGGCGTCGCTGCGGGCGAGGTCGAGCAGGTCGTTCAGCAGCCGCACCAGGTGGCGGCAGTTGTCGAGGATGATTTCGACCGTCTCCCGCTGCCGCGGGCTGAGTGAGTCGGCGTCCAGCATCAGCAGCTCGGCGAACCCCTGGACCGAGGTGAGCGGGCTGCGCAGCTCGTGCGAGGCGGTGAGGACGAACTCGTCTTTGAGCCGGTCGAGTTCGTCGCGCCGGCCGGCCTCGATCTCCAGCTCCTCGGCCATCTCGTTGAAGGCGGCGCCGAGGGTCGCCGTCTCGGAGAGGCCGCCGACCTCGACCCGGGCGCTGCGGTCGCCGCCGGCGAGGCGGCCGGCGGCGTCGACCAGCTCCTCCAGCGGCTGCCGCAGCGAGGAGATCAGCCCGCTGAAGAGGAGAAGGGCGCCGGTCAGGCCGGCGATCAGCCCCGCGGCGACCAGCAGCGCGGTGTCGCGGGTGTCGCCGGAGATCTCGTCGCGCAACTCCTCGCGGCGCTGCGCCTGGCGGACGACCATCGCGCGCGCGGCCCTGCCGCCGGTCCCCTGCGCGACCCGCACTCGCGCGGCCATCTCCACCTGGTAGGAGCGGGCGATCGCGTCCTCGAAGTCCTGCCGCTGCTGGATGAAGCGGCCGACGCCGATCACCGCCATCGCGGTCAGCACCGCGAAGCCGATCGCGAAACCGATGCGCAGCCGGTTGGCGAGCGACGGGCTCAGGCGTCGGCTTGATCGTGAATATGCTTGCGCCATGGGTGCGGAGCGGGAAGCGAAGCGCGAACTCGACTGATGGCTGACGAGGCTACCGACGCAAACGGAGCGGTCGCGGCGCCGGACGGAATCGAGCCCGAGCCGCTGGAAGCCTGGTTCGGCGAGAACGTGGCGGGAGCCGCTCTCCCGCTGCGGTTCGAGCGCATCGCCGGCGGTCACTCGAACCTGACCTACCGGGTCACCGACGCGGCGGGGGCGAGCTGGGCGCTGCGGCGGCCGCCGCTCGGCAAGCGGCTCGGCTCGGCGCACGACATGGCCCGCGAGCACAAGGTCGTCTCGGCGCTGGGAGCGACCGAGGTGCCGGTGGCGCCGGTGGTCGGCCTCTGCGAGGACGAGAGCGTCAACGGCGCCCCCTTCTACGTGATGGAGTTCGTCGAGGGCCCGATCCTGCGCGGGCTTGCCGAGGCCGACGTCTTCCCGAACGAGGACGACCGCCGGGCGATCGGCGAGCGCGTCGCCGACACGCTCGTGCAGATCCACGCCGTCGATCCCGACGCCGTCGGCCTCGCCGACCTCGGGCGCAAGGAGGACTACGTCGCCCGCCAGCTGCACCGCTGGCAGGGCCAGTGGGAGAAGTCGAAGACGCGCGAGCTGGCCCCGATCGACCGCGTCCACGACGCCCTCTCGGCCCGCATCCCCGAGCAGGGCCCGGCCACCATCGTCCACGGCGACTACCGCCTCGACAACATGATCCTCACCGACCGCGGCGAGGTCGCGGCCGTGGTCGACTGGGAGCTCTGCACCCTCGGCGACCCCCTCGCCGACGTCGGCCTGCTGATGGTCTACTGGCCGCAGCGCGGCGAGGACGCGCTTGCCCTCGGCATGCCCGCCAACCTCGCCCCCGGCTTCCCCACCCGCGAGGAGCTGATCGCCCGCTACGCCGAGCGCTCCGACCGCGACCTCTCCCAGCTCGACTTCTACGTCGCCCTCGGCTACTGGAAGCTGGCGATCATCCTCGAGGGCGTCTACGCCCGCTACACCGCCGGCGGCTACGGCAAGGTCAACGAGGGCGTCGAGGCCTTCGCCCGCCTCGTCGAGCGCCTCGCCGAGGAGGCCGAGCGGGTGGAGGGGGAGGGATCGTGAGGGTGCGCAGCCGATCGGCAGTTGTCTTGATTCTCGTTCTGCTCGTCGCTGCGGCCGGCTGTGGAGGCACGTCAACCGAAAGAGGCGGTCGTACGGCTACCGAAAGCTCCACCCCTGCGACGACGATCCCGGATCCCGCGTCGGATCGCGCAAGCGAGGATCCGGAAGAACAGGAGAAGGCGAAGACTCGTCACCGCGCCAAAGATAAGGAGCCGGCGAAGAACGCTGAGAAACCGGCGAGAAAGTCTCAGCCCACGGAGGTGCCAGAACCTGTGCAGGAAGCGCTCGAACGGGTCGAACGCCTACAGCAGCAGGCCTCTGAACCAGTCACCCGCGAGGACCTAGAAAAAATCGTCAAACGAGCGCAAGCCCAGGCGGCGCGTCTTGCGGACCCTCCCCCCGGGAAGACCGTGGCGGACGTACTGCGTGAAATGGAAAAGGAAGCGGCAGCAGGCGTTCCCTGATCGCCTTGGTCGCTGCTGGATTGGCGGGGGGCTTCGACCTTGGGAGGCTCGCCTGTGACCGGGCTGGCCCTTAGGATCGCCGAAAACCGGTTTGGTTTCGTCTATCAAGGGAGCAAAACTCGTGAAGCAGATAACTGAACGGCTCACGTTCGCGAACGTGATGTCGGCAATCGCCGTCTTCCTCGTGCTCGGGGGCACCGCATTCGCCGCCTCCCAGCTGGGGAAGAACACCGTCGGCACCAAGCAGTTGAAGAAGAACGCCGTGACCAAGGCAAAAATCAAGAAAGGCGCGGTCAGCGGCGACAAACTCGCCAACGGCGCGGTAAGCGGCGGAAAGCTCGCCGACGGTGCTGTGACGGAGGGCAAGCTCGGCCCCGGGGCCGTCACCGATGGGAAGATTAAGGACGGTGCGGTCACCGCCGCCAAGCTCGGTGACAACTCGGTCGGCACGAGCAAAATCCAGAACGGCGCAGTCAACGGCGACAAGGTCGCCGATGGCTCACTGACCGGTGCCGACATCAACCCCGGTTCGACGTCTTTCTCGCAGATCGTCGCGCGCCTTAGGAATGCCGGGCCAATCAATATGCAGGCTGCCACTGCAACCCTGCTCGGAACCTACAGTCAGCCCGGGAACGAGGACGATATTTTCTTCGGCGGTCTCGACGTGACCTTCCAGGCCAGCTGTGCTCCGCCCCGGTCCGCCGTCGCCTTCCTGCTGCTGAACAACCCGACGCCGACCGCCGAAAGCATCGTCGGTCAAGGCATCGTCACCGACTCGGTCGGGGGAACGGTCAGCAAGCGGATCGACATCGCCGACTATTCCCCGCCTTTTGGCTTCAGTGGCATGAAGCGGATTGGATCGGGATCCGTTCAGAACCACGCCTTCTTCATCTACACGTCTGGCTCCTGTAACAGCGGCGCCGGCATCACCGGGGCAAACCTCGGCGTGGATGTCCTAGGCACCAAGTAGTCGATTCGCTCGGGCCGGTGTCGGAGGGCGCGATTTGCCCTCCGGCCGGCTCGGCGCCGGCCGCGGCGGATGGAGCGTCAAACCATCCGCGTCGCGTGCCGGGGCTCCAGGTTGTCTTCGGCTTCGGCTTCGGCGCGCTTGGCCCAGCGGTTGAGCTCGCGGCGGGCGAGGACCATCTTGTGGACCTCGTCGGGGCCGTCGGCGAGGCGGAGCATGCGGCTGAAGCGCCACATGATCGCCAGCGGGGTGTCGTCGGTCATGCCGAGGGAGCCGTGGACCTGGATCGCGCGGTCGAGGACGTCCATCACCATGTTGGCGGCGACGATCTTGATCGCGGAGATCGCCTGGCGGGCGGCGCGCTTGCCCTCGGTGTCCATCTTCCAAGCGGCGTAGAGGGTGAGGAGGCGGGCCTGGTCGATCTCCATCCGGCTGGCGGCGATCGACTCCTGGACGAACTGCTTGTCGCCCAGCGGCCCGCCGAAGGCGCTGCGTTCGTTGGCGCGGCGGCACATCATCTCGTGCGCCCGCTCCGCGGTCCCGATCGCCCGCATGCAGTGATGGATCCGGCCCGGGCCAAGACGGTCCTGGGCGACGGCGAAGCCGGCGCCGCGCTCGCCGAGCAGGTTCTCCTTCGGCACCCGGCAGCCTTCGTAGCGGATCTCGCAGTGTCCGGGACCGCCGTCGTGGCCCATCACCGAGATCGGCCGCACCAGGTTGAACCCGGGCGTGTCGGTGGGCACGCAGATCATCGAGGCGCGGCCGTACGGGGGGGCGTCGGGGTCGGTGACGACCATCGCGATCGCCAGGTCGGCCCCCATCGCGCCGCTGGTGAACCACTTGTGGCCCTCGATCACCCACTCGTCCCCGTCCAGCTCCGCCTGCGCCTGCAGCAGGGTCGGGTCGGAGCCCGAGACCTCCGGCTCGGTCATCGAGAAGCAGGAGCGGATCCTGCCCTCCAGCAGCGGCTCCAGCCAGCGCTCGCGCTGCTCTGGCGTCCCGTGCTCGGCGAGGATCTCCATGTTGCCGGTGTCGGGAGCCGAGCAGTTGAAGGCCATCGGGGCAGCCATCGGGCTGCGGCCCATCTCCTCGCAGAGCAGGCCGTACTCCCAGTTCGTCAGCCCCGGCCCGAAGCGCTCGTCGGGCATGAACAGGTTCCACAGCCCGTCGGCCTTCGCCCTCTCGCGGACCGCCGCCAGGTTCTGCGGATACGGGACCCCCGGCCCCACCTCCTCGTCGAGCGCTTCCATGATCTCCCGCTCCTGCGGGTAGATCTCGGCGTCCATGAAGTCGAGCACGCGCTCGCGCAGCTCGGCGACCTCGGGGCTGGGATTGAAGTCCATCCGTTCCTCTCCTCTCGGGGCGGAGAACGCTAGTCGATCGGCCGCTCAGGAACGGCGGTAACGGGCGAACAGCTCGCCCTCCTCCTCGAGCAGCCAGGCCAGCTCGAGGCCGATCACCCCCGGCAGCGGCCCCTCGACGATCCGCGGCGCCTCGCCGCCGCTCAGCTTCGGCGCGACCGTCAGGAAGAGGTCGTCGACGAGCCCGTCGGCCTGCATCTGCTCGTGCAGGTGCGGCCCGCCCTCGGAGAGCAGCGCGCGGACTCCGTGGTCCCGGCGCAGGCAGCGCAGCGCCTCGGCCAGGTTGACGGCGCCGGGGTGGCGGACGACCGCCACCGAGCTCTCCGTCGCCGGCGGCTCCGCCTCCGAGGACGTGAAGATCAGGACCTCGCCGCCTTCGCTGAACAGCGGCGCGTCCCAGGGGAGGTCGAGCCGGCCGCTGACCAGGACCATCAGCGGCTCGGGGCGGAGGCCGTCGCGTTGGCGGCGCTCGCGGGTCTCGGCCTTGGAGACGAGGCGCCCGTAGCGCTCCACCCGCATCGTGCCGGCGCCGACCATCACCGCGTCGAAGCGGGTCCTCAGCCCGGCCAGCATCGCCGTGTCGGCGTCGGAGCCGATCGGGCCCGAGCGCCCTTCGATCGTCGCTCGCCCGTCGACGGTGGCAACGAAGTTCATCCCCACGTGTGGCCGCTCCGCCTGCGGTTCTTCCCAGGGGCGGTAGGTCTCGAGCTGAGCGGAGACCGTCGTCGGGCCGGGATCGGGCAGGAGCCGCCGCATCGGCGCGAGGCTACCCCGTTTCCGTGTGCTTCAAGCGGCAATCAGCGCTGCGTCGGCTCGGGTTCCGGCATCTCGAAGAGCGCCATCGCGGCCACGGCGTGGATCGGCCGGTCCCCCGTCTTGTGTCTCCGTTCTGCGCTGGCGGCTTGCTCTTCGAAAACCAGTTCTAGGAGTTCCTCCATCGCCTTGCTCAAGCGGGCAAAACTGTCAGCGTCGAGGAGGAGGCTAGTGCGGGTCAAATGACGGTCAGGCCGGTTGTCGAACGTCCCTTTCTCGATAGCCGTGCTCGCGTCTTTGATGAGGACATCCCAGCCATAGACGGAAATGGCGGTCCGCACCTCGGGGGCCAGCTTTTCCCAATCAGCCTTGGAGAGCAGCGGTCGTTCAACGGCTTTGTAGAAGTGAGCAACCGCGCCCCGCACCGGTTCCTCGTTCACCAGCTCGATTAGGCCGAGCTCGCTCAACACCCGTACGTGGTAGCTGACGTTGCTCAGATCCTCATCAAGAGCTTCCGCTAGTTCTCGCGGGCTGGCCACCCGTTCCGCCAGAACGGTCAGGCATTCGACGCGCACTGGATGGCTCAGGCCTTTGAGTAGTTGCTCGTGGGCCGGTCTGCCGGCCGTTTCCGTGTTCTTCTTCGGGCGCATGTCGCGCGCTCCCAGCTTCCTTCCTGATCCTTTGTTCATCCCACCCTCCTACTCCACTTGGCTCGTCGTCCGGTACAGATTATTCCTCCATTCCTTCTCCCGTAAATGCGCCGGTTCTTAAACCCGCTTTAAACCTTCCCAGCAAAGCCGGGGTCGCCTAGTCCCAGCGACTGAAGGAAGGAGGTGAAGCGATGACCTTCATCAAGAGCGACCCGGCGTTCCCGGCGATCTCCATGACCAAGACCCAGTAGGGGAGGGAAAGGGGCGGGTTGCCACCAACGACCCGCCCCCGTATCGCTCCGGGCTGGCGCGCCAGCCAGTATGGCGCACGCTGCAGCGGTCAAAACGGGTCCGAAACGCGCCGCTGGAAGCGCGACCTGGCGGGGATTACGAGTAGTCGTGCCAGCCGGCGAAGCGGCGGCCGGCGAACTTCTGGAGCTCGGCGACGTCCTCGGTGAAGCGGCTGCGGACCGTCTCGAAGAGGTCGTCGGGCAGCTTCGGCTTCGGGGCCGGGGGCTTCTCGGGATCGTGGACGACCTTCTCGACCAGCCAGCGCATCGACTCGGGGAGGCGGTCGAAGTTGCGGTCGAACGAGCGGAAGCCGGGGAGCTTGATCAGCTTCTCCATGAACTGGTATTTGTCGCCCTGCTTGGCGCTCGACTTCTCCCACTCGCGGTCGAACTGCTCGGAGGTGAAGGTCTCGTCGACGCCGGCGAAGGCGAAGGCCCTGCGCATCGTCTCCTCGCGTTCGGTCTGCAGCTCCTCCTGGCTGATGATCTCGATCTGCGAGTGCTCGAAGCGCTCCAGGTAGGGCTGCAGCTGCATCCAGTACTTGGAGCGGTTCATGTAGGAGGTGTCGGGCCGCGAGAGGACCTCGACCAGGTCGCCGGTCTCGTAGCCGGCGCCGGTTGCGTGCACCCAGTGCGAGAGGATCCGCTTGATCGGGTCCCGCACCATGTAGAGCAGGCGCGCGTCGGGGCAGTTCTGCCGGATCCGCTCGGCCACCCCGTCGTAGCGGGGCTGGTTGGTGTAGTGCGGGGAGGACTCGCCGCGCACCTTGAAGCGGTCGTCGAAGCGGCTCGCGTACCAGTCGAGCCCGAGGTCCCAGTTCAGCTCCTCGACGAAGAAGTTGAGCTCCTTCGGCTTCGACATCTGGATCTCCGGATGGAGGCCGAGGTAGTGGTGGATGCTCGTCGTCCCGCACTTGAGGCCGCCGATGATGATCAGGTTCGGCAGCTGGGCGTGGCGTTTGCGGCGTTTCCGCCAGCGGCTCTTGCGGTCCGCGGTGTAGCGCTCGCGGGCACGGTCGCACATCGCCACGTCGGCGGGGTCCAGGGCGGCGGTCTGGGGGAGCGTGTGCGTGTCGGTATCCGGCACGAGCGTGGCTAGTCTAGCTGCGATGCCCGTGGGCAATCTCCAGAGCAACTTCGAGGCGTTCTTCAACCGAGCCGCCGAATTCTTCCGCCACCTCTCGGAAATCGATTGGACGACGTTCGCCCTCGCCCTCGCCTGCCTGCTGGCGATGCAGCTCTGCCGCGCCTGGGCCTGGCGCAACGTCCTGCGCGCCTCCTATCCGGAGAAGCGGATCTCCTACCCGCCGCTGGCCGCCGCCTACCTGGCGGGGGCCGGGATCAACGCCGTCCTGCCGGCCCACGCGGGCGACGTCACCAAGGTGTTCCTCGTCAAACGCCAGATCCCGGACTCCTCCTATCCGGCGGTCACCTCCTCCTTCCTCGTCCAGACCGTCTTCGACACCTCCGTCGGCATCCTCGTCCTGCTCTACGCGATCACCCAGGGCCTGCTGCCGCCGCTGCCGCAGATCCCCCACCTGCCCGCCTTCGAGATCTCCTTCTGGGCCGACCACCCGAACCTCTTCTTCATCACGGTCGGGGTGACGCTGCTGGCGATCGCGATCGCGATCTACCTGCTGGCCCACCGCGTGCGCCGCTTCTGGGCCCGGGTCCGGCAGGGCCTCGTCATCCTCGCCGAGCCGGGCCGATACCTGCGCGAGGTCGCGGCCTGGCAGGGGCTCGGCTGGCTCTTCCGCTTCGCCGCCTTCTGGTTCTTCCTCGAGGCCTTCGGGATCGACGGCTCGATCGGCAGCGTGATGCTGGTGATGAGCGTGCAGGCGATCGCCAACGTCGTCCCCTTCACCCCGGGCGGCGCCGGCGCCCAGCAGGCGCTCCTCGTCGCCACGCTCAGCGGCCCCTCGCGCACCGCCGTCCTCTCCTTCTCGGTCGGGACGCAGATCGCGATGGCCGCCTGGTCGGTGGTCCTGGGGTTCGCGGCGATCCTGCTGGTCTTCCGGACCACCGACTGGCGCGGGCTGGTCAAGCAGGCGCAGGAGGAAGCCGAGAGCGACAAGGCGGCACGGGCGACCTCCTCCTAGCTCGACCAGCCCGGGAAGCGCCCGGCGACGCGCCACCGCCACGGCGGCTCCTCGGCGGCCGGGAACTCGTAGTGGTTTCGCCCGGCGAGGGTCTCGAGCGGGACCAGGGCCGGGTCGTCCCGCAGCAGGACCTCGACGTCGGCGGCGGCCTCGACGTCGGTCGCGGTGGCGCGCCGCGGCACCCGCTGCCAGCCCAGGGTCGGCCGGTAGAGCCAGTAGACGATCTCGACCCAGCCGCTCGACGCGCGCCGGTCGACCAGCTCGGTGAAGGCGGTGGTGCGGCGGCCCGAGGCGGTGAGGTGGGGGCCGGCGTAGACGGCGCAGCTGGCGGAGCGGCAGCGGCGGAAGTCGACCGGCGCCAGCGGCAGGCCAGCCGGTCCGCGGACGGGTTCCGGCGCCGGCGCCAGAGCCCGCGCCAGGCGCGCCAGCGGCCAGCCGTAGGC
>JBKPOX010000074.1:0-4795 GCA_046733335.1 Actinomycetota bacterium | reverse complement strand
TTGTTCTCTGCGACGGCTACCTCCATGAGCAGAAAGGTAGCAAACCCGATTGGGATTCAGGTATTTAAATTCCTGAGGGTTGGGGAGGCGGAGAAAGGGGCTGCAAATCAGCTATGCGACGGTTTTTTCTGCGCCTGCAGGATCGCCGCGGCCTCGCCCGAGTCGGCGACGTAGCCGCTCTCGGGCTCCAGCGGCAGCTCGTCCCCCGCCCAGCCGACGATCCCCTCGCTCAGCTTCACGGCGTCGAAGCCTGCGTCGTTGAGCGCGGCGGTTGCCATCGAGGAGCGGTTGCCGCCACGGCAATAGACGACCACGGGCCGGTCCTTGTCGATCTCGCCGGTGCGCTGCGGCAGCTCCGGCAGCGGCACGTGCGCGGCGCCGGCGATCCGGCCGGCCTCCCACTCGTGGTCGGCGCGCACGTCGACCAGCTGGGCCCCCTCGTCGAGGAGCTTGCGCGCCTCCTCGCGCGAGACCTCCCTCACCTCGTTGCTCTGCTCCGGCGTGCCTGCCATCAGTCGACCTCCGTTCCCTCGATCAAGAATGCGACGCGGACGTGGGCGCGGTACTCGTCGAGGTTCTCGCCGCGGATCCCGGTGGAGACGATGTCGACGGCGCGGATGTTCCGCAGCGAGCCCTGTGCCTGCAGCAGCGCCTGTTTGGCGGCGTCGTCGGTCGAGGTCTTGGAGCTGCCGACCAGCTCGATGATTTTCACGACAGCCATGCGGATCCTCCTCGTAGGTCCTCGATCGTCTCCTTGGCGCTGACCCCCTCCAAGAGGGCCGCCCGCTGCCAAGCGGGGGTCGCGGGCGCCTCCTCGACGGCGCCCCCCCCGAGCTCGGCCTCGAACTGGGCGATCGCCGCCGCGACGGCCGCGGCCTCGTCCCCTTGGGCGGTCTTCCGTGCCACAGGGGAAGCCTAGTTCAAGGGAGGCCGGGATCGAGGCGGCGGCCCGGTGGCGAGTTGGCCAACTCCTGGCGGCGGCGCTGGAGCAGGGTCGCGAGGTTGCGGATGACAGCCTCCTGTTCGCGCTCGAGGCGCGGCGCGGTGATCGGGATCATCTCGATCCCGAGCAGCTTCAGCTCCTCCTGGCGGCGGCGGTCGCGCTCGAAGGCGGCGCGGCTGCCGTGGGTCTCGAAGACGTCGAGTTCGACTGCGAAGCGAAGGTCGGGCCAGTAGGCGTCGAGCTCGAGCCCGGCGACGTTGTAGTTCATCGAAGGAGCTGGAAGACCAGCAGCGACGACGAGCCTCCGAAAGCGGCGCTCGAATCTCGAACGCGTGAAGGCAGGGTCCGGTTGATAGATGGCGAGGGCCTGCGCAAGCCGCCCACGCCCACGATGACCACCGGAGCGAGCGAGCACATCCTCTACCGCGCGCACATCGAGCAGCTCCCGATCTTCCGCGCGCTCCAAATATCCCTCAAGCTGCTCCGGCCGCGCCCGAATCGCCAGATCCAGCAGCGTCCGCGGCACAGCCGTCACCGGGATCCCATCCCGGACGTCACGATCCTCATCAGCCAGGATCGAAGAGAAGTGGACGAGGAACCGTCGCTTCGCCCGCCGCCGGGTAGGCGCCGTCACGTGCATCAAGTCAGGCGTCCACCGCAAGAGCCCCCAGAGGTAAGCAGCCGTGTGATGACTGGCAACAGCCCGCCAAGCCGCCCGCTCATCAGGTTCCGCCGCAAGGACAGCTGCCCAACAATGCGAGTACCACGTCAGCTGCCGATGCCCAACCGCATACACGCCCCGATGAAGTCGCTTAAGCCGACCAGTTGCCGCCCACTCCAGCACCGCGTCAACCGAATAGCCGAGTTCGACGAACTGCAGCATTGAAACGACGCCGTGCTGCAGGGTCGCGAGATCCTGAAGCGGCCGATGCGACGCCGGCGTTCGTCCTTTTGCGGGCATATGCCCCGATAAGGACGAACGCCACCGGGTTCTCCCCCTCCGGGGGGCGCAGACTCTCCAAAATTCGGGGCCTTCCGTGTGCCGCGGGGGCTAGATGCGGTCCGTCAGCCGTTGAGGCCGGGGACGGGCTCGCCGTACTTGACGAATTCGCAGTTGTAGGGCGCCGGGTCGAAGTCGTCGGTGAGGGCGCGGCCGCTCGGCTCGCCGGTGCCGGGTATTTCCCTCGTTTCCTTCTTGCCGCCTTTGCCGCGGACGGTGATCTCCCTCGGCGGCCGGCCGGCGCCGCACTGGATCGAGAAGTCGCGGACGCCGTCGCGGGCGTCGATGATGTCCTCGCCGCCGTTGCCGTAGAAGCGGTCTTCGCCCGGCTGGCCGAGCATCGCGTTGGGGCCGCCGTCGCCGATCAGGACGTCCCAGTCGAACGAGCCCTCCATGTCCTCGTTGGTCGGCGAGAGATGGACCGAGTCGCAGCCCTTGACCGTCGTCACCCAGGCGGCGTGCTTGGGGAAGGAGATGATCAGCACGCCCGGGTGCGCCTGCGTCTCCGCGAAGGAGGCGTCGTCGCGGCCGGGACCGCCGACCAGGGCACCGCCGGCGCAGCCGCCGCCGGCGGCCAGCAGGTCGCCGTTGCCTTCGCCGTAGAGGAAGGTCGGGCCCGGAAGCCCGCCGACCAGGCCGTCGGCGCCGTCGCCGCCGTATATATGGTCGGAACCCGGCCCCGACTCGACCAGGTCGTCCTCGGGCCCGGCGTGGATCGTGTCGTTGCCGAGGCCGCCGGCGAAGCGGACGCTGCCGACCGCCAGCAGCGACCCTTCCACCCGCAGGCTGTCGTTCCCCGGGCCGAGGTCGGCCATCAGCCACCGCGCCGGCCCCTCGGCCGGGCAGGAGACGGTGGCGGCGCTGTGGGGGGCGTGGGAGCAGCCGGGGCTGATCGCGAGGCCCTTTTTCGCCGTCACGCTGAAGGTCTGGGTCACCTCGTCGAAGGCGACGAAGAGCTGGTCGCGGCCGCTGCCGCCGATCACCTGCAGGCCGGCGCCGCCGCCGGGGGTGGGGTCGAGCTGGACGTAGGCGCTCGCCTTCGGCGGCGCTTCGGCGCCGCAGGAGGTGGTCCCGCCCTTGGCGCCCTCGCAACCGTCGCTGCCCTGACCCCCGTCGAGGGTGTCGGCGCCGCCGCCGCCGACGAGATGGTCGTCGCCGGGGCCGCCGTCGATCGCGTTCCCCTGCGGGCTTCCGATCAGGGTGTCGCGGAAGGCCGACCCTTCGAGGCTCTCGAAGCCGAACAGCTTGTCGTGCCCGTCGCCGAAGGCTTTGTGCCGCTGCAGCGAGACCCACACCCCGCTGCCCTTGCCGCCGGCGCGGGCGGTCGCGAACGAGGCGATGTCTCCCCTGCCGGCGCCGCCGGACATGCGGTCGTAGCCGTAGTCGCCGTGGACGAGGTCTTCGTCACCGGCGCCGCCGCTGACGATGTCGATCCCGAGGTCGCCGGCCACCTCGTCGTTGCGGCCAGCCCCGCCGACGATCTTGTCGTCGCCGAGGTCGCCGTTGACCTGATCGCCCTCGGCCCCGCCGTCGACCTCGTCGTTGCCCCGGCCGCCATGGATCTGGTCGGCCCCCGCGCCGCCGCAGACGAGATCGTTGCCGAGGCTGCTGTAGATGAGGTCGTCGCCGTTGCCGCCCCAGATCACGTCGCGCTCGGGCGTCCCCTGGATCACGTCGTCGCCGTCGGTCCCGACGATCTCGGCCTCACGGCCGTGGCAGCGCGGCAGGTCTTCTTCCTGCGCCCGCGTCGCCGCGACGGCGCTCACCGCGAATACGGCGAACGCCAGCAGAATGGCAATGATGACCCCCCGGAACCGGCTCACGAAGGGTGGATCGTAGAGAGCACGCCGGAGGCTCGCAGTCACTCCCGGCGTTAGTTGGATCAGGCGCTGCGGATCAGCTTCTTGTTGACGAACTCGTCGGCGCCGTAGCGCCCGAGCTCGCGGCCGAAGCCGGAGCGCTTGAAGCCGCCGAACGGCAGCTCGGGGCTGTCGGCCCCGACCAGGTTCACGTAGACCATGCCCGCTTCGATCCGGTCGGCGACCCGCTCGGCCTGCTCCTCGTCGGTGGTCATCAGGTAGGAGCCGAGGCCGAACGGCGTCTTGTTGGCGACCTCGACCGCCTCCTCCTCGGAGGAGACCCGATAGACCTGGGCAACCGGCCCGAAGAACTCTTCCTGGGAGGCCTCGTCGCCGGGCTCGATCCCGGTCAGGATCGTCGGCTCGAAGTAGTTGCCGTGGCGCTTGCCGCCGACCAGGACCTGGGCGCCGTTCTCGACCGCCTTCTTGACCTGTTCCTCGAGGCGGTCGGCCGCCGTCTGCGAGGACAGCGGCCCGATCTCGGTGCCCTTGGCGGTCGGATCACCCGGGGTCGCCGCCTCCAGCTTCTCCCGGAACCTCTCGAGGAACTCGTCGTAGAGCTCGTCGACGACGATGAACCGCTTGGCCGCGTTGCAGGACTGGCCGGTGTTGTCGAGCCTCGCTTCGGCGGCCTTCTGCGCGGCCTCGTCCACGTCGTCCGCGCCGAGCAGGATGAAGGGGTCCGAGCCGCCGAGCTCGAGGACGACCTTCTTCAGGTGCTTCCCCGCGACCGCGGCGACGGCGGCGCCGGCGCGCTCGGAGCCGGTGACCGAGACGCCGCGCACCCGCGGGTCGGCGATCACCCACTCGACCTGCTGGTTGGTCGCGTAGACGTTCTCGTAGCAGCCCTCGGGGAAGCCGGCGTCGTCGAAGATCCGCTGCATCGCCTCGGCCGATTCCGGGCACTGCGGCGCGTGCTTGAGCAGGATCGTGTTGCCGATCACCAGGTTCGGCCCGGCGAAGCGGGCCACCTGGTAGTAGGGGAAGTTCCAG
>JBKPOX010000073.1:0-4296 GCA_046733335.1 Actinomycetota bacterium | reverse complement strand
GCCTGGTAGAAGGAGCGAGCCGTCACGAGTGAGCCGCGCCGCGGCGACGGAGCGGGCCGATGCCGCAGGAGGGCGCCGTTCCAGTGGAGCGTGGCCGTTGCTGCCGAGGGTGCCGCAGCAGTAGAGCGGGCCGAAGAAGGTTGAGCTGGTGCCGTGGTAGAGAGAGCGGGTCGTCCTCCGGGAGGGTGCCGGGTCCATAGAGCGAGCCGTAGCCGCACGAGCGTGCCGGACCCGCGGAGCGGGCCAACGGAACGGGAGCATGTGCCGCGATCAAGGAGCGGGCCGAACCCGCGGAGCCGTACCGAAGCGGGGAAGCGGGCCGTCATCGCGGAGTGTGCCGAGGAGACGAAGCGGGCCGTGAGCCGCGAGCTGTACCGCGCTCCCAGAGCCGACTTGCCCGGGGGTGTTGGACATCGTCGCGGCGAGGGTCTATCCTCCCGGGACCGGCCCGTCGCCTGGGGTCGGGGCAGAACACGGGTTTCATCTGTCCGAGTCGGCCGCTACACTAGCGGTCGTCGGGAGTGTGTCACCGTGTTCCGCTCCCGACCGTAAGGCGGCGCGACGGCCTCCGGGAGTGCCCATTGGGCAGCGAGTAGTCCCGGGGGCCGAAGCGTTTCCAGGTGGCGGCGGTCCGTCCCCGGACTGCAGCGGGGGAATCAGGATCGTTAGGGCCACCCAGGGAGGTGGTTAGGCGAAGCCCGCTTCGCCGGCGGCTCCGCCGCAGCCCCCCCGGACCCCCCCCAAGAACCAGAAGCCTTCAGGCTGTTAGACCACCGGCGTAGCCGGTGGCTGTCAGCCCCTAACGGGGCCGACTACGACTAGTAGCTCTAGCACCACCAGGGAGACCAGATGCCCAGTCAGTACGTAGCAGCAAGCCGCGCAGGCGATCCGACTACGGCGCTGCTCCCCTGGCCAGCAACGACGGTTCAGGAGTGGGAGGCGGCCGAGCGGATCGTCGCCGACTGGCAGGCAACCTATGAGGCGGACTGCCGTCGAGGCCGGGAGATCCTCCGGAACCTCCAACCGGCTACACCGACCGGGGCCATGGCCATCGCCTGCCCGCGCTGCGACGCCGCTCCCGGCTGGTGGTGTAGTCGAGGCGACGCGGCGATCCTGACTCAGCTTCACGCCGCACGACGGGCGGCCGCCGGTGAGCCCTGAGGAGGCCGAAGCCGTCGCCGCGGCGTTCATGGCGGCCGTCGAGGCCGGGCGAATGATCGACCGCCGGCCGGCCAGCCTGGAGCCGGCGGGCCCGCCGACGCGGTGGGACGGGGAGCTGGAGGCCGCCCGGGCCTGCTGGCGGAAGCACCGGGACCAGGTCCGTTGGCAGTTCGGCCGCTGGCGGCCCTGTGCCGACTGCCTGGACGACCTCCGGACGTCGCAGCGGGCCGCCGGCGGAAGTCCCGCCTGACGGCCCGCCACGGGCCAGCGCTGGCGCTAGCCGATCCCGTTCAGCAGGTCCGCGAGGTCCTCCTCAACCACGGCCATGTGCCGGCCGAGCCGACGGAACAGCGGCGCCTGGGTCGGCCACTTGGCCGCGCTCGGCTGCGCGATCGCCTTCCGGGCCCGACCGATCTGCAACTTCCAGGTGGCGATCCGCCGGCGGAGGTCGTCGTCCGACTCCAGCGGGACCACGGCCAGCTTGTAGACGTTCTTGTGCCGACCCGGGATGTAGATGATCGGCTGATCGTTGGCGTCGGCGAACAGGTCCCGGATGTACTCGAACGCCTTCCGGACCTGCGCCCGGGTCAGCTCCGACAGCTCCATCAGGTCGACCATGGTCAGGCCGCCCGGGTTCTTCTCCAGCAGCCGCCACACGATCTCGCCGTGCGCCTCCACCTTCCGACTGTACTGACCCTTGTTCATCAGCCGTCCTCTCGGAGTAGCTCGGCCAGCTCCCGGTCGAGGTCGCGGCCTTCCAGCTTGGCCAGGAGCGCCTCCCCGGCGGCCATCGCCCGGCGGGTCAGGGCGGTGAACCGCTCCCGGCTCTCGTCCGGCCAGCCGTGCCGCTCCAGGGTCTCGGCGTTGTCGAGGGCGTCCTCGAACCCGCGGCGGGCCTTGGTGAGGTCGTACTCGCCGGCCGTCATGGCGCCGATCTGGACCGAGCGGGGCTCGGTCAGCTCCTCGCGGTCCTTCGCCTCACGCTGGTGGTCGACGTGGTAGCGGTCGTCCGCGTCCCGGACTGTCCGGCGGGCGTCCTTGTCGCGGAGGACCCGGTCGGCGACCTCCGGCTGGCGGAGCGCCTGGCTGGCGACGCTGGCCGCCTGCTCGGGCGGGAGGCTCTCGACGACCTCACGGGCGACCGCGGCCTTCTGCTCCGGCGGCAGGTTGCGGACGGTGCGGCGTGCCTGCTCGTTGCGTCGGCCGGTGAAGACCTCTCCCGGTGGTAGCTCGTTCAGCTTGTAATCAGGATGGGAGACGATCTCCCAGGCTTCGCCGTAGGTGTAGCCGTGGTGATCAGCAACACCGAACCGGCGCCATAGGATCGCCCACCGGCTGACCGTCGATGGATCCTTTTCGATGTCCTTGGCCCACTGGCGGGTGGATACGCCACCGTCGAGGACCTGCGCGCAGAGCTTGGCGCGATCCCACATGGCCTGTTCGGCGGTAGCCTCGGCCTCCTCGATGACGTGGTCGAGCCGTCGGGCCTCGGCCACTGCTGCCTTGTACTCCATCGCGGTACCTCCTGTTTGGGCGCGATGTCCGATTGGCTAGGGAACTATAGCAGCCTACCTCGACCGCGGCTATCAGCCCCTCCCCGCTTGACGGTAGCGTACGGGTCCCCCTACACTTGCAGGGTCGGCCCAGACGACCACCGGAAGGGCAGCCATGACCAACATCAACCACCGCGTCGACGTCGTCATCCTCGGCGGCGGCGCGATCATCTCCGCCCTCTTCCAGGTCCTCCCCTACACGCTCTCGCTCGGCCTCCTCGCCGTCGCCTTCGCCGTCCTGGACGTGGCCGACGCCATCCGCGTCGCCGCCCGGACCCGACGCCTCACCGCCGCCGAGCTGACCCAGGCGGTCCAGGATCACATCGACCGTGAACGCCGGCAGCTCGGCCTCGACCCGGACGACCGGCCATGACCCAGCCGCATCCCGACCCCGACGCCTTCCGGCTCGGGCTCGGGCAGCTCCTCACCAGCCGAGCCGCCCGCCAGCGGCTCCGGGCCGCCGTCCGTCAGCTCCCCCCCTGGAAGCGGGCCCTCTGGCAAGTCGGCCTCTACTGGGGCCCCGACACCCGCACCCCGGCCCAACGCCGCCGGGACGGCGACCTCAACCTGTTCGCCCTCGCCGCCCTCGGCTGCCTGTTCGCCGGCTTCTGGCAGGGCGGCCTGGTCATCGCCGCCGTCATGCTCGCCTACACCTGGAGGCCTTGATGGCAACCGACTACGCCCTCATCCACGCGGTCGCCGACAAGGTCCGCGCCCGCGACGAGCGGGTCAAGCACCTCCGCCAGCAGTTCCGCGAACTCAAGGACCTCGGCGTGATCCGTTCCTACTGGCGGACCATCCAAGGCTTCTGGGAGGTCCGGTCCGACTACGGGCCGCCACTCAAGGCCGCGACCTTCAACGAGGCCCAGGCGTACGCCCAGGGGGTCGCGCTGGTCGCCCGGTTCGCTGAGGAGACGGGCTGGTGGCGGTCGTGACCGCCGGCGGCGCCCCCAACGGCGGCCCGGCCGACCTGGCCGTGTTCCTGCACGACGTCAACCGGATGATCGACCAGGGCGACCACGACGGCGCCCTCATCGTCCTCACCGCCGCCGTCGCCCAGCTCGCCCGTCGGGTCGAGGAGCTGGAAGCGGTCACCCCCCGGCCGCGGCGGCTCGACCCCGGCGGCGCCAAGCGGATCGGCCGAGGAGGAGGCTGAATATGGACCCCCAGAAGGTCTACCAGGGGAGCCGCAGCGGCGACCGCGGCGACGCCACCGCCATCCTCGTCTTCGCCCCTAACCGGGAGTACCCGCTGCCGTTCGTCGACCAGTGGGAGCACGGCCGCCGCGTCTACGACGACCACAGCCCCCGCCCCGACACCCCCGAGTCCCGCCGGCACGAGTGGGGCTACCCCGGCGCCGGCGCGGCCGACACCGCCGCCTCCATCCTGGCCGACTACCTCGACGAGCCGGCCCCCCGCCGGCTGGTGCAGAAATTCAAGTTCGAGCACGTCGCCGGCCTCCCCCGGACCGGCCGGTGGGTCATCACCGGCGGGCAGATCCAGGCGTTCCTCGACCGCCACCAGGCCCTGCTGGCCGAGGAGCGCCGTGAGGCCGCCGAGTATCAGCAGTTCAAGACCTGGT
>JBKPOX010000072.1:0-4598 GCA_046733335.1 Actinomycetota bacterium | reverse complement strand
CGGCTGGGGCGGGAGCGGGCGCTGGCGCGACTGGACGCTGCGCCGGCCGCCTCGTCTGCGAGGCCGGCGGCCGGTACTCGGTCTGGCCGGTGTCGCGGCCCATGTGGCGGGTCGCCGCGGTCTCGCCGCCGAGGACGTTGGTGGCGGCGGTCCCCGCGTCCAGCGGCAGCGTCACGTCCTCGCCTTCGAGGCCCAGGCGCAGGCCGCTCGCCAGCTCCTCGGCGCTCGCGTAACGCCGGCCCGGGTCGCCCTCGAGCGCCCGCAGCACCGCCGCCCCGAGCGGCTCCGGCACCTCGCTGTCGTAGGTGCTCGGCGGCAACGGCTTCTCGTTCTGCTGGCGCACCGCCAGCTCGGCGAGCGAGGAGCCCTCGTAGGGCAGCCGCCCGGTGAGGAACTGGTAGAGGACGACGCCGAGGGCGTAGACGTCGGTCGCCGGCGTCGCCTCCTCGCCGCGCACCTGCTCGGGCGCAAGGTAGGCGGCGGTGCCGACCACCGAGCCGACCTGGGTGATCCGCGTCTGCTCGATCGCGCGGGCGATCCCGAAGTCGGTCAGCTTGACGATCATCTCGCCGCCGCCGACCGGGCCGCCGACGACCATCAGATTGCCGGGCTTGACGTCGCGGTGGATGATCCCCCGCCGGTGCGCATAGTCGAGGCCGGCGCAGGCCTGGGCGCCGATCTCAGCCGCGATCTCCGGCTCCACCGGCCCCTGCCGCTGCAGGATCTGCGCTCCGGAGCGGCCCTCGACGTACTCCATGACGATGTAGTGGCGGCCGTCGTCGACGCCGGTGTCGTAGACCTGGACGATGTTGGGGTGGATCAGCTTCGCCACCGCCAGCGCCTCGCGCTTGAAGCGGGCGACGAAGCGCTCGTCGTCGGAGAGGTGCTCGGCGAGGACCTTGACCGCGACCGTGCGCTCGAGGATGCGGTCGGTCGCCTTGTAGACGTTCGACATCCCGCCGGTGCCGAGCTTCTCGGCGGTCTCGTAGCGCCCGGAGAGCGTCCCGGCCTCCATCATTCGACCCCCACGCTGGGGCTGACGCCGCCCGAGGGCGCTTCTTCGGCTTCCGGCTGCACGGAAGGGCCACCGGCTTTTTCTTCGCCTTTGCCGTTCGACTGCGGCGGCAGCTCGGGCCCTTCTTCCGCTTCGGGTTCCCCTTCCTCGGTTTCTGCCGGTTCCTCGGCCTCCTTCTCGGGCTTCTCCTGCTTCGGCTTCTTTTCGTCTTCTTCCACTTCCTCGGCCCCGACATCCGGTTCCAGCGCGGGTTCGGTTTCTTCGCCTGCATCTTCTTCTTCGCAGCGGCCGACCACTTCGCTCAGCTTCCCGGCGCCTTCCTCCAGCGCCGCCTTCAGCTTGCCGGCGACGTCGTCCAGCCCTTCGACCTCGGCGGTGACCCCGGCGACCGCCTGTTCGGCGCCGACGCAGTCGCCGGCCGCGACCAGCTGCTGGACCTGGTCGAGGTTGGATTCGATCTGGTCCGCCGTCGTGCCCGGCAGCAGCTTGGCGTCGCCCTCGCTGCCGCAGGAGGCCAGCGCCAGCGCGCCGGCCACGCCGAGGACGAGGGCGAGCAGGAGTGCGCTCAGGCGGCCCATGGTTCGAGTCTAGAGAAAGGTTCGGGATCGATATTTGCCCTGCATTTTGGGATCAACGGCCGACCTCCAGGCGGTCGGCGAGGGCGGCCGGGAGACCGGCGGCGCGGATCGCCGCTGCGGCCGCCCCGGTGTCGTAGGGGACCCGGTGCCAGACCGCCGTCCAGGCCTCGGTGTCCAGCTCCAGCCAGGCGGCCCGCGGGTCTCCGTCGCGCGGCTGACCGACGCTCCCCGGGTTGAGCAGCCAGCTGCCCTCCAGCAGGTCGACCTCGAATCCGTCCTCGGCCTGGGCGCCCTGGGCGTGCCCGGGACGGGCGCCGGGGGCGCGGCCGAAGAAGAGGGCGATGTGGGAGTGGCCGATCAGGCCCACCCGCTCGTCCATCGCCTCGAAGCCCGCCGCCGCCTGGTCGGTCGAGAGCACGTACTCCCAGACCGGGTCCCGCGGTGAGGCGTGGAAGAGGCCGACGCCCTCGCGCGAGCCGGTCGGGTCGAGGGAGGAGAGGTAGTCGAGCGTCTCCCGGCTGGCATGCTCCCGCGTCCACTCGACCGCGACCGCGGCGCCCTCGGAGAAGGTGCCGACGTCGATCGCCCCCAGCAGCGCCAGATCGTGGTTGCCGACGAGGCAGGTGCCGCAGCGCTCGCGGACCAGGTCCGTGCAGGCGTCGGGCTCGGCGCCGTAGCCGACCATGTCGCCGAGGCACCAGAGCTCGTCGACGCCGGCCTCGTCGATCGCCGCCAGGACGGCTTCCAGCGCCTGCCGGTTGGAGTGGATGTCGCTGAGGATCGCTGCGCGCAAGCGGGCAGCGTACCCTGGCTCAGCCTCGGTCCATACGATGGGCTCCGTGAGCGCCACCGATTCGATAGCCGCGCTGCGAGGCGCGGTCGAGGGCGCGTCGAGGCGGCTGCGCGAGGGGGAGGCGAGCGAGCCGCGGCCGACCCTGGAGCGCCCGCCGAAGCCCGAGCTCGGCGACTACAGCTCCAATGCGGCGATGCTGCTGGCCCGCCACCTCAGCGACAACCCGCGGGCGGTCGCCGAGCAGCTGCGCGCCCAGCTCGAAGCCGACGAGACCCTGGCGCCGGACCTGGAGCGGATCGAGGTCGCCGGGCCGGGCTTCGTCAACTTCTTCCTCGCCGACTCCTGGTACCTGCGGGCGCTGAGGGACCTCACAGGGGCGGGGGAGCGGCTGGGCCCGGCTCCGACGGAGCGGCCGGAGAAGGTGCTGGTCGAGTTCGTCTCCGCCAACCCCACCGGCCCGATCCACGTCGGCACCGGCCGCCACGCCGCCTACGGCGACTCGCTGGTGCGCCTGCTGGTGGCGGCCGGCCACGAGGTCCAGCGCGAGTACTACATCAACGACGCCGGCAGCCAGATCGACCGCTTCGCCGAGTCGGTCGCGGCGCGGATGCGCGGCGAGGAGCCGCCCGAGGACGGGTACGCGGGCGAGTACGTGAGCGAGATCGCCGCGCGGATGGCGAGCGAGGGGGTAGACCCGGAAGACCGGGAGGCGGTGAAAGCCCGGGGCGTCGAGCTGATGCTCGAGGAGATGCGGGGGACGCTGGAGCGCTTCGGCGTCCGTTTCGACACCTGGTTCTCCGAGCGGGCGCTCTACGAAAGGGGCGAGGTCGAGGCCACGCTCGCCGAGCTCGACCGGCGGGGCCACACCTACCGCAGCGAGGACGCGCTCTGGCTTCGCACCACCGACTTCGGCGACGACAAGGACCGCGTCCTGATCCGCTCCAGCGGCGAGGCGACCTACCTGACCCCGGACATCGCCTACCACTGGGACAAGCTGCGCCGCGGCTTCGACCGCCTGATCGACGTCCTCGGCGCCGACCACCACGGCTACGTGGCGCGGGTCCGGGCCGCGATCGAGGCGCTGGGGGGCGATCCGGAGGCCTTCGAGGCGCTGATCATGAGCCTCGTGCACGTGGTCGAGGAGGGCGAGCGGGCGCAGATGTCGAAGCGCAGCGGCGACTTCGTCACCCTCGACGACCTGCTCGACGACGTCGGCGTCGACGCCACCCGCTGGTTCATGCTCTGGCGCAGCCACGAGACGACCGTCGACCTCGACCTCTCGCTCGCCCGCAGCCAGTCGAGCGAGAACCCCGTCTACTACGTGCAGTACGCGCACGCGCGGATCGCAAGCATCCTGCGCAAGGCCGGCGAGGGGGAGACGCCCGAGGTAATTGGCGAGGGTGGCGGGCGGCCGCCGCTGCAGGAGGGCGAGAAGGTCCTGGTCAAGCGCCTGCTCGAATTTCCCGAGGAGGTGCGGGTCGCGGCGGCGCGGCGGGCCCCGCACCGGATCTGCGCCTACTCCACCGCGGTCGCCGCCGACTTCCACGCCTTCTACCGCGACTGCCAGGTGGTCGGAGCCGAGGGGGCGGGGGTCGAGGCCACGCGGCTGGCGCTCTGCCTGGCGACGAAGCGGACGATCGCGGCGGCGCTGGGGCTGCTGGGGATCTCCGCCCCCGAGCGGATGTGATGCGGCGGCGGTCGCGGCTGGCCGTGCTGGCCGAGATCGCCGGCCCGCCCCCCGGGGCACGGGCCTGGTCCCTGCGGCGAAGCGACTTCGCCAGCCTGGAGCGGGTGCTGCCGCGGCTGGCGGAACGGCGGGTAGCGGTCGTCGGCGGGGAGGGGGAGGCGGCCGCGGTCGCCTCGATCGCGCTGGCCGCCGCCGCGAGCTCCACCGGAAGGCGCACGATCCTCGTCGAGTGCGACCTCGCGCGGCCGCGGCTGGCGGCGCAGGTCGGCCTTGCCGAGGCGCCCGGCCTGCACGAGTACCTGCGCTGGGAGGCCGAACCAGGGGAGGTGATCCAGCCGGTGGTGCTGGGCGGCCCGGCGGCGGCCGTCGCGACCGAGCCGCTGGTCTGCGTCTGCGGCGGCCGGCCGGCGGCGAAGGTCGAGACCCTGCTGGGGCTGCAGAGCTTCGCCCACATGGTGGGAAAGCTGCGGGCGGCCTACGAGCTGGTGGTCCTCAGCGGCGCTCCGGTCGCGGAGGAACCCGGCC
>JBKPOX010000071.1:0-9387 GCA_046733335.1 Actinomycetota bacterium | reverse complement strand
ATTTTGACCGCCGCCCCCCCCCCGACTCCTCCTCTACGCTCCCGGAGTGCCCAGCTTTGACGCCATCGCCGACCTGCCGCTGGAAATTGATAGTTGCGAGTTCGAGGGCCTGAGCATCGACTGGGGCGTGATGGAACGGTTGACGACGATCGTCAAGCTGCGCGGCGGCGGCCACGAGGGGATCGGCGAGGACGTCGTCTACGACGCGGTCGACCACATCGGCCAGCAGGACCACGGGCCGCCGCAGGGGCTGACCGGCAGGTTCGCCTTCGCCGAGTTCAGCGACCGCCTCGACGGCATCGACCTCTTCCCGGCCGGGGAGCCGGAGCGCGAAGACGTCTCCCGCGACTACCGCCGCTGGGCCTTCGAGTCGGCGGCCCTCGACCTGGCTTTGCGCCAGGCGGGCACCAACCTCGCCGCCGCGCTGGGCCGCGAGCCGCGGCCGGTGAACTTCGTCAACTCGATGCGGCTCGCGGGCTGGCAGGAGGGCGAACGCTCCTCGATCGAGCCGCTGAGGGCGCGCCTGGCCGCCTACCCGACGCTGCGCTTCAAGCTCGACCCCGCCAACGACTGGGACGACGAGCTGATCGCGGCCCTGGCCGAGACCGGCGCGGTCGACTCGCTCGACCTCAAGGGCTTCTACAAAGGGACGCCCGTCGACGTCGAGACCGATCCCGAGCTCTACGCGAAGCTGATCGAGGCCTTCCCCGACGCCTGGCTCGAGGACCCCGACGTGACCGAGGAGACGAAGCCGCTGCTCGATCCCGTCTCCGAGCGAGTCACGTGGGACGCACCGATCCACTCGATCGCCGACATCGAGGCGATGCCGTGGTCGCCGCCGAAGACGGTCAACGTCAAGCCCTCGCGCTTTGGCCCGATCCGCAACCTCTTCGCCGCCTACGACTACTGCGAGGAACGGGGCATCGGCGCCTACGGCGGCGGTCAGTCGGAGCTCGGCCAGGGACGCGGACAGATCCAGTACCTGGCCTCGATCTTCCATCCCGACACGCCAAACGACGTCGCGCCCAGCGGCTACAACGAGCCCGAGAAGGCGACCAAGCCGGGCCTGCCGGCGAGCCCGCTCGAGCCGGCGATCGAGGCGATCGGCTTCCGCTGGAGGCTGTGAGGTCGCCCTAACCGCTGGTTCGGCCGACCGAATTCGCGCTTTCGGCTAGGTTCGTCCCGCCCGCACCGATAAGGAGCCGAGATGCCCGACAAGACCTTCGCCGACGCCCTCAACGAGCAGATCTCGAACGAGTTCGCCGCCTCCCAGCAGTACGTGGCCGCGGCCGTCTACTACGACGCCGAAACCCTTCCCCGCCTCGCCGCCTTCTTCTACCGCCAGGCGCTGGAGGAGCGCGAGCACGCGATGATGATGATCCGGTACCTGCTCGACGTCGGCGAGGAGGTGCGGATTCCGGACATCAAGGCCCAGCAGACCAGCTTCGCCGACGGCAGCGCCCCGGTGAGGATGGCGCTGCAGCAGGAGCAGCGGGTCAGCGAGGAGATCTTCGCCCTCTTCGAGCTCGCCCGCGAGCTGAAGGACTACCGCGCCGAGCAGTTCCTGCAGTGGTTCGTCAAGGAGCAGGTCGAGGAGGTGGCGCTGATGGGCGACCTGCTCAACGTCGTCGAGCGCTCGCGCGAGAACCTGCTCATGGCGGAGGACTACATCGCCCGCGAGAAACTCGGCGAGGAGGGCGAAGATCCGACGACGCCGCCGGCCGCGGGGGACTAGAAGCTCCCTCGTCCGACTCCGTTCTCGGCGTCAGCGGAAGGAATCGAGCAGCGCGGTGAGCCCAAGTCCCAGCCCCGTTGCCATGAACACGTACATGATCCGATCCAATCGGCTGCCGATCCGGTCAAGCCGCTTGTTCACTTCGTCGAACTGCCGATCGACCGCATCGAACCGAAGGTTCATTTCCTTCTTCGTCGCGCACAGCTCCACCCGGCGGTTCAGTTCGTCGAGCCTGTCGTCGTTCCAGCTTTGCATCGGGGTCTCCATCCTCAGCGCCTCCATGATGGCAGAACTGTAGACAGAAAGTTGCGACGCGAGGCGCGCTGAACGCAGATCTTCAGCGACAAGACCGTTGCAGCTTCGAGGCTTCAGCCCAACCAGCCGGCCCGCTTGCGCATCGTCTTGATGCGGCGGAACTCGGCGATGTCCTCGCGCAGGGCGGCGGGGGCGGGGGCGGGAAGGAAGCGGGCCGGCAGCGGCGCCTCGAGCACCTCGCCCGCGCGGGAGCTGACCCGGTAGGCGCGGGCGCCTCGGCGCGCCGTCAGGGCCGAGGGCGAACCCTCCCCCTCCCAGAGGAGACCGGCGTAGTCGTCGAGGCCGTAGCCGCTCGGCATCCCACCGGCCACCGCGCCGAGGTAGGCCGCTCGGCGCTCCGGCTCGTTGTTGTAGTGGACGCAGAGGCTGCCGGAGAGGAGGCTGAGGCCGGCGGCGGCCTGCGGCCTTCCCGAGGACTTCGTGATCCCCGCATCGAACCAGCACATCGCCCCGGCGCTCTGGCCGGCGAGGACGACGCCCTGGCGCCAGGCGAGGCTGAGGATCGAGGCGACGTCGTGCGCCTCCCAGACCGCCAGCAGGTTGACCATGCTGCCGCCGCCGACGTAGATCAGGTCCTGGGAGAGGAGATGGTCTCGCAGCGCCAGCGGCCGCCGCCCGAGGCGGAAGAGCGAGACGTCCGAGGGGTCGCAGGGGCGCTCGGCGAAGGCCGAGTAGAAGTTCGATATCTGCTCGGAGGTGTCGCCGCTGGCGGTCGGCAGGATGCAGATCCGCGGCCGCGGGGTGCCGCGCTCGCGGGCCAGCCGCAGCAGCAGCTCGCACACCGCCCGGTCGGGGGGCCGCGGGCTGAACTCGTGGCCACCGAGGGCGAGGATCCGCCGCACGGGAGTCGAGGACCGGGGAAGGCGCCCGTTCCCGCTCATGCGGCGGGAGCGGTCGAGAGCGCCTCCGGCAGGGGTGCGGCCAGCACCGGCGGGCGACCGCCCAGGTAGGTGGTCGCGATCTGCATCTCGACCACCCGCGGTCCGGCAACGTCGAGCCGGTAACCCCGCGCCCGCGGACGCGAGGCCACCACCCGGGCCAGCTCCTCGCCGACGAAGTGCAGCGCCGCCCCGTCCTCGGCCGCATACCCGCCGCGCATCCCCGCGAGCAGGAAGCGCTGGTAGGCCTCGCGCCGGGCCGAGCCGCGCTCGTAGTGGACACAGTTGCTGAACGGCAGGAGCCCCAGCCCCCGCAGCCGCCTCGCCTCACCGTGGAAGCCGCTCACGGCCTCGGCGAACCAGCAGAGCGAGCCGGCGGAGAGGCCACAGAGGATCACCCCGGATTCCCACGCCTCGCGCAGGATCGAGTCGATCCCGTGCGCGCGCCAGACGCCGAGCAGGCTGAGGACGCTGCCGCCGCCGACGTAGATCAGGTCCTGGGAGAGGAGGTGGTGCCGCAGATCCGCCGGGCCCCGCTCGCGCCGGAACAAGGAGACGTGGCTGGGCTCGCAGCGATCGGCGGAAAAGGCGCGGTAGAAGCGGACCACGTAGTGGTCGGCGTCGCCGCTGGCCGAGGGGAGGAAGCAGACCCGCGGCCGCTCGGTCCGGGTCAGCCCGAGGACGTACTCGTCGAGCAGGGGATTGCCCGACTCCATCGAGAAGCCCCCGCCGCCGAAGGCGACGATCTGGCGGGCCGCGGTCTCCATGGGGAGATGTTCGTCAGCTCAGGCGCCGCCGTCCTTGTACAGCGGTCCCAACTTCAGGTCGCCGCGGTCGCCCCGACGTACAGGATTCGGAGCTTGGCGCGCGCGCGGTGCAGGCGGACCTTCACGGTCCCTTCCGGGATCCCGAGGCGGCGTGCGATCGCCGGATGGGTGAGGTCCTCCTCGTAGCGCATCTCGAGGATGCGACGGTCGCGGTCGCTGAGCCGCTCGAGTGCCGCGTGCAGGTCGGCCAGCTCGACCGTCGCCAGCACCCGCGCGTCCTCCGCCCCCTCGCGGAACTCGAGTGTCGCTGTCGGATCGGGCCGCACCCGCGCGTGCTGGCGGAAGGCCTCGTTGCGGACGATCGCGGCCAGCCACTGGTTGCGGCGATCGGAATCGCGCAGGGTGGAGCGCCGACGCCAGGCCCGGAGCAAGGCATCCTGAGCTATGTCCTCAGCTTCGCTCGGATTGCTCGCGTAGCGATAGGCCATTCGAAGACAGACCCTCTGTGCCTCTCCCCACTCCCAGCCGTCGTCGTTCCCGCGACGATGCTGATCCGGAGTGTCGATTCAACGAACTTACACCGAAATAACCGTTTCCAGTGCTGAAATTGTTCCGATCTTGCGCGTACGGGATCGGCCCTCTATAGGCGAGATCGCACAGGGGGTTCTCGGCTCCCCGGCTTGAACCGGGGCGGAATCGGGAAACCACCTGTAGTGACCATCGGTGGCATCTACGAGGCGGGCCCCAGCGAGGACGTGGGGGCCCTGGCCGAGGGCGGCCGTGGCGCGTAACCGAGTCCACATCGACGCGACGCCGGCCGAGGTCTTCGCGGTCCTCTCAGATCCCTGCCGCTATCCCGATTGGGTGGTCGGCGCCGCCGGCCTGCGAGATCACGACGAGGATTTCCCCGAGGTCGGCTCGCGCTTCCACCACAAGGTCGGGACCTGGCCGATCGGGCTCAACGACCACACCGAGGTGACCGAGGTCGACCCGCCGCGGCGCTTGGCGCTGAAGGCGAAGGCGCGGCCGCTGGGGACGGCGACGATCGAGTTCGGCCTGCGCGAGGGGGCGGGCGGCACCGAGCTGACCATGGAGGAGCGCCCGGGCGACCGCCTCACCTCGCTTCTCGCCTCCAACCCTCTCTTCGACACGGTCCTGCGGGTCCGCAACGCCGAGGCGCTGGCTCGCCTCAAGAGGCTGGTCGAGGGAACGCCCGAGGGCGACCCGATCCAGCGCCGGGAGCTCGCCGGCCAGCGCGTCCTGATCACCGGCGGCAGCAGCGGCATCGGCCTGGCCATCGCCGAGCAGCTGGCTCAGGAGGGGGCGGAGCTCGCCCTGCTCGCGCGCAACGAGCTGGGGTTGGCGGCGGCGCGGCGCAGGCTCTCCGAGGGCGGAGCCGAGGCGCTGGCGCTGGCCGCCGACGTGACCGACCGTCAGCAGTTGAGCGCGGCCGTCGACGAGGCGGCGGCAAAGCTGGGCGGCCTGGACGTCGTCGTCACCGCCGCCGCCGCCCTCTCCTTCGGCCGCTTCACCGAGACCGACCCCGGCGACTTCGACGCCACCGTGAAGACCATCCTCGGCGGCACCGTCGACACGGTCCGCGCCGCCCTTCCCCACCTGGAGCGCTCCCGCGGCGCCGTCGTCGCGATCGGCTCGATCGCCGCCCAGATGCCGCTGCCGGGAATGGCCGCCTACACCGCCTCCAAGCACGGCCTCGCCGGCTTCCTCGAGACGGTCCGGATCGAGCTCGAGGAGAGCGGCTCCTCGGTGACCCTCTCGCTGGTCCACCCCGGCGCCGTCGACACGCCCCTGTGGAGCAACCTCGAGAGCTCGACCGGGCTGCTGCCGCCCTCGCCTCCGACCCTCGCTCTCTACACGCCCGAGTCGGTCGCCGCGGCGGTCGTCGACGTGATCCGCCTTCCGCGCGACGAGCTCACGGTCGGCGGCTTCGCCCGCATGCAGGTCGCCTTCTACTCGCACTTCGGGAGCCTCGCGCGGCGGGCGATGCGGGCGCTGGCGCGGCTCGAGCACACGGCGGGGGACCGACCCGCCGCCGAGGGCGCCCTCGGCGGCGGCAAGGGGAGCGGCGAGACCGACGGCGGGTTCGGCGGGCGCCCGAGCGTGACGACGAAGGCGCTCGGCGCCTGGGACGGGATGCGGCGAGCGATCGGGCGGGGTTGAGGTGGTGGTCGACGCGGTCGTCGTCGGCGCCGGGCCCAACGGCCTGATCGCCGCCAACCACCTCGCCGACGCCGGCTGGGAGGTGGTGGTCTGCGAGGAGCAGCCGGAGCCCGGGGGCGCCGTCCGCAGCGGGGAAGTGACCGAGCCGGGCTTCGTCCACGACCTCTACAGCGCCTTCTACCCGCTCACCCTCGCCTCCCGCTACGTCAGGCCGCTCGAGCTCGAGTCCTACGGGGTCGAGTGGCGCAGCGCCCGCGGCGTCGTCGCCCATCCTCATCCCGACGGGCGCTGCGCCCTGCTCTCGATGGACCTGGAGGAGACCTGCGCATCGCTGGAGGCCTTCGCGCCCGGCGACGGCGAGGCCTGGCGACGGCTGTTCGGGCTCTGGCGCAAGGCCGGCCCCCACCTGGTCGGGGCGCTGCTGACGCCCCTGCCGCCGGTCCGCCCGAGCCTCGGGATGCTGGGGAAGCTCGGCCCGCGCGGGCTCGCCGACTTCGCCCGCTTCTCGCTGCTGCCGGCGCGGCGGATGGCGGAGGAGGAGTTCCGGGGCGAGGGCGCCGCCTGGCTGATCGCCGGCAACGCCCTCCATGCCGACCTCACCCCCGACAGCTCCGGCGGCGGCCTCTTCGGCTGGGTCCTCTGCGGGCTCGGGCAGCAGCACGGCTTCCCGGTTGCCGCGGGAGGCTCCGGGAACATCACCGCGGCGCTGGTCCGGCGGCTGCGCGCCAAGGGGGGCGAGGTCCTCTGCGGGACGCCGATCGAGCGGATCGAGGTGAGGGGTCGCCGCGCCCGCGCCGCGCTCGCGGCCGACGGCAGGCGCTTCGAGGCGCGGCGCGCGATCCTCGCCGACTGCGGGGCGCCGGCGCTGCTGCGGGAGATGCTGCCCCGTGAGGCGGTCCCCGACCGGGTCCGCGAGGACCTGCGCCGCTACCAGTACGACAACTCGACCTTCAAGGTCAACTGGGCGCTGCGCGAGCCGATCCCGTGGGCGGCGGAGGAGGCGCGGCGGGCGAGCACCGTCCACGTCGCGGTGGGGATGGACGGGCTGACGCAGGCGACGGTGCAGCTCGCCGAACGGAAGATCCCGGCGCATCCGTTCCTCGTCCTCGGCCAGTACTCGATGGTCGATCCCTCCCGTCATCCCGAGGGAACCGAGAGCGCCTGGGCCTACGCCCACGTCCCCCAGGGCCGGGCGCGCGACGCGGCGGGCGAGCTGGGCGGGGACTGGGATGGAGAGGACGCCGAGCGCTTCGCCGACCGGATGGAGGAACAGGTCGAGCGGATGGCCCCCGGCTTCCGCAGCCGCATCCTCAAGCGCCACATCCAGACGCCGCTCTACCTGGAGCGCCACAACCGCAACCTGGTCGGCGGCGCGATCAACGGCGGCACCGCTCAGCTGTACCAGCAGGCGCTCTTCCGCCCCTACCCCGGGCTCGGCCGCCCCACCACTCCCGTCCGCGGCCTCTACCTGGCCTCCTCCTCGGCGCACCCTGGAGGTGGGCTGCACGGCGGGCCCGGTGGGAACGCGGCGCGGACGGCGCTGAGATACGACCGCTTGCGGTTGCGGTAGGGGACGGCTAGCTGGGGCTCAGGCGGGCGAAGTAACCCCACCGAGGGCCGGACTGCTCGACCAGCTCGAGACCGGCCTTCGCGCCCAAGCGCTCGAGGCTGGATCGTGAGGTGAAGTGCGGATCGCCGAACAGCTCGCCCACAACGAGGCGGCCAGTTGGCTTGAGAACGCGGCGGATCTCTCGCAGGGCGCCTTCTCGGTCAGGGATCTCGCCGAGGACGGCGGTCAAGATGACGGCGTCGATCGAGGCGTCTTCGTAGGGGAGGTCGGTCGCGTCGCCGCGGGTGGGCGCCAAATTCGTCAGGCCGCGCTCGCCCGCCGCCCGCATCACGTGGTCGAGGAACTCCTGCTGGAGGTCGAACAGCTCCAGGATGCCCTCCGGCTCCACCCACCGCGCCAGGTCGAGGCTGTAATAGCCGGTGCCGACGCCGATCTCCAGCAGGCGCTCTCCCGGCTCGGGCCGCAGCACTTCGCGCAGGCGCTCGCGGGTGATGAAGGGGTGCGGCGCTTCCACCCAGAAGCGCTGCCCGTACGGGCAGGCGGAGGGGTTCCTGCGCCACCACAGCGCAGCGGCCAGGGTGGCGCCGACGGCGGCGCCGAGTAGGTGCCGCGGTCGCACCTGCCCGACTAGGCGCCCAGGCCGAAGCCGACCTGGTGGGCGCCAGACTCGATGCGGACGAAGGAGACCTTGCCGAGGTAGAGGGCGATCGTCCCGTCCTCGGTCGGAAGGTCGTGCCAGCCCCCCTGCTCGAGCCGCCCCCGCAGGTCCTTGAGGTCCTCGTCGGCGAGCCGGGTGGAGATCACCTGGCCGCCCTCGAAGCCGATCTCGACGCGCTGCGCATCAGCCATCAGTGACCTCCAGCTGGTTCGACTATCTCGGTCAGGACCCCACCGGTCGAGCGCGGGTGGAGGAAGGCGACGCGGCTCTCGCGGATGCCGACCCGCGGCTCGGTGTCGATCAGCTGCAGCCCGGCCCCGGCCAGCTTCTCCAGCGTGGCGTCGATGTCGTCGACCGCATAGGCGACGTGGTGGAGGCCAGCCCCGTTCCGGGCCATGAACTTGCCGACGGGGGTGTCGGGACCGAGGGGCGCCAGCAGCTCGACGTGGCCCTCGCCGACGTCGAGCAGAACCGCCTCAACCCCCTGGGACTCGACCGTCTCGCGGTGGGCGAGCTCCATCTCGAAGCTGTCCCGGTAGAGGGCGATCGCGGCGTCGACGTCCTCGACGGCGACTCCGATGTGGTCGATCCTTGCGAACACGCGCTGCCAGTCTATGCAGCTGCGCCCTGCTGTTCCTCCTGGGCGCCATGCGCCCACGAGGAACAGCTAACCGGTTTCCTCGACCCGGAGGATCTCCCCCATCGCCGCCATCCCCACCTCGAGCTGCTCGGCGCTCGGCTCCTTGGTTGCCCAGAGCCGCTGGATCTCGCGGCCCGGGGTGTGGAAGGCCTCGGCCAGCGGCTGCCCGTGGTGGCGGTCGCTCCAGGCGAACATCTCGACCGCGACCGAGGCGCCGCCGAGGCCGACCCCGGCGCGGGCGGCGGCGCTGGGGCTCTCGACCAGGCGCTCGAGCAGGACCGTCCCACCGCCGGAGAGCAGCATCATCGGCACGACGAGGTTGGAGCCGCAGCGGTCGTGCTCCTTCGGCACCGACGCCACGTCGGCGCTGCCGCGCTCGTAGGCGGCTATCGCCTTGTGCTCGACCCCGTGGTAGGCGGCGAGGTCGCGGTCGCTGAGGGCGACGAGCGCCGGCACGGCGCCGATCGCCTGCACCAACCCCTCGCGCGCGGCGCTGGTTGGTAGTCGCTTACGCAGCAGCGAGGTGAGCAGGATCGTCCCCGCGGCGGCGCTTACCACCCGCACGTCCTCAAAGGGAAGCCGCGCCGCCGGCAGACGTCGCCGCGCCAGCGGCAGCACCAGTAGCGCCTCGGCCAGTTTCAGA
>JBKPOX010000070.1:0-1577 GCA_046733335.1 Actinomycetota bacterium | reverse complement strand
CACCGAGTTCATCCTCCGCAACGCCGACGGGCAGATCATCGTCAACCAGAAGGACGACAGCGCGTTCAAGCGGTTCCAGGTGACCGTGACCATGGCCAAGGTCGACCCCGAGCTCATGTCGTACCTGATGAACACGAGGACCCTGTCGGTCGGGTCGCCGCTGGTCACCGGGGCCGGCTTCACGGTCAAGAGCGGCCAGTGGACGAACCGGATCAGCCTGGAGGTGTGGCAGCGCGTCGCCGGCTCCGGGGCGTGTTCGGCGTCCGGGCAGCAGCAGTACGTCTACCACGCGTTGCCGAACGTGGGGGCGATCCGGATCGGCGACGACACCATCGAGAACAACCCGTCTCAGCTGTCCTGGACGGCGGAGACGGCCGACCCGAGCACCCTGTGGGGAGACGGCCCCGGCACGGGTACGAGCTGGATCACGCCGGCGGTGGTGCAGACCCTCGAGCATCGGTTGTGGGCCATCACCACGACCGCACCCCCGACGGCGACCTGCGGGAAGGCCACGCTGACCTGATGAGGTGGCGCCCCGGTTACCGGTACGGAAGGACCCTGATCCACCTTCCGGTAGCCGCGGCACGGCTCTTTCGGGACCAGTCGCCCACGAGGGATCGCCTCGCACGCCCAGGAGCAGGATAGTGGAAGGGCCGGCGCCTAACTTGAACTGGGACACCTCACCGCGGTTCAGAACCCAGCACCCACCCGCCCGCGAGGGTTTTGCTGCCTGCGGTTTCCTCGGCCGCCCGGACCTCCCGGGGGGAGTATAGGTGCACGGGTCGGTCCTCGGGTTCTTCGCCTACGGCGCCCTCCAGAGCAGGGAGGTCGCCGGGAAAGACGTGCTCGAGGTCGGCAGCCTGGACGTCAACGGGTCGGTGCGACGGATGGTCGAGGCCCGCGGCCCGGCGTCCTACACGGGCGTGGACGTGGTCGCCGGCCTTGGGGTGGACGAGGTCGTCGACGCCGCCCGGCTGGCCGAGCGGTTCGGGCGGGACAGCTTCGACGTCGTCGTCTCGACCGAGATGCTGGAGCACGCCGAGGACTGGGCGCTGGCCCTGACCAACATGGTCGCCGTCCTCCGCCCCGGCGGGGTCCTCGTCCTCACCACCCGCTCCCCCGGGTTCGCCTACCACCATCCACCCGACCGCTGGCGGTACACCCAGGAGGCGTTCGCCCAGCTCCGCGAAGCGCTCGGCCTTGAGCCGATGGTGCTGATGGATGACCCCGAATACCCGGGAGTGTTCTGGAAGGTCCGCAAGCCGGAGGACTGGACGATCCCGGCTGCCGAGCTCCATCGGCTGGACATGATGACCGGACTTCGCGGCGACCCGTCGTTCTACCTCGACGGCGTCACCGCCGTGCGGGAGCCCCTGACCTGGCTGGGGTTGCCGTTCCAGCCCGACGGGACCGGCTACTACCGGTTCTGGCAGCCGTGGACGCAGCTGGCCCGGCGCAGCGGCCACACCGCGCTGATCCCCCCACCGGGCCAGCACCCGTTCCTCCCGACCGACGAGCAGGTCGAGCAGTGCGACCTGGTCGCCCAGCAGCGCCCGGGCGGCCTCGACGGGGTCCGG
>JBKPOX010000069.1:0-2962 GCA_046733335.1 Actinomycetota bacterium | reverse complement strand
GTACTGCTTGAGGTGGGTTTCGTCGGTGAAGTCGCCGATGAGGTCGGCGAGCCAGGCGACGTGGCCGGCGGTGCGGTGGACTTCTTGGAGGAGGGCTTCGTCGGGGGCGACCTCGATGGGGAGGCCGTAGGTGGCGATGGCTTCGCGGGCGGCTTGTTCGGCGCGGCGGCGTTGGGCGGCCTGCTGGACTTGGGGGGCGCGGCCGCCGTGGGTGGGGCAGACGGTGGCGCCGGTGATGGCGAGGCGTTTGCAGCGGCGGCCGGTGCGGGTGGAGTGGGCGACGCAGCGGACCGGGTCGTCGTCGACGGGTGGGGTGGCGTCGCCGTTGTTCATGGGTTGCAGGGTAGCCGCCGCTGGGCGGGGGGGTTGACAGCGGAGCGAGCGGTGGAAGTGGCCGGGGAGAGAACGGGGGGCCGATCCTCTCCCCGGCCGGTCCGCGGCCGTTAGGCGGCGATCGGGACGGTCAGGGTGTCGGTGTTGTCGCTGGTGTCGGGGTCGGCCTGGTCGGCGGCCACCGTGACCGTGTTGGTCAGGTCACCGCTGGCCTCGCCGTTAGTCCGGGCGTCAAGGGTGATGGTCGTGGTCGCTCCGCTGGCCAGGGACACGACGTCGCACTCGACGACTTCTCCGGTGTTGGTGTCGCCGTCGGGGTCGATGAAGATGCAGTTCGACGGCAGGGCCGGGCTATCCAGGCCGGCCGGCCAGGTGTCCCGGATGGTCAGGGCGGTGGCGGTGTCGGGGCCGGCGTTACGGATAGTGAGGACGTACTGGAAGTCATCGTCGAGGTCGGCGACCGGGTCACCGGTGAACGACTTCTCGACGGACAGGTCGGCAGCCGGGCGGATGGTGAAGGCCTCGGTCACCGTGGCATCAGCGACCCCGCTGCTGGTCGAGGACAGCGTCCCGGTCAGGCTGACCGCTTGGGCGCCGTGGGCGTCGGCAACGTGGATTGAGATGAGGTTGCTCTCCCCTGCGGTGAGGTCGTTGAGCTGGCAGGTCACCACGTTGGTGCCGGCAGTGACGGTGCAGGTCCCGCCGGGGACGTCGGCGGTCACGCCGGTCCAGGCGTCGGGGAGGTTGACCGTGAAGCTGGCGCCGTTGGCGGTGGCGGTGCCCTCGTTCCCGGCGGCGAACACGACGGTGAAGGCTTCGCCGTTCAGCGGCGACGGCGGGTTATGGCTAGCCGCCAGGGCAAGGTCAGCGGCCGGAGCCGGAGCCGTGGTCGTCGAGGTCGTCGTGCTCGAGGTGGTCGGGGTCGGGATCGGCGGCCGGCAGGCCGGGTCGGAGGCCAGCATGCGGGCCCAGACCTTGTTGGAGTAGGAGATCCGGTTGAACAGGACGCCGTCCGAGGAGCGGCGGGCGCCGTGCACGTTCGCGGTCTGGGTCAGCCGGAACTGGTTGGGGTTGGCGCAGAACCGCTCGTGGGGGGTGTAGGAGATCGCGAACGCTCGGGTCTGGGTGCCGCGGATGTCGTCGGGGTTGCGGAGCACCACCCGCCAGTCCGGGGCCGTCCCGGCGTCGGGGCCGTCGGGGAACAGCTGCTGCTCCTGGCAGGAGTAGATGATGACGCGGCTGACGCCGGAGTCCTCCCAAACGGCACACCGGCTCCGTTCGGAGTCCCAACCTGCGTTGCCGTTGGTGTCCCCGTACTGGATGCTCTGGACGGCGTCATACGCCATGGACCCGTGGACGACGTGGACGCTGCGGTAGCCGAGAGTGCCGAGGACCCGGAACGGGGTCGTGGTGGTCTGGGCTCCGGCGGGCAGGCTAGCGAGGGTGCCGAGAGCGCCGAGGGTGGCCGCGATGATGGCGGCTACGGCGATGACGCTCCAGCGTCGGCGGTTCATCTGGTGGGGACCTCCTGGTCGGGGTGAGATTCGGCGGGCGGAGTTTACCCCGTGGCCGGGCCGCTGGTGGTATCAGGCTGCTGGCCCGGGGGGCGGGTCGCCGCTGGGCTGGTGGTCGTGGGCGCCGGCCGGGTGGTGCTGGTGGGGGCGGTCGTGCTTGGCGGGGCGGCGCTGCTTGGGGGGCTGGTGCTTGCGGTGGTCGGGGCAGATCCAGTGGAGCTGGTAGGTGTGCCCGGACGCGGCGTGGTCGGCGACACATTGGTCGCAGGCTGGCTGGGCGAGGTTCGGGAGCGGCGCGGACGGGTCGAAGATGAGCGCCGTCGCTGGGGGGAGTCGCTGGTCGAGGTGGGCGGATTCGTAGGCGCAGGGCTGGCCGACGATGACGATGCCGATGGCTGGTGCTCCTTGGCTCGGGGGGCGGGCAGCCCCGGAACCTTGACCGGGAGGGTGACGACACCAGTATGGGCGAGGATGAAGGCGGCGCTGTAGCCGAAGCAGCCGCCGATGAGAATGATGGCGGCGAGCTGGCGGGGGCCGGGGCGGCCGAGGCTGACGGCGAACCCGTCGAGGGACCGGAACAGGCGGCGGGTCACGGACTAGGCCACTCCCAAAGCCCGAGGGCGCCCTTGGCCGGGACCGGTTCGGGGAGCGGCTGGACGTTGACGAACTGCCAGGCGTAGCGGCCTTCGCTGTAGTCCCCGAACGCGAGTTCCTGGTCGGAGAGCCGGGCCGGGAACAGCCGCCCGGGGCCGGTCGGGAGGATCTCGGCAATCTCGGCGGTTGCGATGACCTTACCGAGGGGGAACGTCGCCGGCCCGATCCGAGCAGCTGTGAGCACGTCGAGGAACGGTTGGTCGTAGCAGGTCTCTCGGGCCCAACCGGGGAACCCCTTGGCGGCGTGGATCGCGATCGGGCCGCGGTAGCGGGTCGACCAGGACCGGCTCTCGTACTGCTTGGCGCCAAGCGCGACCAGGGTCGCCCACGGCTGGGTCAGAGTGATGGCCTTCACGTCATGTCTCCAGCTGCTGCTGTCCGGTCGTCTCCGGCCGGGTGAGGGTGACGACGTACTCGAAGGTGACCGGGTCGAAGCGGCTGACAAGGCGGCGGCCGGCCAT
>JBKPOX010000068.1:0-7596 GCA_046733335.1 Actinomycetota bacterium | reverse complement strand
GCTCGAGGGAGGGCGGCGTCACGAAAGGCGCCGAAATCAATGGCGGCTCCAGCGGCGGCGAGAAGAGGGCCTCGCGCAACGACGAACTTACCGCTCCTGACCCCGGCACCAGCGGCGGCACCACCGCTCCGGACGCCAACGGCGGCGGCGACCAGCCGCTGCCGCAGGGGCCCGACGGCGGCTCCCAGTTCAGCCCCGGCGGCGCCCCCACCGGCGCCAACCCGACGATGACGATCGCCCCCTTCGGCCCGGCCCCGATCGGCGTTCCCAACTTCGTCATCGACTCGTTCGAAATCCCGCCGTTCCTGCTGCCGATCTACCAGGCCTGCGGGACCGAATACGGGATCCCCTGGGAGGTGCTCGCCTCGATCAACAAAATCGAGTCCGCCTTCGGCACCAACCTCAACGTCTCCAGCGCCGGCGCGGTCGGCTGGATGCAGTTCCTGCCCTCCAGCTGGGAAGCCTTCGGCGTCGATGCCAACGGCGACGGCCGCAAGGACCCCTACAACCCGGTGGACGCGATCTGCGCCGCCGCCCACTACCTGAAGCTGGCGGGCGGCCACGAGGACCTCTACCAGGCGATCTTCGCCTACAACCACGCCGACTGGTACGTCCAGGAGGTGCTGCTGTACGCGCGGGCCTACGGCCGCCTCCCGTCCGACCTGGTCGGCTCGCTCACCGGCCTGACCGAGGGCGCGCACTTCCCGATCGCGGCCGACGCCCGCTACGCCGACGACATCGCCGCGCGCGAGGCGCTCGAGGAAGGCGACGGGGATCTCGGCAGCGCCGCCGAAGTGATCTCCTCCTCCCCCACCCCGCGCGGGATCAACATCTTCACCGGGCGGGGCGCCCCTGTCGTCGCCGTCAACGACGGGATCGTCCGCAAGCTCGGGCACTCCGCCAAGCTCGGCAACTTCGTCGTCCTCGAAGACACCTACGGCAACCGCTACACCTACGCCGAGCTCGGCCGCCTGGTCCGCGAGCGGCGGCTGGTGGTGATGCCGACCGGCAAGGAGAAGCGGCTCCCGGTCGAAAGCGAGAACCTGCGGCCGCGGCTGCGGGCGCTCCCGGCCCGCTCCCGGGACGGCGAGCGGGCCCACGGCGAGAAGGCGCCCGGGCTCGAGGCCGCCGCCCTGGCGGCGAGCGGCCAGGGCGAGATCCGGGTCGGCTCGAAGGTGATCGCCGGAACGGTCCTCGCCCGGGTGGCCGGCGGCGAGGACGGCATCGATCCACACATCAACTTCTCGATCCGCCCCGCCGGCAAGGGCGCGCCGCGGATCGACCCGAAGCCGATCCTCGACGGCTGGAAGCTGCTGGAGGCGACGGCGATCTACCGGGCCAAGGGCAAGACGCCGTTCGGCAACCTGAGCGGCGCCGGCGTCCTGCTGCTCTCGAAGGAGGCGCTGCAGAAGCGGGTCCTCGCCGACGGGAGCCTCGACATCTACAGCTGCGGAGAGGAAGACATCGCCGGCGGCCGCATCGACCGCCGCATCCTGGCGATGCTCGAGTACCTGAGCGTAAAGGGCTTCGAGCTGACCGTCACCTCGCTCGAGTGCGGCCACGGCCTGCTGACGACCTCCGGCAACCTCTCCGAGCACAGCACCGGCGACGCGGTCGACATCGCAGTCATCAACGGGGTGCCGGTCACCGGCAATCAGGGGCCGGGCAGCGTCACCGACGAACTGATCCGCGACGTCCTGCAGCTGCAGGGGACGATGCACCCGCACCAGGTGATCTCGCTCGAGGACCTTCCCGGCGAGACCAGCTTCGCGATGGCCGACCACTACGACCACGTCCACGTCGGCTACCAGCCGCTCGAAGGCGCCGCCGGCGCGCAGTTCAGCGCGCTGTTGAAACCGAACCAGTGGGAGCGCCTGGTCGACCGCCTCGGCCAGATCGAGAACCCGGACGTGCCGGTGCGGCCCTCCAAGTACGCCGAACCGGACACCGCCAACGGCGGCCTCGCCGCCGGTTCCGGCGACTGACCCCGCGGACCGCGGTCCGAGCGGCGACAATCCCGCCGTGGCCAAGCTGTTCGGATTCGTGCAGTTCGACTTCGCCGGGAAGCTGCCGCTGGCGGACGGCCGCTACCTGGCCGATGCCGGGCCGGGCGCTGCCGAGGGCAGCGGCGAGGACGAGTGGGTCCTGGTCCTGGAGTCGCTCGGGGCGGCGCCGGCGGGCGGGCGGCGACGACGGCGCGGGCGGGCGGCGGCGGCAGATCCCGACCCCGCGCCGCTGGCCCTGACCCGGGCGACGGCGATAAGAGCCTCCTCCCCGCTCGCGGGCCCGGCCGAGGCGGCCCGCTGGCTCGACGAGGCCTGCGAGGCCGACGACACCGTCGAGGTCCTGGCGGAGGATGCGATCGAGCCGCTCAACCGCGCCCTCCACGCCCAGGCGGTGGCTGGCGCCGAGCCGCGCGGGCGAGAGCTGGCGCCGGAGCAGGCCGAGCGGGTGCTGATCGGCTACGGCAGCGGCGAGGAGACGGCGGCCGGCCGCTTCACCGACGCCCGCCGGGTGGACCTCCGACCGCGGGCCTCCCACCGCCGCCGCCAGCGCGAGCGGGAGCTGCAACCGCAGGAACGTGTGGCGGCGGTGCTGCGGGGGCGGGAGCGGCTGGACGCGTGCGAGACTCTGCTGCTGCGGGCGCGGGCTGACCTCGACGCGGGTCGTCGGCGCGAGGCAGCGCTGCAGCTGCGGGTCGGGCTGGAGGCGCTGCTGGTCGAGCTGAAGGGGGCGATGGCCGACCCGGACCACGCGGAAGACATGGCGACGCTGCAGGGGCGCAGGAGCGAGGTCGGCGCCGCCGCCAACGCCGCGTTGAGCGGCGACCTGGACGAGCAGCAGCGCACCCAGGTCGCGGAACTCCTTCAGCTCAGCGAGCGAATCCTCCGCCGACGAAGAGTGCTCCGCGGCTGAAGGGCGGGGGAGGCCTCCGCCGGTTGATGGGCCGAGGGGGATCCGGAGGAGCCTCCCAATTTTGCGACGGAGGGTCCTCCCCTCGCCCCTCCAGCCCCGCCCTACTCGAAGTCCGACTCCTCGAACACCTGGCGGATTTCGATCTCGCCGGGTTCGTGGTGCGGATTGGGGCAGCGCTTCATCCACTCCACCGCCTCCTCCAGGGAGTCGACCTGCATCAGCCAGAAGCCGGCGATCAGCTCCTTGGTCTCGGTGAAGGGGCCGTCGGTCACGGTCCGCTCGCCGTCGCCGCCGAAGCTGACGCGGGCCCCCTTCGAGGACGCCTGCAGCCCCTCGCCGGTGATCATCACGCCGGCCTCGGCCATTTCCTCGTTGAACTTGCCCATCGCGGTGAGCAGCTCCTCGCTCGGCATCTTGCCCGCCTCGGAGTCCTTGCTGGCCTTGACGATCGCCATCACTCTCATCTTGGTTCCTTTCCTTGGCTTCGGCGCAGCTTCGTGCTTTGCCTTTTACCGATACGACGAACGGGCCGCGCCAAGATCGACACGCCGGCCGGGATCGCCGGACGGCCTCAGAAGGCGAGCTGCCGGGCGACGACGCGGTCCAGCAGCGAGTCCGCCAGGTGGTGCGCCTCATCCAGCGCGACGCCCTCGACCGAGGGGATGCCGATCACCGTCAGGCCGGCCGCCCTGGCGGCGGCCACCCCGGTCGGCGAGTCCTCCAGCGCCACCACCGCCGGCCCCGGCTCCACCCCCAGGCGCCGGCACGCCTCCAGGTAGGCGTCGGGCGCGGGCTTCGGCGCCGCAACCTCGTGGGCGCTGAGGACGACGTCGAAGTGGCCCTCGAGGCCGGCGATCTCGATCGAGCGCCGCACGAACCGCAGCGGCGAGTTGGAGACCAGCGCCAGCGGGGTGTCGCGCTCGCGCAGCCGCGCGAGCAGCTCGCGGGCGCCGACCATCGCCTCCACCCCGCGCTCCAGCTCGGCGACGACGAGGGCGTTCAGCTCCTCGATCAGCTCCGCGGCCCGGCCCGGCGCGCCCAGCCGCCGCTCCAGGATCGCGCCGGCGATCTCGGCCGAGGTGCCGACCAGCTCCCGCTTGTCGGCGGGGGTGAACTCGATGCCGCGGCGCGCGAAGAGGTCCTGCTCGGCCCGGGTCCAGACCGACTCGGTGTCGAGCAGCAGGCCGTCGTTGTCGAAGACGACGGCGTCGGGCAGCGCGGCCGCCATCAGCCGAGCGCGGCCAGCAGCGCCGCCAGCTCCTCGTCGACCTCGCCCTCGAGCTTCAGCTCGGCGTCCTCGTCGTAGGGGGTCTCGCCCTTGGTGACGATCGCGATCGCGCCGCCGTGGGAGAGCGTCAGCTGCGGCAGCCCCGCGACCGGGTGCACCGCCAGCGAGGAGCCGACGCAGAGCATCAGGTCGGCCCCCTCGGCCAGCTCGCCCGCGCGCGCCATCGCCTCCTCCGGCAGCAGCTCGCCGAAGAGGACGACGTCGGGCTTGACGGCGCCGCCGCAGGCCGAGCAGATCGCGACGCCGCGCCCGTCGAAGAGGCCTTCGACCGCGTCGAGGCCGAACGCCGCGCCGCAGGCGGTGCACGAGGAGGTCTCGATCGAGCCGTGGACCTCGATCACGTTCTCCGACCCCGCCGCCCGGTGCAGGCGGTCGACGTTCTGGGTGATCACCCCCTCGATCAGGCCGCGGCGCTCCAGCTCGGCCAGCGCCTCGTGGGCGCGGTTCGGCTCCTTGTCGCCGAGCGCCTGGAAGCGCGGCCGGTAGTAGGACCAGAAGCGCTCCGGGTCGCCCTCGAAGACCCTGATGTGGGCGACCTCCATCGGGTCCACCTTCGCCCACAGCCCGGTCTCCGGGGTGCGGAAGTCGGGGATCCCCGACGGCACCGAGACCCCGGCGCCGGTCAGGGCGACGGTGCGGCGCGACCGGCCGAGCAGCTCGGCCAGCCGCTCCACGTCGCGCGTCGCTACCTGCCGCTCCACTTGGGCGCGCGCTTGCCGAGGAAGGCGCCGATGCCCTCCTTGGCGTCCTCGCTGAGGAAGGCGGCGGCGAAGCCCCCCTTCTCCGCCTCGATGCCGGCGTCGATGTCGCCCTGGTGGGAGACGGTCTTGATCTGCTCGACCGCGATCGGCGCCTGCGCGGCCAGCCGGCGGCCCCACATCAGGGCCGTCTCGAACAGCTCGTGGTCGGGGACGATGCGGTTGGCGAGCCCCAGCTCGAGCGCCTCGCCGGAGAGGATCGCCTCGCCGAGGAGGTTCATCTCCAGCGCCTTGCCCGGCCCGACCAGGCGGGGCAGCCGCTGGGTTCCGCCGAAGCCGGGGATGATCCCGAGCTTCACCTCGGGCTGGCCGAAGACGGCGGCCTCGGCGGCGATGCGGAAGTCGCAGGCCATCGCCAGCTCGCAGCCGCCGCCGAAGGCGATCGAGTTGACCGCGGCGATCGTCACCACGCCCGCCCTGCCGAAGTCGCGGAAGAGGGCGTGGGCGCGGTTGATCAGCTCCGCCCCGCTCTCCTGGTCGAGCGTCGTGAACGCCTTGATGTCGGCGCCGGCGGAGAAGACGACCGGGACCGAGGAGGCGATCACCATCGCCCCGATCCCGTCGCTCCCCTTGACCCGGTTCCAGACCGTCTCCAGGTCCTCGATCACCTGCGGCGAGAGCGAGTTCATCGGCAGGTTCGCGAGCCAGGCGATCGCGACGCCGTCGCGGGTCTCGAGCTTGACCGTCTCCGCCTGCTCGCCCTCGTCGGCCTGCGGGTAGGGGTAGAAGCCCTGGCCGGTCGAGAGGCCGTGGCGGCCCTGGGCGACGAGTCGCTTCAGGGTGACCGGCGGGGCGAAGCGCTCGCCGTGCTTCTCCTCGAGCCGCTCGATCGTCTCCAGCACCTGGTCGAGCCCGGTGACGTCGGCTTTCCAGAACGGCGGCAGCAGGCCTTTGCGCGGGTCGAGCCCGGCCCCGGCCATCATCCCGAGGTCGATGTCGCGGACCGAGCAGATCCCCTCCTCGACCAGCAGGCAGGCCTCGATCAGGGCGCGGCTGGAGAACATCGCCACCAGCTCCTCGGCGTCAGGGGCGGCGTCGCCGGGGACGTTCTGCTCGCCGTCCTTGAAGAAGCCCTCGCCGCCGGTCTTGGCGCCGAGCTTTCCTTCGCCGACCAGCCCCTGCAGGCCCTTGTGGACGTAGAAGTGCTCGCCGTAGGACTCGTGCATGTGTTCGGCGACGTGCAGGACCGTGTCGAGGCCGAGCAGGTCGGTGAGGAAGAACGGGCCCATCGGCGCCAGCTGGGCGCCGGCGATCGCCTCGTCGATCGCCTTCAGCGAGAGGCCGTGCTCCTCCTGGGCGCGCCAGATCTCCCCCATCGTCGCCATCAGGATCCGGTTGACGACGAAGCCGGGGACCTCGCCGCAGACGATCGGCTGCTTCTTGATCGCCTGGGCGAAGTTGTAGGCGGCGGTGGCGGTCTCCTGCGAGGAGTCCTCGGAGGCGATCACCTCGACCAGCGGCATGATCGAGGCCGGGTAGAAGAAGTGGAAGCCGACGACCTTGTCGGGGCGCAGCGTCGCCTCTCCGATCTCGGTGATCGAGAGCGAGGAGGTGTTGGAGGAGAGGATCGCGTGGCCCGGGGTGGCGGCGTCGAGCTCGCGGAAGACGGCCTGCTTGATCTCCATCTTCTCCGGCACCGCCTCGATCACGAAGTCGACGTCGCCGAACTCCTCGTAGGTGGTGGCGCCGATCACGTTCCCCATCACCTCGGCGAGACGGGCGTCGGCCTGCTCCTGGGTCAGCTTCTCCTTCTTGACCAGGCGGGCCAGCTGGCCCTCGGTGACGGCGCGGGCCTTCTCGACGGCCGCGTCCACGAACTTCTGATCGATGTCCTTGACGACGACCGGGATGTCGGCGGCGGCGATCGCCTGCGCGATCTCCCCGCCCATCGTGCCGCCGCCGACGACGGCGGCCTTCGATACGAACATGAAGAGCGATTCCTCTCGTTAAGGGCTTGGCAGTGCGGCTGGGGAGGCTATCCGTTCGGGACAACGGGCTCCGCACCGGGTTGTACGCCGGTACAAGACGCGATCGAGTCGCCACCATTAGGCTCTGTGCTGCTCTTTTTCAAGGGACTGAGACTTTCAACCAATTTCCGCGCTCGGGCGATCCAGAGCGCGCGCCTATGGGGGGACACCCGGACCGATGACTCGCATTCGCCAGCACAACGTGAACGCCGCGCAGTGGAGCTCCAACGGAGCGGCGCTCGGCGCGCAGGACCTCACTCTTCCTGAGAACAACCCGTTCGGCCAGAACGTCTTCTCGGCGACCGTCCAGAAGGAGCGGCTGCCGAAGGACGTCTTCGAGAAGCTGCAGACGACGCTCGAGGGCGGTGAGGCCCTCGACCCCAGCCTCGCCGACGCCGTCGCCGAGGCGATGAAGGAGTGGGCGCTGGAGAACGGCGCCACCCACTACACCCACATGTTCCAGCCGCTGACCGGCTCCACCGCGGAGAAGCACGACTCCTTCTTCGAGCCGGGGGGCGAAGGCCAGGCGATCGCCGACTTCTCCGGCAAGGAGCTGATCCAGGGCGAGCCCGACGCCTCCTCCTTCCCCACCGGCGGCGTCCGCGCCACCTTCGAGGCCCGCGGCTACACCGCCTGGGACCCGACCAGCCCCGCCTTCATCCTCGAG
>JBKPOX010000067.1:0-9434 GCA_046733335.1 Actinomycetota bacterium | reverse complement strand
GAGCCCCAGGTGGTCTCGTAGCCCCAGATCCGCTGGCTCGGCGCCGCCATCGGGTCGAGCCCGTGCACCTCGACGTCCTCGTAGGACGCCTGGTTGCAGTGGATCACGACCTCGTCGCCCACCTTCCAGCGGGTGACCCCCTCGCCGACCTTCCAGACGACCCCGGAGGCGTCGGAGCCGCCGATGTGGTGGCCGTACTCGGGATGGTCGCCGTAGCCGAAGATCGAGACCGGCTCGCCCAGCGAGGCCCAGACGTTGTTGAAGTTGACGCCGGCGGCCATCACCCGCACGATCACCTCGAAGGCGCCGGGCTCGGGAACCTCGATCTGCTCGAGCTGGAAGGCGTCTTTCGGCTCACCCTCGCGCTCCTGGCGGATCACCCACGCCGCCATCGTCTCCGGCAGAGTGCCGGGCTCAACGTCCAACTTCGCAACTTCACTGGTGTCAACGGCCAAAACCGGCTCCTCCGCGGGTCGTCGCTATCGGGCGGCGAATCCTAGTGGAGCCAGGTGTGGGAGCGGCGGGTCAGGCGGCTTCGGCTTCCGGGGGCTCCGAGGCCGACTCGCGGAGCTCGGGGGCGGTGATCTCGCGCACGGCGGCCTCGATCGGCTGCGGCTCCTCGATCTCCTTGCCCGGAGCCACGCCCAGCCCCTCGACCTTACGCAGCTGCGGCAGCAGCCGGCGTTCGATCGACCCGACCGCGGTGTCGTAGGCGCCGGTCGCGGTGCGCAGGCCGCGGCCGACCTTGTCGAACTCGCCGAGGAATTTGCCGAAGCGCGCGTGGAGCGTTTTCGCTGCCTCGGCGATCTCCGCCGCCTCGGCGACCATCCGCTCCTGCCGCCAGCCCAGCTCCATCGTCCGCAGCAGCCCGATCAGCGACGTCGGGCTGACCAGGAGGACGTTGCGCTCCAGCGCGTAGTCGAAGAGGCCGGGATCGGCGCCGAAGGCGGCGTGCAGCGCCGGCTCGTTGGGGATGAAGCAGATCACCAGGTCCGGGGTCTGCCCCGGGTTGAACTGGCCTTGGTAGTCCTTCGAGCTGAGGCTGCGCACGTGCTCGCGCGCCTGCCGCGCGTGGCGCTCGAGGTGCGCCCGGCGTTCGCTTTCGACCTCGCATTCCTGCGCGTCGAGAAAGGCGTCGAGCGGGACCTTGGAGTCGGCGACGAAGCTGCGTCCCTCCGGCAGGAGGAAGAGCGCGTCCGGCCGCAGCCGCCCGTCTTCGGTCCGCAACGTCTCCTGCATCTGGAAGTCGACGTGCTCGGTCATGCCGGCGATCTCGACGCAGCGCCGCAGCTGCAGCTCCCCCCACTGGCCCCGGGTCTGCGGTTGGCGCAGCGCCTTCTTCAGACCGGCGGTCTCGTGGTTGAGGTTGCCGATCGTCTGCCCCATCTGCTCGAGCAGCGTCCGCGTCTGCAGGTCGGTCTCGCCACGCCGCCGCACCTCGGCTTCGATCTTCTCCTGCCCCTTGGCGATTCGCTCGGCCAGCGCCCTGATCTCCGCCTCGCGCTTGTCGAGCGCGGCCTCGGCGGTCTTGGCGTCGAGCTTGCGGGCCTGGTCGTTGGTCTGCACCAGCGTCGGCAGCATCTCGGCGACTGCCCTTGCGGTCGCGTCCTGGATCGCCGGGGCGAGGTCGGGCTGCTCGACCGGCTCCGGCCTGCGCGTGGCAAGCAGGTAGGCGAGGACGAGGACGGTGAGAAGGGCGATGGCGAGCGCGAAGGTCATCGCAAGCCAGGCTGACGAACCCGGCAGACGGAACCGGCTTCCTGAAACGCCGCTTGCAGCGGCGCCGAAAAGGCTCACCGCCGGAATCGAAAGCAAAAGGAACTTTGAGTATTTGTCCTGGGGATGGTAGGACTCGCCAAAGACCCATTTAGGTCTTCGCCCATATCGAAACGACCACAACGAAGGGAGAGTTCGGATGACTCGCATACTTAAAGCCCTCGGTATCGCGCTCGCAGCGGTGGCGACGATGGTCGCGGTGGCGGCACCGGCGGCGCAGGCCGAAACAGGGGCGCTGACAGCCGCCCAGTACCCGGCCTTCATCACAAGCGAACAGGGCCCCGGCCCCGTCTTCGACATCGGCGCCAACCCGGTTCGCACCGTCACCTGCGCGACATCGGACCTGAACGCGACAATCTTCGGGCCGGCCGACCCGGTCACACTCAAGCCGATCTACGGCGGCTGCTTCTCGGAACCCGGCGGCTTCCCGGCCACAGTCACAACGAACAACTGCGACTACCGGATCGGGGTCAGCAAACCGAACACGACAGGGATCGTCAGCCCGAACACAGGCCGGCTGCACGCCTCGCTGGTCTGCCCCGCCGGGCAGCAGCTCGAAATCCACGTCTACGAAAACCCGGCGATGCACGCGGCCAATGTCTCGACATGCACATATGACGTCGCACCGCAGGGTCCGGTCCCGGCCGGGATCTACCACAACATCCCGGGGGCGGTGCCCACGGACGTCCTCGCGACAGTGGACGCGACCTTCAACGGGCTGAGCACAATCGGCCCGGCGTTCATCTGCGGCGGCAACGCCTTCGAAAACGTGCCGGTGACACTCACAGGCAACTACACACTGAAGGGCTATCAGGACCTCGGCTTCGTCGAGGGCGAACCGCAGCCGATCGTGATCGACTAACTAAGGCAGCAGGACGTCGTTCTGCGAGGAGGCGCGATAGCTCCCCACCGTCAGGTGGGCGGGTCGCGCCTCCGGCATGTCCACGGCCGAGATCGTGTAGGAGCCGGCCGGCAGTTCGACCCCGAAGGTGCCGGGGCTGCGGGCGAAGATCGTCTCGGATTCCGCTTCGCTGTCGCCCCGGATCTTCAGCTCCGTGTCCGTCGGCGTCTGGTTGGCGGCGACCAGGGTCACGTCGAGCGGCTTCCTCGTCTCGATCGGCGGCTCCGGGTGGTTCTGGTTCTGCGGGATCTCCTGGGTCGGTTCGGGACCGAATGCGATCCGCGTGGGCTGGACGATCACTTCCTTTTCGTTGATCGTCACGCTCACCCGGGTCGAGACCTGGGGCCGCTGCTCGTTGGCATGGCGGGATTCGCCACAGCCGGCGAGGAGCGCCGCTGCGGCAACCAGGCCGGCAACGGCCGCCGATCTAGCTCTCCCAGGCCCCATCGCGCCTGAATCTAACCGAAGGGGACGGCGACCACCGCAGCCGTAACGCCATCTTCACCTACGGCGACGACAGCGCCCGGCTCGGCCTCGCGGCGCAGGATCGCCAGCCCGATCGGCCCGTGGGCTGGCGAGACGGCGGCGCTGCCGAGGGTCCCGACCGGCTTCTCGCCGAGGCTGAGCGCCGCTCCCGGCGCCGCCGGCGCGCTCAGCCTCAACCCGCGCAGGTGGCGGTTCGGCTTTCCCTTGTAGTGGAGGCGCGCGACCGTCTCCTGGCCGATGTAGCAGCCCTTGGTGAAGCTGACCGCGCGCTCGACGATGCCGGCCTCGGCGGGCATCGTCTCGGGGCCCATCTCGGCTCCGAACCGCGGGCGGCCGGCCTCGATCCGCAGGATCTCCGCCGCCTCGGCCGAGACCTCGACGGCGCCGACGGCGAGGAGGGCGTCCCAGACCCGCTCGCGCTCGGCCGCCGGGACGATCAGGTCGACGCCCTCCGGGGCGCCTACGGCCAGGCACCGGGCGCCGCCGACGACGAGCTCTTCGCAGGCGTTCTCCGGCAGCGGCGCCGAGGCCGCGACCTCCGCCGCGCGGGGGCCGATCAGCGAGAAAATCGCCCGCTCCTCGCCGACGTCGACCACCTCGACGTCGCGGCCGACCTTGTACATGCCCAGGTGCCGCCGCACGACCTCGATCGCCTCCGGCTCGGTGTCGAGCCAGAGCTCGATTTGGCTGTCCCCTTTGGCTGCCTGGGAGCCAAGAGGAACGGAAGAGGGCGGGCGCAGGACCCGCATGTCGCCCTGCATGTGGCCCTTGCGATCGAGCAGGGCGGCGTAGAGCCCCTCGCCGGGCTCGAGCGCCTCGACGTCGTTGGTCAGCTGCCCCTGCAGGTACTCCGCCGCCTCGGGGCCGGTGATGAGCAGCTTGCCGCGGCCGGAGCGGTCCAGCAGGCCGCATTCCTCGCGCAGCTGGCGGTACTGCGCGTCGAGCTCGACGATCACGGTCATGCGGCGATTCTAGGAACTCGTCTTTTAGATATGTCAAAATGATTTAGAGATGCCTAACTCACCGGCGATAGAGGACTATGCGAAGGCGATCTACGCAATTGGCCAGGAGCGCGATGGGCTCGTGCTGAACGGCGAGGTCGCGCAGCGGCTCGGCGTCACCCCGGCCACGGCGACCTCGATGGTGAAGAAACTGGCCCAGCTCGGCCTCGCCGACTACGTGCCATACCGAGGGGTCAGCCTCACCCAGGCAGGGGAGAAGGTGGCGCTGGAGGTGATCCGCCACCATCGGCTGATCGAGGCCTACCTCTCGGAGGCGCTGGGGATGCCGGACGACCGCGTCCACGAGGAGGCGGAGGTGCTCGAGCACTACATCTCCGAGGACCTCGAGAGGTTGATCGCGGCGAAGCTGGGCGAACCCAGGCACGACCCGCATGGAACGCCGATCCCCGGGCCTGACCTCGCCCCGCCGACCTGGGAGGCCCGGTGAAACCGGTCTCCCCGCCGGCCGAGAGGGCCGCCGAGGAGCGGCGCAGGCGCCGGCCCGGCCCAGAGGACGTCCTCCCGGGCGAGGCGGCGGTCGCCGAAGCCGCCTACCGCTCGCTCGACGGGCACCATCGCGGCGTCCGCCGGGTCTGGCCGTTCCTCGGCCCGGCCTTCATCGCCGCGGTCGCCTACATCGACCCCGGCAACTTCGCGACCAACATCTCCGGCGGCGCCAAGTTCGGCTACCTGCTGCTCTGGGTCGTCCTCGCGGCCAACCTGGTCGCGATGCTGGTCCAGACCCAGTCGGCGAAGCTGGGGATCGCCACCGGCAGGAACCTGGCCGAGCTCTGCCGCGAGCGCTTCTCGCGTCCCACCTCGATCGGTCTCTGGCTGCAGGCCGAGCTGGTGGCGATGGCGACCGACATCGCCGAGGTCGTCGGCGCCGCCCTCGGCCTCAACCTCCTCTTCGGCATCCCGCTATTCCCGGCGGGCATCATCGCCGGGATCGGCGCCTTCGCGATCCTCGCCCTGCAGCAGATGGGGTTCCGCCGGCTGGAGGCGGGGATCACGGTCCTGGTCGGGGTCGTCGTCGCCTCCTTCGTCTTCGAGCTGTTCGACGCCTCGCCCGACGCCGGCGAAGTCGGCAAGCACCTCTTCGTCCCGGGCTTCGCCGGCAGCGAGAGCCTGCTGCTGGCGACCGGGATCATCGGCGCGACGGTGATGCCGCACGTCGTCTACCTGCACTCGGCGCTGACCCAGCGGCGGATCGTCGGCCGCACCGAGAAGGAGAAGAAGCGCATCCTCGGATTCGAGAAGGTCGACGTCGTGATCGCCCTCTCGCTGGCCGGGCTGGTCAACCTCTCGATGATGATCGTCGCCGCCGCCCTCTTCCACACCAGCGGCCTCACCGACGTCGACTCGATCGACGGCGCCTACGACGGCCTGCAGACGCTGGTCTCCGACCGGGCCGCAACCGTGTTCGGCATCGCCCTGCTCGCCTCCGGGTTCGCCTCCTCCTCGGTGGGGACGATGGCGGGGCAGGTGGTGATGCAGGGCTTCATCGAGCGCCAGATACCGCTCTTCCTGCGCCGGGCGATCACGCTGGCGCCGGCGCTGCTGGTCCTCGCGATCGGGCTCGACCCGACGGACGCCCTCGTCGGCAGCCAGGTCGTCCTCTCCTTCGGGATCCCCTTCGCGCTGGTGCCGCTGCTGATCATCGCGGCGAACAAGAACGTCATGGGCGAGCTCGCGAACCCGCGCTGGCTGACGGCGATCGCGGGAGTCCTGGCTGCCCTGATCATCTCGCTGAACGCGTTTCTGCTGTTCGACCTGGCTGTCGGCTAGGGACTGCATTACGCTGGCTGGGTGAGCCTGGCCGCCGAATTCCGGCAGATCCTCGAGACGCTGCCGCCCGATTGGACGGATCTGGAGGTCGACGTGCGGATCGAGGACATGTCGCAGTACGTCGACAGCGCGGTGGCGCTGAGCCAGGTCAACGCGCAGGTCTACCAGCACCCGGTGGCCGACGGCTGGCACTGGCGGCTGCTGGTGGCGAAGAGCTTTGGGCACGCCGCGGCGTCGGAGAGCGTCGGGGGCGTGCTCGCGAAGCTCGACGAGGACGGCGTCCGCGGCGAGCTGGGGGTGGCCGAGGTGCGCGAGGGGCGCTCGGAGGTCGTGCAGATGTGGGGCCGGCCCGAGAGCGTCCGCGAAGAGTTCCGGCAGCGCCGCTCGCTGTAGTGGCCCGCATCCTCAGCATCGCCGCCGACCTGATGCTCGGCTCGAAGGTGGAGGCGCAACTGGCCGCCGCTGGCCATGTGGTGACGACCTCTCCGTCGCTGGAGGAGACGACCTGGGATGGCAAGGACCTGATCGTCGCCGACCTCGACGTCGAGAACCCGGAGGCGCTGGTCGGGCTGGGCATCCCAGTGCTCGGCTACTACTCGCACGTGGATGTCGCGACCAAGGAAGCCGCCGAGGCCGCGGGGGTTGACCTCGTCGTGCCTCGATCGCGGATGGCTCGCGAACTTCCGGATCTGGCCGGCCGGTTGCTGGGGGGGTGAGGGGACACCCCTCACCCTCACCCCACCCGGAAGGCTTGGTCGATGTCGAGGGGCTGCTTCAGCAGGCCGTGGTGGAGGTCCCAGGCTGCCCAGGCTTTGAGGGCGGCTCGGTTGAACGGGCGGGGGTGGAGGACCGGTAGGAGGACGTTCAGTTGGGCGGCTTGGTCGGTGCGTTCGAGCGAAGGATTCGCACCGAGCAGGTCGTCGAGCGCGTCCTCAGGGTTGCTCTCGGCGAAGGCGTAGCCGCGGCGGGTCGCCGAGACCATCGCGTCGACAAGCTCCGGGTCTCGGTCCAGGAGCTCCTCGGAGGTGGCCAGCACCAGCTCGGGATAGGGAGGGGCGCCGAATTCGTCGACTTTGAAGACGCGGATCGGGACGCCCTGACGGCGCAGGGCCAGCGCCTCGGCGTTCCAGAAGCCGGTGGCGGCCTCGACCTTGCCGGCCGCGAGGCTGGGGATCGCGGTGAAGCCGATCGTCACCTCCTCGACCTGCGCCGGGTCGCCGCCGTCGGCCGCCACCTCGGAGTCGACGACGGCTTCGTCGGAGGGCAGGCCGCTGACGCCCACGCGCCGCCGCTCGAGGTCGCGGGGGCTGCGGACGGGGCCGTCGCCGCGGGCGATCACCGCCGCCAGCGGCCGCTGGACGACGGGCGCCACCCCGACGAGGTCGATGCCGCGCTCGCGCGCGATCCCGAGGTCGTGGATGTCGAGGATCGCGAACTCCACCTTGCCGGCGCCGAGCAGTTTCGGGGCGTCGGTCGATTCTCCGGGGGGCTGCACCTCCAGGTCGATCCCGGCCTCGCGGTAGAGCCCTTCCGCCTGCGCCGCGTAGATGCCGCTGTGGACCGCATTGGGGGTGAAATCGAGCACGAGCGTCGCGCCTTTCGGCGCGCCCGGTTCAGCGCCGCTTCCCCCGCAGCCGGCCGCGCCGGCGAGCGTGAGAGCGGCCGCCAGCAGCGCGACAACCCATCTCATCCGGTGCGGAACCTATTTCATCCACCGTTTATGAGTACACTGCCGCCGCTTACCTGATCACCGGGAATCGAGGAGGAAACAGTGCAGGAGAGAGGTCTGGCCGCATATCTGGCTGAGTTGATCGGCACGTTGCTGCTGGTCTTCTTCATTTCTAGTGTCGTCATCCTGTACGTCTCGACCGGTAGTCAGGCCCAGTTCGGGACCGACTTCGCCGTCGTCGGGCTCGTGCACGCGTTCCTGCTGTTCGGCCTGATCGTGATGTTCGGCGTGGTCAGCGGCGGGCACTTCAACCCGGCGGTGACGCTGGCGGCCCTCGCAATCCGCCGCATCCGGCCGCTCGACGGCGTCATCTACATGCTGGCCCAGCTCTCCGGCGGCGTCCTCGGCGCGCTGCTCGCCAAGGGGCTGCTGCTCGACGAGGGTCGCGCCTCGCACTACGCGGCGCTCCAGGTGAGCGGCCTCCTTGCCGGCAACTTCGCCGGATCGATCGTCGAGGCGATCGGCACCTTCGTCCTCGTCCTCGTCATCCTCACCGCCGTCTACTCGGAGAAGAGCTTCAAGGAGTGGGCGCCGCTGGCGATCGGCACCACGCTTGGCTTCATCGTCATGGTCGGCGGCCCGCTGACCGGCGCCGGCTTCAACCCCGCCCGCTGGTTCGGACCCGCCCTCGTCGGCAACGAGTGGGGCGACGTCTGGCCCTTCCTCGCCGGCCCGATCGTCGGCGCCCTGGTGGCTGCCGGCGTCTACCGCTTCGTCCTCGAGCCGGGCGGCCTGCCGCCCACGGAACCGCCGGAGCACGTTCGCCCGCCGGTCCCGAAACGGGCGACGCCGACCAGCGACGAGCCCGCGACCTGAGGCAGGACCTGCGAAGCGCCACCCACCTGGGTGGCGCTTCCTTCGTCGGCCCGCGGCGTTAGGCGCGGGTCGGACCCGGCGGTTGCAGTAGCTTGGGCGCGTGCGCCGGGTCACCTTCTCCCGCAACTACACGCTCTCCCTCTCCCGCACCTGCCAGTGCTACTGCAAGTACTGCGCCTTCGCCACCCACCAGGCGCACATCCACGCGCCTGAGGAGGTCGAGCGCCAGCTGGACGAGGCGCTGAAGCGGAAGGCCAAGGAGCTGCTGGTGCTCACCGGCGAGCGGCCCGAGGTGAACCCGGTGGTGGCCGAACGGTTGGCGGCCTGGGGCCACAACGACTTCACCAGCTACGTCATCTGGGCCTGTGAACGAGCGATGGAGCGTGGGATGCTTCCCCACACGAATCTGGGGGCTCTCTCGAAGGACGATCTAGCTCGCTTACGAGAGGTGACCGCTTCTCAAGGCCTGATGCTGGAGTCGATCTCCGAGCGCCTCATGGACACCGTCCACGCGGGTTCACCCACCAAGCACCCAGCTGCTCGCCTTGCCACGATCGAAGCCGCGGGAGAGCTGAAGATCCCGTTCACCTCAGGCATCCTCGTCGGCATTGGAGAGACTGAGGAGGAGCGCGTCGAATCCCTCGAGGCGCTGGCCGCCAGCCAATCGCGTCACGGCCACCTACAAGAGATCATCCTCCAGAACTTCGTCTCCCACCCGCGCTACTACGGCGCTGAGGTAGCCGACATCGCCGCTGAGGCCGCCCACCAACGGTGGCAGGGCGGCGGGGACACCTCCTCCAGACAGTCAACCCCGAGCCATAGCGAGGGGTGTCTGGAGGGGGTGTCCCCGCCGCCCCTTCCAACCTGGGCGAACCCGGTATCCCTCGACGAGATCAAGCGGTTGATCGGGGAGTGCAGGAGGCTCATGCCGGATGTG
>JBKPOX010000066.1:0-9147 GCA_046733335.1 Actinomycetota bacterium | reverse complement strand
CTCGGTGGCCGGGCGCGAGCGGGAAGCGATGGAGTTCCTGGCCTCGCTTGACGGCGCCCGGCTCGAGTCGGCCGGACTGCGGCAGGAGGACAAGGGGCCGATCCAGGCGTTGCACTGGCGCGGCGCCGACGACGAGCCGCGGGCGGAGAGCCGCGCCCACGAGATCGCGGTCGAGGCCGGCCAGGTTGGGCTGGAACCGCGCTGGGGGCGCAAGGTGCTGGAGCTGCGGCCGCACGGCGGCGGTGGCAAGGACGGGGCGGTGGCATCGCTGCTCGCCGACGAGCGGCTCGACCGAGCCGCCTACGCGGGGGACGACCGCACCGATCTCGACGCCTTCCGCCGCCTGCGGGAGCTGCAGGAGGAGGGGCGGCTGAGCGCCGCGGTCTGCGTCGGCGTGCTCTCGGCAGAGGGGCCGGCCGAGCTGGCGGAGGAGTGCGACGTGACGGTCGGCGGGCTAGACGGCTGGCTCGCGATCCTGGAATGGCTGGCCGGGTAGCCGGCGGAGACGAGACCTGATGCCCTACACCGACCTGCTCCGCGCCAGCGTCTTCGTCACCGCCGCCGAGGCGACCGCGCTCGGGGCGATCACCGCGCTCGCCGCCAACCGCGAAGGCGACACCCGGATCGCCCTGATCGCCGCCGCCTGGTGGCTGGTGGCGCTGGCGATCGGCATCTACCTCGGCCGCCCCCAGCGCGCGGCCGACGACGTCCGCGACGCCCTCGCCCGCGCCCGCGCCGCCACCACCCTGCCGGAGCAGAGCCCGGCCCGGATCGCCTTCATTCGCCTCTGGCCGATCGCCTTCACCGCCGTCGCCGCCGGCATGCTCGGCATCTTCTTCCCCGGCGTCGCCGCGGTCGGCGCCGGCTACGCCCTGATCGTCTCCCTCGCCTGGCACACCCGCGAGGCGGCCGTCCTCGGGATCGAGCAGCGGGACGGGGTCAAGTTCTACGTCGTCCCGAGCAACGCCCTGCGCCCGATCGAGCTGGTGCGGACGCCGGGGTTGCGGTCGAATCACATGGTGGGCTGAAGCGCGGTCGCGGCAGGTGGGCTGGAGGAGCGGCGCGGAAACATCCCGGCGTAGGCGCATCATTCCTCCAGCAGCTGCCTGACCTCCCCCCACCCACGCGTGTTCGCCACGTCGTCGGCGCTGAGCCAGGCCCGGCGGGCGGTGGCGACCGCATAGGCCATGTTGTCGAGGGTGTCGACGCCGTGGGCGTCGGTGTTGAGGACGATCCTGACGCCGGCCTCGACCGCGAGCCGGGCGTGGCGGTCGGAGAGGTCGCGGCGGTTGGGGTTGCCGTTGATCTCGATCACCGTGCCGGTGCGGGCGGCGGCCTCGGCGACCGCCTCGACGTCGATCCCGTAGGGCTCGCGGCGGCCGATCAGGCGGCCGGTGAGGTGGCCGATGCAGTCGACGTCCGGGTTCTCGATCGCGGCGAGCACGCGCTCGGTCATCTGCGCTTCGCCGCAGGAGAAGGAGGTGTGGACGCTGGCGACGACCCAGTCGAGTGCGGCGACCAGGTCGTCGGGGTAGTCCAGCGAGCCGTCGAGGCCGATGTTGATCTCCGAACCGGCGAGCAGGCGGAAATCGTCGTCGCCGTGGGACGCGTTCCACGCCCGCACCTCCTCGATCCGCTCCCACAGCCGCTCGGCGGTGACGTGGTCGCCGAAGCCGTGGCTCGCCGAGTGGTCGGTGATCGCCAGGTACTCGTAGCCCCGGTCGCGGGCCGCCTCGGCCATCTCCCCGAGGCTGTTGCGGCCGTCGGAGAGGGTGGTGTGGGAGTGAAGGTCGCCGCGGATGTCGGCCAGCTCGACCAGCTCGGGCAGCTTGCCCTCGCGCGCCGCCCGCAGCTCGCCCCGCCCCTCGCGCAGCTCCGGCTCTATGTAGTCGTAGCCGAGGCGCTCGTAGACCTCCCGCTCGGTCGCGCAGGTCCGCACGTCGCCGCTCTCGGTCTCGGTGATCCCGTGCTCGGAGACGGAGAGGCCGCGGCCGACCGCCGCTTCGCGCAGCTGCACGTTGTGGGCCTGGGAGCCGGTGAAGTGCTGGAGCAGGTTGCCGAAGGCGGCGGGCGGGACGACCCGCAGGTCGACCGAGACGCCGTTGTGGGTCTGGGCGCGGACGCCGTTGGGGCCGGGGGCGCCGGCGGCGGCGATCAGCGGATGGCTCGCCAGGTGCTCGGCGAGGGCGGCCGGCTCCTCGGCGGTGGCGATGATGTCGATGTCCTTGCAGGTCTCGGCCCAGCGCCGGACCGAGCCGGCGACCTCGACCCGGCTGGCGGCCGGGTGCTCGCGCAGCGCCGCCGCCAGCTCCTCGGCGATCGGCTTCACCTTCGAGAGCAGGAGGCGGCCCGGGCCCTCGCCGGGCTCGCCGAGGCGCTCCAGGGCCGCGAGGATGTTCTCCTCGGCCTTCGGCCCGAGCCCCTTGACGTCGCGGACCCTTTCCGCCTCGGCGGCGGCCTTGAGGTCCTCCATCGAGCAGATCTCCAGCTCCTCGAAGAGGCGCCGGGCGGTTTTCGGGCCGACGCCGGGGACGCGGGTGACCTCGATCAGGGTCGGCGGGAACTTGGCCTTCAGCTTCACCGCCGCCGGGATCTCGCCGCTCGCCAGCAGCGCGTCGATCTTCTCCGCCAGCGTCTTGCCGACGCCGGGGACCTCCGTCGTCCGGCCCTGCGCGGCCAGCTCGGCCACCGAGACGGGGCTCTCGCGGATCGCCTTGGCGGCGGTGCTGTAGGCGAGGACCCGGTATTTGACCGCCCCGTCGAGCTCGTAGAGGATCCCCAGCTCTTCCAGGGCGGCGGCGATCTCGGCGTTGGTCACGGCGCAAGGAATAGCATCGCGGCGGACGGGGAAGGGAAGAGGACCGCCCGAAGGCGAGGCTGGACGGCGTCGCTATACTTTATGAAGTATTGAAGCTGAAACCGCGACCGGGAGACCGACAGTGACTGGCAAACTGACCGACGTGACCGACGCCACCTTCAAATCCGACGTGCTGGAGGCCGAGGGCCCAGTGCTCGTCGACTTCTGGGCGCCCTGGTGCGGTCCCTGCCGCGTGGTGCATCCGGTTCTCGAGGAGATCGACGGCGAGCGCGACGACCTCAAGATCGTCTCGATCAACGTCGACGAGAACCAGCAGACGGCGGCCCAGTACGAGGTCCTCTCGATCCCGACGATGATCCTCTTCAAGGACGGCGCGATCGCGAAGAAAATCGTCGGCGCGATGCCGAAGCGGCGCCTCGAGGCCGAGCTGGAGCCGGCGCTCGCCTGACGGCGAGGCGCCGCGCCCACGAGCGCAGGGCGGACCGATGCCGTTCGTTCACGTCCACTGGTACGAGGGCCGCTCCGACGAGCAGAAGGCGGAGATCGCCAAGCGCATCGAAGCGGCGCTGATCGAGGTCGCCGGCGTCTCCCCAGATCACTGCTGGGTGAAGTTCTCCGACTCGAGGAAATCGGACTTCATCATCGGCGAGAAGCCGCGGGACTAGGCAACTGAAGGGCGGCCCACCTCGACCATCACGGGACGGTCGGGGGCCTCCAAACCCGCTCGTGCGGCAGCAAGCAGAGCTTGGCTGTCGAGCCCGAATTTCTCGGCAGCGAGCCTGAGTTGATCGAGCCGGTCTCGCGGCGAAAGAAGCTCGACGTTCACTGGGCGCCCTTCGCTCATGGCAACGGTGCAGGAGGTTCCCTCGATCTCTTCACCGAAGTCCCATCGATCGACTTCGATCAGGTCGATCGAGATGGCGTCCGCCTCGCTGTCGTAATCCACCTTCATCCGTGCCTCCTCGGATGCACGCTCACGATCAGATTCGGATCGTCGTCGGGAACGATGACCCGGATCCATTTGCCTTCGATCTGTCCAAGATAACGCCACTTCGAATCGTCCTCTCGCTCTTTCCGCAACGGATTCGCGACGATGAATTCGGCGTCAGCACGGCTGAGCTTGTAGAGCTTCAACCGATTCCTGGCGTGCTTCGTGAATTGCACGCCCTTCTTAAGCGCCCGCCGGATGATTCTCTGCCCCTCAGGCGCGGGAAACGCCGATCTGGAGCTCGCGGCCGTCGACCTCGACGGTGGCTCCGTCGGGGGCGCCGTCGTAGGAGACCGAGGCGGCGAGAACCTCCCCGGCGAGGTAGCGTTGGTGGGCCTGGGCGGCTCCTAGGAGGTCGGGATCGCCGGCGAGGGCGAGGGCGATGCGGTCGGTGATCTCCAGGCCGGCGGCCCTGCGGGCGTTCTGGACGGCGTGGACGATCTCGCGGGCGAGGCCCTCACGGCGGAGCTCGTCGTCCAGCTCCAGCTGGAGGGCGACCGCGTGGCCGGCCTCGGCCTCGACCTCGTAGCCCTCCAGCGGCTGCAGGGCGAGGGTGACGTCCTCGGGGGCGAGCCCGTGGTCGGCGCCGTCGATCGAGATGCCGATCTCGCGGCCCGCGGCGTGGGCGGCGGCGACGTGGGCGGCGTCGAGGGCCTCGACCGCGGCGGCCACCTGCGGCATCTTCCTGCCGAAGCGCGGGCCGAGGGAGCGGTAGTTGGGTTTGGCGGAGTAGCTGACCAGCTCCGAGGTGTCGGCGACGAAGTCGAGCTCCTTGACGTTGAGCTCGGCGGTGACGAGGTCGGCCCGGGCTTCGATCGCGGCCCGCTCCGCCTCGTTGGCGACGATCACCGCTCGGCGCAGCGGCTGGCGCACCTTCGCCTTCGCCTGGGCGCGGGCGGCGCGGCCGAGCTCGACCGTGAGGCGCACCGCCTCCATCCCGGCTTCCAGGTCGGGGTCGGCGAGCGCCTCGTCGAGCGAGGGGAAATCGCGCAGGTGGACGGAGGCGTCCGCCAGCTCGGCCGAAGCGGCGCCGGATCCGGCGCCGCTGAGGTTGCGGTGGATCTCGTCGGCGAGGAAGGGCGTGAACGGCGCCAGCATCGCCGCCGTCTCCAGCAGGCAGTGGCGCAGCGTCGCGAAGGCGGCGCGGTCGCCGTCCCAGAAGCGGCGGCGCGAGAGCCGCACGTACCAGTTGGAGAGCTCCTCGACGTACTCGGCGATCGCGCGGCCGGCGGCGGTGCAGTCGTAGCCGTCCATCCGCTCGCGCACCGTCGCCACCGTCGCCTGCAGCCGCGAGAGCGCCCAGCGGTCGAGATCGGTCAACGCGAGCTCATCCCTCGCCTGTTCCTTTGGGTCGCTATCCGACCAAAGGGAACGGGCGAAATCCTTCGGCGCCAGGTTCTCGGCGTTCGCGTAGAGCACCCAGAACGAGTAGGTGTTCCAGAGGGTGAGGAGGAACTGGCGGACCGACTCGCCGACCGTGTCGACCGAGAAGCGGTAGCCGGCCCAGGGCTGCTGGACGGTCAGGTAGTACCAGCGGAAGGCGTCGGCGCCGTGGGCGTCGAGCACGTCCCAGGGATCGACGACGTTGCCGCGGCTCTTCGACATCTTCTGGCCCTCGAGGTCGAGGATCAGGCCGAGGCAGACGCAGTTGCGGTAGCTGGACGTGTCGAAGAGCAGGGTCGACTCGGCGAGCAGGGTGTAGAACCAGCCGCGGGTCTGGTCCTGGGCCTCGCAGATGTAGTCGGCCGGGAAGCGCTCCTCGAACTCCTCGACGCCCTCGAACGGGTAGTGGAACTGCGCGAAGGGCATCGCGCCGCTGTCGTACCAGGTGTCGATCACCGAGAGGACGCGGCGCATCTCGCCGCCGCAGCGCTCGCAGTCGAGGGCGACCTCGTCGATGTAGGGGCGGTGCAGGTCCGCCGGCACCTCCCCCCTGGCCCGCTCTCGCAGCTCCGCCACCGAGCCGGCGCAGAAGCGGCCGTCGCACCCGTCCGCCGTGCACTCCCAGATCGGCAGCGGCGTCCCCCAGTAGCGGTCGCGCGAGAGCGCCCAGTCGACGTTGTTCTCCAGCCATTTGCCGAAGCGGCCGTGCTTGACGTGCTCGGGGTGCCAGCCGATCTCCTCGTTGTTGGCGAGCAAGGCGTCCCGGACCTGCGAGGTGGCGACGTACCAGCTGGACTTCGCGTAGTAGAGGAGCGGCGTGCCGCAGCGCCAGCAGTGGGGGTAGGAGTGCTCGTAGACCTGCTCGCGGAAGAGCAGGCCGCGCCGGTCCAGGTCGGCGATCAGGGATTTGGTTACCTCCGGGTCCTTGACGAACTCGCCCTCGAAGCCGACGACGCGCTGGTCGAATCTTCCGTCCAGGCCCACCGGGTTGTAGAGGGTGCTCGCGATCGTCGGATCGAAGATCCCGTTCTCGGCGGCGACCCGGAAGTCGTCCTCGCCGAAGGCGGGCGCGACGTGCACGAGACCGGTCCCGTCGTCGGTGGTGACGAACTCGCCCGCCACGACCGGGAAGCCGCCGGGGAGGCGGTCCTGCAGATGGAAGACGGGGCCCTCGTAGGAGCGGCCGACGAGCTCCGAGCCCGGGAAGCGCTCCGATATCTCGGCCCCCTCGCCGAGCACCTTCTCGACCAGCGCCTCGGCGAGGATCACCGTCTCCTCGCCCACCCGCGCCCGCACGTAGGTCACCCCGGGCGCTGCCGCGACGGCGACGTTTCCGGGGAGGGTCCAGGGCGTCGTCGTCCAGACCAGCAGCGACTCGCCGCTCTCGCTCCCGTCCTCTCCCAGCAGCGGGAACCGCACGTATATGGACGGGTCCTCGACGTCCTCGTATCCCTGCGCCACCTCGTGCGAGGAGAGCGCGGTGCCGCAGCGCGGGCAGTAGGGGACGACCTTGTGGCCCTCGTAGAGGCGGCCGTCGTCCCAGAGGCGGCGCAGCGACCACCAGACCGACTCGATGTAGTCGTCCTCGAGGGTGACGTAGGGGTCGTCGAGGTCGATCCAGAAGCCGATCCGCTCGGTCAGCCTGTTCCAGTCCTCGACGTACTCGAAGACCGATTCGCGGCAGCGGCGGTTGAACTCGGCGATCCCGAGCTCCTCGATCTCCTGCTTGGAGGAGATCCCGAGCTGCTTTTCGACCTCGAGCTCGACCGGCAGCCCGTGGCAATCCCAGCCGGCCTTGCGCGGCACCCGGTACCCGCACATCGTCTTGTAGCGGGGGTAGACGTCCTTGAAGACCCGGGCCAGGACGTGGTGGGAGCCGGGGCGGCCGTTGGCGGTCGGCGGGCCCTCGTAGAAGCTCCAGACCGGGGCTCCCTCGCGTGCGGCGAGCGAGCGCTCGAAGACCTTCTCCTCGCGCCAGCGCGCGAGCACCCGCTCCTCCAGCTCGGGGAAGGACTGCTTCGGGTCGACGGGCTCGAATCCGGGCATGGGGGTCAGGATTCTAGGAGCGCGCACTTTGCGGAGGGCGGCGAGGGTGTGGTTGAGCTTTGCGGCGCTATCCGGACCAAAGCTCAACCACACGCTGCTGGGCGTACTGGCTAGGGTGCAGGGCCGATGGATCGCTACGACCTCAACGGCAAAGTCGCGCTGGTCACCGGCGGCGCCCGCGGCATCGGCTTCGAGACGGCCCGGCAGATGCATCTGCGCGGCGCCTCGGTGGCGGTGCTCGACCTCGACGCCGAGGAGGCGCGCGAGGCGGCGGAGCGGATCGGGCCGCGGGCGATCGGCCTCGGCGGCGACGTCACCGACCAGAGCGCGCTGATGAACGCTGTCTCGCAGATCGCCGAAGAGTTCGGTGGGATCGACGTCGCGGTCGCCAACGCCGGGATCGCGCAGAAGCAGTTCGCGACGGTGCGGGGGATCTCCGGCGAGGAATGGGAGCGGGTGTTCGAGGTCGACATGCTCGGTGTCTGGCGGACCGTGCGGGCGGCGCTGCCGCAGATCGTCGAGCGCAAGGGCCAGATGATCGTCGTCTCCTCCGTCTATGCCTTCGCCAACGGCTTCGGCAACAGCCCCTACGCGGTGGCGAAGGCCGGGGTCGAGTCGCTGGGGCGGGCGCTGCGGGTGGAGCTGAAACCGCACGGCGCCAGCGCCAGCGTCGCCTACTTCGGCTGGGTCGACACGAAACTGGTGCGGGACGCCTTCGCCCAGGAGACCTCGCCACGGGTCGAAAAACTCAGCCCGAAGTGGCTGCTGAAACGGATCAGCCCCGAGGAGGCCGGCGCCGGCCTGGTGCGCGGGATCGAAGAGCAGGCGCCGCGGATCTTCGTGCCGAAGTGGTGGCGCTACGTCTCGGCCGTTCGCGGCCTGATCAACCCGCTGCTCGACAGGCGGATGGAGAGCGAACCCAAATACGCGGAGCTGGTCCGCGACATCGACGCGCAGAGCGTCGACCTGGTGCGCGCCTCGACCGACGCCTAGCTCCCGAACTGCATCAAATTTCCGGCCCAGCAGCCCGGAAATTCGCTGCAGTTCGGGTGAGGCGCTCGAGGAGGATCAGCGGCGACTCGTAGGAGACGCCGGTGGCCCGCTCGAGGGCGATCTCGCAGGTGCGGTTGCTGGAGAGGTAGGCGTCGAAGCGGCGGCCGGCGAGCTCCTCGGCCTGGGGGCGGGTGGCGGAGGCGGTCAGCTCGGGGTGGGTGATGCCGCGGTCGCCGGCGAAGGCGCAGCAGGTGGCCGAGGGGGCGACGTAGACGTCGTTGGCGAGGGCCTCTGCGAGGGTGCGGAGCGGGAGCGCGAGGCCGAGGCGGCGGGTGGCGCAGGTCGGGTGGGCGGTGGCGGCCGGGACCTTGTCCGTGATCTCGAGGTCCGGCAGCAGCCGCAGCGCCCAGGCAACCGAGTCGACGATCTCCAGCTTGGCGAGCCGGGCGGCGTTCTCCTCGCTGAGGACGCCCTCGGCCGGGTCGGCGATCGCGCCGGTGCACGAGGCAGCGTCGACCACCACCGGCAACGCCCCCTCCCCGCTCCACTCCCACAACCGCTCGACCATCTCATTCGCCTTATGGCGATGAGCGGAATCGAACCCTTTCGAGCTCCAAGGCAACCCGCAGCAGCTCCCCTCCACGTCATGCGGAATCCACACCGGCCGTCCCGCCCGGGCCGAAACCGCTACGAGAGCGTCAACCACGGATCGAGTGGTCGATTCGACATCGATAGTGCGTCGAAATGACCGCTCGCGGGAGGAGGACGGGCCGAAGATGCGGTTGGTGCAGCTGGGGACGTACACCGCGGCGGCGCCTGGGGGAGCGGGTGTCCCACCCCACAAACACAACCGCCAGCCCCTGGGGCGCGGGGTGTGGGGCGGGTCACCCCCCCCCCCCCCACCCGCCGGCCCCCGCCG
>JBKPOX010000065.1:0-2967 GCA_046733335.1 Actinomycetota bacterium | reverse complement strand
GGCGGCGATCGCCCCACCCGCGGTGGCCGCATCGCTGTGGTCGGCCAGAGCCCGCAGCACCGGCATCGGCACCAGCAGGCCGAGGCCGTCACGCAGCGCCGCCCGGGCGCGGTAGATCGCCTGCCGCGCGGCGCCGCCGCTGACCCCGAGGGCGGCGGCGATCTCCTCGTGGCTGAGGCCTTCGAGCTCGCGCATCACCAGCGCCGCCCGCTGCGGCTGGGGCAGCGCCTGCAGGCGCTCGGTCAGGTCGCGCAGCTCCTCCCGCGCCTCCGCCTCGGCGGCGGCGCTGCGGGCGCCGGGCAGCCTCTCAGAGAGCTCCTCGGCGGCCGGCGGGCTGTCGCGCAGGTCGTTCAGCGCCGTGTTGCGGACGATCCGGTAGAGCCACGGGCGCAGCTCGATCTCGGCCCGCGACCCTCGCAGGGCGAGCAGCGCCTTCGAGAAGGCGTCCTGGGTGACGTCCTCGCCGCGGCCGCCGACGATCGCCGCCGCGAAGCGCTCGAGCGGCCGCCGGTAGCGCCGCACGATCTCCTCGAAGGCGGCCTCGTAGCCCTCCCGCACCAGGTCGACCAGGCGCCGGTCCGGCTGCGCCCGCAGCGCCGGCCCGATCAGGACGCGGGCGGCGAGGTGCTCGGCGGGCGGTGGAGGCATGGGCGCTGGGTTCCTGGGTCTGTCCGGCCTACTGCGTTACTGATATGAGAGCCGGAAGGTTCAATCGATCCGCCCTTCCAACCCATGTGCGCGCCGAAAGTCACCCCAGCCGCAGACCGAGCCCGTGGATAGGGGGCTCGCCGTCCTGCTCACCGCGGTCGCGGGCGGCCTGATCGCCGCCCAGGCGCCGATCAACGCCGGCCTCGGCAAGGCGACCGGGAGCCTCCCCGCCGCCCTCGTCTCCTTCTCGATCGGCACCGTCGCCCTCGCCGCCGTGGTGGTCCTCAGCGGCAAGGCCGGCGGCCTCTCCTCGACCTTCGACGTCAGCTGGTACTACCTGCTCGGCGGCTTCCTCGGCGCGGTCTACGTCCTCAACGCGCTGATCGCCGTCTCCGCGATCGGCGCCGGCGGCGTCGCCGCCGCCACCGTCTTCGGGCAGCTCACGGCCTCCGTCGCGATCGACCGGCTAGGCCTGTTCGGCCTCGACGAGGTCCCGCTCTCCCCCGAGCGCATCCTCGGCGTCGTGCTGCTGCTGGTCGGGACCGTGCTGGTCGTCCGCTGAGCCCGCCGCCGGGGCGGAGCCGGCAAACTCCGGCGGCGCGATCGCCAGGTAGTGGCGGAAGGACCACTCCACGAACCGCCTCGCGCCCATCAGCCTGATCAGCGGGCCGAGGATCCGCGGCGGCACCCGCGGCACCAGCCGCTGTGCCCGCAGCATCCACCTGAACTTCCACTCGTGCGAGTCGTGAAAGGCGGCGTAGGCGGCGGCCGCCTCCTCCCGGCTCCGCCGGCCCTCGACGACGCCGCGCAGCTCGCCCCCTAGCGCGATCCCGAAGTAGAGGGCGGTCCTGATCCCCTCCGCGGTGAGGGGCAGGCAGTGCCCGGCCGAGTCGCCGGCGAAGAAGACGCCGCCCTCGGTGCCACGGCGGATCTTGTGGGGGATCCAGTTGCCCTGGTAGCGGACGCGGTCGCGCTCGAGATCTTCTGCCAGCAGCTCGGTCGTGGCGCGGACGTGGAAGCGGGGGTCGAAGGAGCCGACGCCGACCCGGACCTCGTCGCGGGCCGGGAACGACCAGCCGTAGCCGGCGGGGACGTAGCGGCGGTCGATCCAGACCTCGAGGTCCTCGGCGCTCCCCTCGGGGTGCACCTCGAGCCCGCGCGAGAGCGGCGCGTCGGGCGGCTGGTAGCCGTCGCCGCTGGCGAGCACGCGCCGCCAGCCGAGCGCGTCGACGACCAGCGGGGCGGAGATGACGCCGCGGTCGGTCTCGACGGCGATCGCGCCGGCGCCCGGCGCCGACCGCCTTTCGCCGTCCGCGAGGAGGTCGACGCGCCCATTCACCTTGGCCGTCTCGAAGGCGGCGTCGCAGTCGCGCCAGAGCAGCTGGCAGAGCTCGCGGTAGTCGAAGGTCGAGAAGCTCCAGGGCAGGCGGTAGCGGGCGCCGCCGTGGGGGGTGTGCAGGACCAGCGTGTCGAAGCGCTGGCGCTCGGCCTCCATCAGGCCCAGCTGCCGCAGCCACTCGGTCGGGATCCCGCAGGCGGAGGTCTGGCGCTCGCCGATCTCGTAGCGGTCGACGACCAGGACGTCGGCCCCCGCGCCGGCGAGCTCGCGGGCGACCGCCAGCCCGGCGAAGCTGGCGCCGCAGACGAGGACATCGCGCTCGCCGTCCAGCGGCGTACGCTCGTCGCCGCGCTTGGTGGCTCGGACCGGCATCGAGGCGGATTCTGCCATCATTGCCGCCCGTGTCCGCGACCGAGACCATGACGCCTGCGCCCAGCGCCACCCCCGTCGAGGGCTCGGGCGGCCTCCTCCTCAACATCGACGGCAAGATCGTCCCGAATTACGCGGCGACGATGGTGTCCTTCGAGGAGGGCGACGTCGTCAAGGGCAAGGTCGTCCGAATCGACAAAGACGAGGTGCTGGTCGACATCGGCTACAAGGCCGAGGGGGTCATCCCGTCGGGCGAGCTCTCGATCCGGAAGTCGGTCGACCCGCACGACGAGGTCGAGCTGGGCGAGGAGATCGACGCCCTGGTCCTCACCAAGGAGGACGCCGAGGGCCGGCTGATCCTCTCCAAGAAGCGCGCCCGCTTCGAGAAGGCATGGCGCCGGATCGAGGTCGCCGCCGACTCGGGCGAACCGGTCGAAGGCGGGGTGATCGAGGTCGTCAAGGGCGGCCTGATCCTCGACCTCGGGGTGCGCGGCTTCCTGCCCGCCTCGCTGGTCGACATCCGCCGCGTCCACAACCTCGACGAGTTCATGGGCCAGACGCTCGAATGCAAAGTGATCGAGCTCAACCGCAGCCGCAACAACGTCGTCCTC
>JBKPOX010000064.1:0-7251 GCA_046733335.1 Actinomycetota bacterium | reverse complement strand
GTAGACGCCGGGCCGCCGCACCGCCCCGGTGACGTCGACGACCAGGTCCCCACCCTGGCCGCCGATCGAGAACGTGGCCGCCGCCGCGCCGCCGGGGTCAGCGGCGAAGGAGGTCCCGACCTCCCGCTCGCCGCGGATCGCCCGCGCGCCGACCAGCAGCAGGGCGACGGCGAGGGCCGCGTAGACGACCAGCTGACTGCGGCTGAGCTCCGGCATCGCCGCCGATCGTCGACAGCCGCGGCGCACGCATGGGACGCGGAATCAAAAAATTCACAGGCGAAGGTGGTTCTGAGGTGCGACAGGCAAGCGGCTCAAGGACGCCGGCTGTCGCGCCTCAGAACTCGTCTTCGTCGTCGTAGCCGGCCACCTCTGCCAGCTGGTCGCTGTAGAGCTCGGCGGCGGCGACCGGGGGCGACTGGATCGAGACGCACGCGAGCTCCGCCTCCCCCTCATTGCCGATCGAGTGCTCGGTCGCCGGCGGGACCAGGATCAGGTCGCCCTCGGCGACCTCCTGCGTGTCCCCCGCCACCGACATGCTGCCGCGACCGCGGACGACGACGTAAGCCTGCTCCGCCTCTCCGGAGGAGTGCAGCGTCTGCTTCGTCCCGCCCGGGACGGTGACCCAGGTGACCGAGAGGTTGCGGGAGCCGAGTTCGCCCGCGTCCATGAGGACGTGGGCGCGCAGGCGGTGCCATTCCTCGACCGCTGCTTCTTCGAGTCGCCTGACCAGCATTCGGCGGCTTTCTAGCAGACCGGGCGGCCCCCGCGGAGGCCCCTACCGGACGACGAGGTTGACCAGCTTGCCCGGAACTACAATTTCCTTGACTATTTGCCGGCCGTCCAGATGTCGGGCGACCTTCTCGCTGGCGCGGGCCAGCTGCAGCAGCTCCTCCTTCGGGGCCTCCGCCGGCGCCTCGATCCGGTCCCGCAGCTTGCCGTTGACCTGGACCACCAGCGTCACCGTGTCGCTGGCGAGGAGCTGGGGGTCGGCCTGGGGCCAGGGCTGCTCCCAGACGCGCTGCCCGGTCAGGCGCTCGTAGACCTCGCTGCCGAGGTGCGGGGCGAAGGGGAAGATCAGCGAGGCCGCGGTGGAGGTCGCGAAGCGCACGGTCTCATCGCCCTCCGGCTCCCCGTAGAGGTCTTCCTTGAGCCGGTAGATCTCGTTGACCAGCTCCATCACCGCCGAGATCACCGTGTTGAACTGGAAGCCGCGGTTGAAGTCCCGGGTCGCCTTGTCGATCGCCCAGTGGGCCTTGGCGAGCAGCTCGCGTGCCTCCTCTCCGGCGGCCTCAGCATCGAGCTCCCCCGCCTTGGCGTGCTCCTCAACCTCGTCGCAGAGCCGCCAGAGCCGCGCGAGGAAGCGGTTGACCCCCTCGACCCCCTCGTCGGTCCAGTCGCCTCCGCGCTCCGGCGGGCCCATGAAGCAGACGTAGGTGCGGGCGGTGTCCGCCCCATAGCGCTCCACGTAGTCGCCGGGGCTGACCGTGTTCCCCTTCGACTTCGACATCTTCGCCCCGTCGCGGGTGATCATCCCCTGGGTGAAGAGGTTGGCGAACGGCTCCTGGACGCCGAGGTGGCCGAGGTCGGCGAGCGCCTTGGTGAAAAAGCGCGCGTACATCAGGTGCAGGATCGCGTGCTCGACGCCGCCGATGTACTGGTCGACCGGCATCCAGTGGTCGGCGGTGGCGCGGTCCCAGGGCGCCTCGGAGTTGCGGGCGTCGAGGTAGCGCAGGAAGTACCAGGAGGAGTCGACGAAGGTGTCCATCGTGTCGGTCTCGCGGCGGGCGGCGGCGCCGCAGCGCGGGCACTCGGTCGCCACCCACTCCTCCGCCGCGGCCAGCGGGCTCTTCCCCTGCGGTGCGTAGTCCTCGATCTCGGGCAGCTCCACCGGCAGCTGCTCCTCGGGCACGGGGACGATCCCGCACTCGCCGCAGTAGACGACCGGAATCGGCGCCCCCCAGTAGCGCTGGCGCGAGACCAGCCAGTCGCGGAGGCGGTAGTTGACGGCGGGCCTGCCGCGGCCCTCCGACTCGAGCCAGGTGACGATCTCCCCGTAGGCCTGGCGGTTGTGCCTGCCGTCGAAGCGGCCGGAGCCGACCATCTGCCCGTCCCCCGAGTACGGCAGGCCCTGGTCGTCGCGCGCCTCCTCGGGCTCGCTTCCCTCGATCACCCGCTTCACCGGCAGCCCGAACCTCTGGGCGAACTCGTAGTCGCGGCTGTCGTGCCCCGGCACCGCCATGATCGCCCCGGTCCCGTACTCCATCAGCACGTAGTCGGCGACGAACATCGGGATCGACTCGCCGTTGGTCGGGTTGACGACGCTGCGGCCCAACGGCACGCCGGTCTTCTCGCGGTCCTCGGCCCCGCGCTCCTCGGCCGACTCGCGCCCGACCCGGTCGACGTACTCGCGCACCTCCCGCTCCGCCGGGGTCCCGGCGACCAGCCGCTCAAGATCCGGGTGCTCGGGGGCGAGGACGAAGAAGGTGGCGCCGAAGAGGGTGTCGGGGCGGGTGGTGAAGACCGGGAAGTCGAGATCGACCTCCTCGCAGCGGAAGACGACCTCGGCCCCTTCGGAGCGTCCGATCCAGTTGCGCTGCATCGTGATCACGTGCTCGGGCCACGACTCGAGCGCCTCGAAGTCGGCGAGCAGGCGATCGGCGTACTCGGTGATGCGGAAGAACCACTGCTCGAGGTTGCGCTGGACCACCTCGGTGCCGCAGCGCTCGCAGCGCCCCTCGACCACCTGCTCGTTGGCCAGCACGGTGGCGTCCTTCGGGCACCACTGCACCGGCGCCTCGGTGCGGTAGGCGAGGCCGCGCTCGAACAGCTGCAGGAAGATCCACTGGGTCCAGCGGTAGTACTCCGGCGTGTGGGTGGCGAGTTCCCGCGACCAGTCGATCGAGATCCCCCACTCGCGGAACTGGCGGCGGAAGGAGTCGATCGAGCGCTCGGTCGCGACCCGGGGCGGCTCGCCCGTCTTGATCGCGTTGTTCTCCGCCGGCAGGCCGAAGGAGTCGTAACCCATCGGATGGATCACCTCGAAGCCGTGGCGGCGGCGGAAGTGGGCGATCGCGTCGCCCACTGCGTAGCACTTGAGGTGGCCGACGTGGGGCTCCCCCGAGGGGTACGGGAGCATCTCGAGCACGTAGGACTTCGGCTTTTCTGGATCGGACCCAGGCTGGCCGGGGTTGGCGACCTCCCAGGTCTTCTCCTCAGCCCAGACCTGCTGCCACTTCCGCTCGATCTCCTTCGGGTCGTATCCGGCCATCGAGCGGCGATCTTACGCGGGAGGCCGGGGCCGCAGCCGCGCCCGGCGGCTAGAAAAAGACGACCGGGTGGTCGACCGGCGAGAGGCTCTGCAGGATGTGGGGCCAGACGTAGACCTCGATCGTCGCCGCGGCGAGCACCGCCGGGATCGCCAGCAGGACGGTGATGAAGGTCGCGGCGAGGAGCTGGCTCCACTCGCCGCGGCGGCTGGCGATCAGCCAGGCGGCAAGCGGCAGGAAGAGCGCGCTCAGCTCCAGCAGCGCGTGGGGAAGGACGCTGAGGATCAGCTCGAGGCGGGAGATCTGCAGCTGGTAGGCGATCGTCGATCCCTGGAAGCCGAGGTAGAGCGCCTGGGTCGAGAGCGAGAAGAGGGTGACCGCGCAGACGAAGAGGATCGCCAGCTCGCCGGCCTTGACGTGGACCCAGCGCGAGAAGCCGGTGCGCTGGGCGGCGGCGATCGGCATCGAGGCGCCGGCGATGAAGCCTGCGATGCAGGCGGTGCCGTGGAGGGCGAGCACCAGCGAGTTGCGCCAGAGGATCGGCAGCAGGTCGCCTGGCTCGGAGGGTTCGGGGAACCCCGGCAGGTGAACCGGGGTGAGGTCCGGGGTGAGCAGCCCGGAGACGACCCAGACGGCGGCGAGGAGGGCGAGCGCGATCGCCAGGCTCAGCGCCAGCCACTGGCCGAAGACGCGTCCGGGATGACGGCTCCAGACCTCGAGGGTCTCCCGCGTGTCCCGCATCCCATGCGAGAACACGTGCTGGTTCGCCGAGCTCATCGCCTACAGCATCGGCAGCCGGCGGCGAGCGTTTTAGCCCGCGCCGGGCTCAGCCGCCGGGCTCGCGCTCAAGCTTCTCGGCGAGCTCGGCGAGGCGGGGCAGGGGCACCTTCAGGCCGTAGGCGATCCGCCTCACGTTGCCCCAGGTGGGGTTGATCCGGCCGGACTCGATGTGGGAGATCCAGGTGGCGTGGATTTCGGCCTTTTCGCCGAGCGCTTCCTGGCTCAGCTTCGCGTCGTGGCGAAGGGTTCGGATCGCCCTTCCGAGACCTTGTTGGGGGTCGTTGCGGCGCGGCATCTAGCGCAGGCAATTGGCCTTCCGCGCCCAGGTCCATAGAGTTGAACTCAGCCCCGATTGCGAAACCCGGGCTATGCGTATTTCGGTATGCCGGATTTCGCCTACTTGTAGGCGAGCACAGGGTCCGACTCCAGGAGAGCGGGAGGGATCGGGTCGGTTTGCGGAAGCGGCTAGAGCCGCGGCGAGGAAGCCCGCAGAGCCTGCAGCTCGAGCCGCAGAGATGGTGGACAGGCAAGCGCGGGAATCCTCGGCATCGAGTGGAGCCTAGCGGACCTGCTGCGCAGGCTCGGGTGCCGTTTCCCGCAGGTTCGTCGGGCCGAGCAGCCGCACGAACGGCCGGCCGTGCCTGGAGACGAGGACTTCCACTCCCTTCGCCGCCTGCTCCATGTAGTGGCCGAAGTGGTTGCGGAACTGGTGGGCGCCGACGTTGAGGACGTTGGAGGCGACCTCTTCGGCGGCTTCGGTGGCGATGGAGCTGAGGGGATTCGAACCCCTGGCCTCGTCGCTGCCAGCGACGCGCTCTGCCAGCTGAGCTACAGCCCCGGAGAACTCGTAATCAGACGCCCAGTGTAGCGCGGCCCGCTGCTTGTTTCTCGTCTCAGCCAGCCTTAAATGCATCATCTGCGCACCCTCCACGTGCTCGATGGGTACGAGATAGCAGCGCTTCAAATCACCGCAGTAAATGCCGAACGCGTCTACCTCACCCCTTTGGTAGGTGCTGACGACGTACCCACGGGTAGGCGAGTGACGTGACCGCTTCAACCGCACGCAAATGACATCTCCCTTACACGTCCCCCATTTGCACTGAACTCGCAAGAAGCGTCCCGCCACCCCGAGGACAAGGTCGTAAGGCTCGTGCTCGGTCAGCGGCTTGAGAACCGAGAAGTTCAATCGAGCTGCTTCCGCAGCGAACGCCAGCTCGGCGATGTTCCCTTTGTGATTCGAGTCGTGCTCCGTCATGCCGCAGACAATACATCTCGGCACGGACGTAAAGAAAGGAGGCTAGGCGGCGCGCTGGTCGGGCCCCTGGTCCTCGTCGACGTCGAGGATCAGGTTGTCCGGGGCGGTGTGGCGGACCTTGAAGTCCAGGTTCGAGAGCTCTTCGAGCTCGCCGAGAAGATCGACCGGCTCGTCGAGCTTCATCGAGAAGGTCGCGCGGCCCTCGGAGAAGCGGTCGACCTTGATCTCCGAGACGCCGAGGCGACCTACCGTGTCCTCGAAGCCGACCAGCTGGGAGAAGTCGCCAAGGGGCCCGATCTCGAGCTTGACGTCCCCTTCGAAGAGCCCCTCGGCCTGGGGCGCATCGGCCTGCTCAGCCTCGGCCTCCAGGGCCGGTTCCATCTCGGTCAGCGCCTTCACCTTCTTGCTCACCTCGACCGCCTCGCGCAGCGCTTTCATCCTGATCCGGGTCGCCTGACCCCGGGCCTGGGCTTCCACCTCTTCCAACCGCGCGGTAATCGCGTCGAGCGAGGCGATGCTGCGGTCATGGCGCTCGTGGGCGTCGCGCAGCCGCTCGCCCAGGATCCGGATCTCGCGCTCGCGCTCCAGGACCATGCCCGAGAGGGCGGCGCTCTCCGATTCGAGCTCCGAGATCGAGGCCTTCTGGGCCCCGGCGGTCAGCTCGAGCCCCTGGATGCGGGCGTCGCGTGCCGAGAGCGCACCCTCCACTTCGGCGCGGCGGTACCCAAGCAGCGCCCACCTGAACCCATTCATGGACCGGCACCGTAGACGGGCGCTCGGACGTACTTACGCGCTGGCGGCCTCGGGCGCTTCCGGGGCGTCGAGGTCGAGCTCCAGCCGCGGCGCCTCGTGCCAGAGATCCTCGAGGCCGTAGCGCTCGCGGGCATCCGCGGTGAACACGTGCAGCACGCAGTCGAGGTAGTCGAGGATCGTCCAGCCGGCTTCGCCGCCGCCGTCCACCCCTCCCGGCAGCAGCCCGGTCTCCCGCTTCACCCGCAGCCGCACCTCGTCCACGATCGCCTTCGCCTGACGCTCGCCGCGGGCGGTGCAGATCGCGAGGAAGTCGGTGTAGGCGACGAGCTCGCGCATGTCGAGGACAACCACGTCCTCGGCTTTTTTCGAGTCGGCGATCGCCGCCAGCTGGCGGGCGAGCTCCTCGGAACGGGCCTCGTTCACCGGTAGATCCCCCGCTCCTCGATCAGACCGGCCACCGGGTCGGGGACCAGGTAGCGGAGCGGCCGGCCCTGCTTGGCGCGCTCGCGCACGGCCGAGGAGGAGACCCCGAACTGCGGCATCTCCACCATCGTCGCCCGGCCCTCGCAGCCGAGGCTGCGCATCGCCGCGGCGACGTCGGCCTCCGAGACGCCCGCGCGTCGCGCCACCGCCAGGCGCGCGAGCTCGACGACCCGCTCCGGCCGCCGCCAGCTCTCGAGACCCACCGCCGCGTCCGCCCCCATCACGAACACAAGCTCCCTGTCGCCCCGTTCCTCTGCAAGCGCCTCCAAGGTCTCATACGTGTAGGACGGCCCCTCCCGCTCGACCTCCAGAGCGGAGACCGAGAAGCGCCCGTCCTCGGCGGCGGCGAGCCGGGCCATCTCCATCCGCACCTCCCGCCCCGGGTCCTCGGCGATCCGCTTGTGCGGCGCCCGCCCGGTCGGGACGAGAACGACCTCCGCGAGGCCGAGCTGCCAGAGGGCCTCCTGGGCCAGCGCCAGGTGACCGAGGTGGGGTGGGTTGAACGCCGATCCGAGGACCCCGATCGCGCCGTCCCCACTGGACGGGCTCCTACTCACGCACCTGGCCGTTGCCGTGGGCGACGTACTTGAAGGTCGTCAGCTCGCGCATCCCGATCGGGCCGCGGGCGTGCAGCTTCTGGGTCGAGTTGCCGATCTCGGCGCCCATCCCGTACTCGAAGCCGTCGGTGAAGCGAGTGGATGCGTTGACGTAGAC
>JBKPOX010000063.1:0-17273 GCA_046733335.1 Actinomycetota bacterium | reverse complement strand
GGCCGGGATCGAGGCGCTCGGCGCCGTCGCCGCGGCGCGAAGGATCCTGCGCCGGCGGGGCGCCGATGCGGTCGTGGGCGGCGGCGGGTTCGTCGCCGGCCCGGCCGGCCTGGCGGCGGTGATCACCCGGACGCCGCTGGTCCTGACCGAGGCCGACAGCCACCTCGGCCTCGCCAACCGCCTGCTCGCCGGCCGGGCGCGGCGGGTCTGCCTCGCCTTCCCGATCGCGGGGAGGGAGGGCGCGCCCTACCTGGTCACCGGGCGGCCGGTGCCGAGGGCGGTCCTCGCCGCCGATCGCGGCAGGGCGCGGGAGCGGTTCGGGATCGCGCCCGGGGCCCGGGCGCTGCTCGTCGTCGGCGGCAGCCAGGGGGCCCGCTCGATCAACCTCGCCGCGGTCGAGGCGTTCGCCGAGCACCCCGGGCGCGAGTTCGACGTCGTCCACATCGCCGGCAACCGCGACTTCGCCGAGATCGAGGCGAGGCTGGCGGCCGCCCCGCACCGCGAGCGTTACGCCCTGCTCGCCTACGAGCCCGACCTCGGCGACGCCCTCGCCGCCTGCGATCTGGTGCTGGGCCGATCGGGGGGCTCGATCTTCGAGGTGGCGGCGGCGGGGCGGCCGGGAATCCTCGTCCCCTTCCCGTTCGCCACCGCCGACCATCAGAGCGCCAACGCCGAGTGGATGCGCGCCGGCGGCGCCGCGGCGGTGATCCCGGACGCCGAGCTCTCGGCCGGACGCCTCGCCGCCGAGGTCGAGGCGGTGCTCGGCGACGCGGCGCGGCTGGAGGCGATGGCGGCCGCGGCGCGGAAGCTCGCGAAGCCCGACGCCGCCCGCCGGATCGCCGACGAGGTCCTGGAGGCGGCGGCGTGACTTGGCTGCCCGGCCAGTCCGCAGAAACCCGGGTACTACACGGGTTTTCGCGGACTCGCGAAGGGAGGAACCGATGAGCTGGAACCGGCGCCGGCTCCACTTCGTCGGGGTCGGCGGCGCCGGGATGAGCGGGCTGGCGCTGGTCTGCGCCCGCCTCGGCGCCACCGTCACCGGCAGCGACCGCAGCGACTCCTCTTATATGGAGCGCCTGCGCGAGGCCGGGATCGAACCCGCGGTCGGGCACGACGCGGCGAACTACCCGGATGGGGCCGAGGTGGTGGTCTCCACCGCGATCGCGGACGGCAACCCCGAGCTGGCCGCGGCCGAGGCGCAGGGGGTCGAGCCGATCCACCGGGGGGAGCTGCTGGCCCAGCTCTGCTCCGAGAAGCGCCTGATCGCGGTCGCCGGCACCCACGGCAAGACGACGACGACGGCGATGATCGTCTGGGCGCTGCGGGGGATGGGGGAGGACCCGGCCTTCTTCGTCGGCGGCGAGGTGCCGGGGCTGGGGCCGGAGGGGAGCGCGGTGAACGCGGGCTGGGGCGAGGGTGACTGGGTCGTCGCCGAGGCCGACGAGAGCGATGCCAGCTTCCTCCGGCTGCGGCCCGAGGTCGCCGTGGTCACCAACCTCGAGCGGGACCACCACACGCGCTGGGGGTCCCTGACCGAGCTGGTCGGCGCCTTCGAGCGGTTCCTCTCCGGTGCCGACCGCGTGGTCCTGCCCGCGGGCGCCGCGGCGCCGTTCGCGACCCGCGAGTTCGCAAGCGCCACGGACATCCTCTACGGGGAGGCGGTGAAGACGAAGCAGGTGCTCCGCTTCGACCTCCGCGACCCGGGCCCCCGCGAGCTGCGGCTGTCGACGATCGGCGAGCACAACCTGCTCAACGCGCGCGCCGCCCTGGCGGCGCTGGAGCTGGCCGATTTCGATCTGGACGACGCCACGGTCCAGCTCGCCGGCTTCGGTGGGGTGAGGCGGCGCCTGGAGTACAAGGGGCGCTACGGCGGCGCCCGCGTGTACGACGACTACGGCCACCACCCGACCGAGGTGCGGGCGGCGCTGGAGGCCTTGCGCGGCGAGGACCCCTCCTCGCTGGTGGTCGTCTTCCAGCCGCACTTGTACTCCCGCACGAAGTCGATGGCCGAGGCCTTCGGCGCGGCCCTGGCGATCGCCGACGAGGTGATCGTCCTCGACGTCTACCCGGCCCGCGAGGAGCCGGTGGGGCCGCTCGCCGGGGTCAGCGGCAAGCTCGTCGCCGACGCGGCCGCCGACCGGATGGGAGGCCGGGCGCCGTGGTGGGCTCCCGGGCACGCGGCGGCGCTGGCGGCGTTGCGCGCCTGCGCCGGCGTCGAGGGCCAGATCGTCGTCACGATCGGCGCCGGCGACGTCCACCGGGTAGGCGAGGCGCTGGTCGAGGAGGGCGCCGGGTGAGCGCTCCCCCCGAGGGGGTCCAGCGGGACTACCCGCTGGCGCGCCTGACCACCGTCCGCACCGGCGGCGCCGCCGCCTGGTTCGCTCGGCCGGCCGCGGAGGAGGCGCTGGTGGCCGCCCTGCGCTGGGCCGAGGCGGAGGGGCTGCCGGTTGGCCTGATCGGCTCGGGCTCCAACCTGCTGGTCGCCGACGCCGGCTTCCCCGGCCTGGCGCTGAAGCTCGACGGGGCCCTGGCCGGGATCGAGCGGGACGGCGAGCGGGTCGTCTGCGGCGGCGGCTACCGGTTCCCGTCGGCCGCGGCGAAGACCGCCGGCTGGGGTCTGTCGGGGCTCGAGTTCGGGGTGAACATCCCCGGCACCGCCGGCGGTGCGGTGCGGATGAACGCCAACGCCTACGGTGGTGAGCTGGCACGGGTGCTGGAGTGGGTCGACGTCTGCACCGCCGCCGGCAGCGAGCGCCGGGCGCCGGCGCAGCTCGGGTTCGGTTACCGCCGCTCGAACCTGGCTGCGGGGGAGGTCGTGGCCCGCGCCTGCTTCCAGCTGCAGCCCGCGGACCCGGAGGAGATCCGCGCCACCCTGGCGGCGATGAGGGAGCGCCGCCGCGAGGCGCAGCCGTCGGGGATCAAGACCTTCGGCTCGACCTTCAAGAACCCCGAGGACCCGCGGGCGCAGGGGCGCTCCGCCGGCCAGCTGCTGGAGGCCGCCGGTTGCCGCGGCCTCCGCCGCGGCGGCGCCCGCTTCTCCGAGAAGCACGCCAACTTCGTCGAGAACTTCGACGGGGCCAGCACGGCCGACGTCCTCGAGCTGATTGCCGAGGGACGGCGACGCGTGCACGAGTGCTTCGGGGTCGAGCTGGAACCCGAGGTCCAGCTGCTGGGGGAGGTCGAGTGGCCGGCCGGCTGGAATCTCTGAGGGCGCGCCTCCTCCACCGCCGGGAATCCCGGGCCGTTCCCCTGGCGGCTGCGGCGCTGGTCCTGGCCCTGGCCGCGGTTGCCGTCTACGTGCTGGTGGTCCGCCAAGGGGGAGCCGAGCCCCGGGTCCTGGTGCCGCGGCTGGCGGCGATGATCGGCGAAGGGCCGGAGGCGATCGGCGTCGCCGCCGACGGCGGCCTCGTCCGCTGGCTTCCCCTGCCCGAGGACCCGCCGCTGCCGCGGCTCCCCCTCGAGGAGCCGCCCCGGGGTGGGCGCGTCAGGGGCCCCGTCCTCGAACAGGTGCGGGTCCTCGCCGCCGTCCCCGACGGCCTCCGCCCCTACGTCGAGAGCAGCTACTACGGCGCCAGCGGCGTCGACGTCAACCTCACCACGGGAATCGAACTGCGCTTCGGCGACGCCGGCCAGGCCGAGCGGAAGTGGCGCGCCGCCGCCGCGGTGCTCGCCGATCCCGAGGTGACGGCGCTCGATTATGTAGACCTGCACGCTCCCCGCCATCCCGCCTACGGAGGCTCCGGCCACGAACTGCCGCCGGCTCCGTAGCCGCGGGAGAACCGCGGCCAAACCGCTCTGGGAAGCGCCTCCCGCATCCCTCGACCAGAGGTCGAGGGTAGGCCAACCCTCGATCACGAGTCGAGAGTTGGACGGTGCACGGCCCGGCCCGGCCGTTTGACAGAGGCCCTGTTATGCCCTACGTTGAGCGCAATTTCCGCGGTAGCTACGGCGACTCGAACCCTTGAGTATCGCTACAGGCTCGGACGGAATGAAGGCTCAACTCAACTCAAAGCTTTGAAGCGCCAAGGGAAACCGGGCGCGCTGGAGAAAATCGGGAGATGGAATCCACTTACCTCGCGGTCATCAAGGTCGTCGGCGCCGGCGGCGGCGGAACCAATGCCGTAAGTCGCATGATCGACGCCGGCATCCGCGGCGTCGAGTTCGTCGCCGTCAACACCGACGCCCAGGCGCTGCAGGCCTGCGACGCCGACATCAAGCTCTCGATCGGCCAGGAGCTGACCCGCGGCCTCGGCGCCGGGGGCAACCCCGAGGTCGGCGCCGGCGCGGCGGCCGAGAGCCGCGACGAGATCAAGGAGGCGCTGAAGGGCGCCGACATGGTCTTCGTCACCGCCGGCGAGGGCGGCGGCACCGGCACCGGCTCGGCCCCGGTGATCGCCGAGATCGCGAAGGAGGAGATCGGCGCCCTCACCGTCGGCGCGGTGACCAAACCGTTCGAGTTCGAGGGCAAACGGCGGATGCAGCAGGCGCTCGAGGGCATCGAGAAGCTGCGCAACAAAGTCGACACCCTGATCATCGTCCCGAACGAGAAGCTGCTGCAGGCGGTCGAGCGGCGCACCAGCGTGCTGGAGGCTTTCCGCCAGGCCGACGACATCCTCCGCCAGGGCGTCCAGGGCATCACCGACCTGATCACGATTCCCGGCCTGATCAACCTCGACTTCGCCGACGTGCGGACGATCATGCGCGACGCCGGCTCGGCCCTGATGGGGGTCGGCTCGGCCACCGGCGAGGCCCGCGCCCTCGACGCGGCGAAGGCCGCGATCACCTCGCCCCTGATCGAGGAGTCGATCAAAGGCGCGACCGGGATGCTGCTGAACATCACCGGCCCCGAGGACCTCGGCCTCTTCGAGGTCAACGAGGCCGCCCAGCTCGTCCAGGCGGAGGCCGACGACAACGCCAACATCATCTTCGGCTCGGTCGTCGACCAGTCGATGAAGGACGAGGTACGCGTCACCGTGATCGCCACCGGCTTCGAAGGCTTCGAGCTGCTGGCCCGCTCGCCGCAGCGCGTGCGGCGCCGCTACGAGAGCCGGCCGCGCGTCTCGGCCGAGGACACCGATATCCGCAAACTTCGAGTTTCGGACGACGACATCGACGTGCCGGGGTTCTTGAAGGAATAGGGGTGGCTGGGGGCAGGGGGTGCCCTCTCCAGACACCGCTCGCTAATGGCTCGCGGTTGAGTGTCTGGAGAGGGCACCCCCTGCCCCCGATAGGCCTCTGTAGTCAATAGCCTGGGGGGTCGAATGCGTACTCCTTTGTATGAGCAGCATCTTGGGCTTGGGGCGAGGGTCGTGCCGTTTGCGGGTTGGGAGATGCCGGTGCAGTACGAGGGGATCCGGGAGGAGCACTCGGCGGTGCGGCGGCATGCGGGGATGTTCGACGTCTCGCACATGGGGCAGGTCGAGGTGGAGGGGCCGGGGGCGCTCTCGTTCCTGCAGCGGGTGCTCTCCAACGACGTCGCCAGGGTCCACGTCGGCGGCGCTCAGTACTCGGTCCTCTGCAACGAGGACGGCGGCGTGCTCGACGACCTCTTCGCCTACCGGCTCGGCGGCGACCGCTTCCTGATCGTCACCAACGCCGCCAACCACGCGGCCGACCTCGAGTGGCTCGGCGGCCGCAGCCGCGTTTTCGACGCGATCGTCCGCGACGTCGCCGACCGCTACGCGATGCTCGCCGTGCAGGGCCCGCACGCGCGGGCGGTGCTGACCCGGGCGCTCGGGATCGAGCTGCCGCGGCGCTTCCACGTCGCCCACGCGCGGGTCGGCCGCCGGCCGGCGCTCGTCTGCGGCACCGGCTACACCGGCGAGGACGGGGTCGAGCTGCTCGTCGACCCCGAGGTGGCGACGCCGGTCTGGTCCGAGCTGCTGGAGGCGGGGGTCGTGCCCTGCGGCCTCGGCGCCCGCGACACCCTGCGGCTGGAGGCCTGCTACCCGCTGCACGGCAACGAGCTGACCCCCGACCGCAACCCGATCGAAGCCGGCCTCGGCTGGTGCTGCAAGGAGGAGACGGGATTCGTCGGCGCCGAGGCGGTCGCCCGCGCCCGCGCCGAGGGCACCGCGGAGACGCTGGTCCCCTTCGCGATCGAGGGTCAGGGGATCCCGCGCGCGGGCAACCCGGTGATGCGCGGCGGGGAGCGGGTCGGCGAGGTCACCAGCGGCACCTACGCCCCCACCCTGGAGCGCGGCGCCGGGATGGCCTACCTGCGCTCCAAGCTGGCGGAGGCGGGGACCGAGGTCGAGATCGACGTGCGCGGCAAGCGCCGCCCCGCCCGGGTAGCTTCCAAGCCCCTCTACGCGAAAAGGAGCTGACCTTGACGGACCCCGACTACCCCGACGATCTCCGCTACCACGAGGAACACGACTGGGCCCGGATCGAGGGCGACCGGGCGACCTTCGGGATCACCTGGTACGCGCAGGACTCGCTCGGCGAGGTCGTCTTTTTCGACCCGCCCGAGGTCGGGACGACGATCCAGAAAGACCTCTCCTACGCGGAGGTCGAGTCGGTGAAGGCGGTGAGCGACGTGGTCGCGCCGATGTCGGGCGAGATCGTCGAGGTCAACGACGCGCTCCAGGACTCGCCGGAGAAGGTCAACGAGGATCCCTACGGCGAGGGCTGGCTGGTCAAGGTGCGGCTGACCTCCCCGGAGGAGGCCGAGACGCTCCTCGGCGCCGCGGAATACCGCAAGTTGCTGGACAGCTAGCCGCGGAGCCCGACAGCCGGCTCCCCTAGCCTTGGTCGCGTGACCCGCTACACGTCCGCCACCGCCGAGGACCGGCGGCAGATGCTCGAGGCGATCGGCGTCTCCTCGACTGCCGAGCTGTTCGAGCAGATCCCCGAGGAGCTGCGGCTGGGGCGGCCGCTGGCGCTGCCGCAGGGGATGGGTGAGGCGGAGGTATACGAGCAGCTGGCGGCGCTGGCCGCGCGCAACGTCGACGCCGAGGAGCAGGTCTGCTTCGTCGGCGCCGGGATGTACGACCACTACGTGCCGGCGATCGTCGACGCGATCACCTCGCGCAGCGAGTTCCTCACCCCGTACACGCCCTACCAGCCGGAGATCTCCCAGGGCGGGCTGCAGGCGATGTTCGAGTTCCAGACGGCGATGTCGGAGCTGACCGGGCTGCCGGTCTCCAACGCCGGCCTCTACGAGGGACCGTCCTCGGTTGCCTCGGCGGGCTACCTGGCGATCGGCGCGACCAAGCGCAAGCGCTTCGTCGTCTCCCGCGGCGTCCACCCCCACAGCCGCGAGACGCTGCGGACCTACGCGGTCGGCTACGGCGCCGAGCTGGTCGAGGTCGGGCTCGAGGGCGGGCTCACCGACGGGGCGGCGCTGGCCGCGGCGGTCGACGCCGAGACCGCGGCGGTCTTCCTGCAGAGCCCGAACTTCCTCGGCGCGGTCGAGGACGTCGAGGCGCTGGGCGCGGCGGCGAAGGAGCACGGGGCGCTGCTGGTCGTCGCCTGCGACCCGATGACGCTGGGCGTGCTGAAGCCGCCGGGGGAGTGCGGCGCCGACGTCGCCCTCGGCGAGGGCCAGCCGCTCGGCAACCGGCTCGACTTCGGCGGCCCCTCCTTCGGCTTCTTCTGCGCGACGGAGGAGCAGATCCGGCGGATGCCGGGCCGGATCGCCGGCGAGACCGAGGACGTCGACGGCCGCCGCGGCTTCGTCCTGGCGCTGCAGACCCGCGAGCAGCACATCCGCCGCGAGAAGGCCACGAACAACATCTGCACCGCGCAGGCGCTGAACGCGCTGGGGGCGATGGTCCACCTCGCCTGGCTCGGCCGCGAGGGCTTCCGCGAGCTCGGCGAGCTGCTGGTGCGACGGACCGCCTACGCGCGCGAGCGGCTCGGCGCTGTGGACGGGGTCGAGCTGCTGCACGAGGCGCCAGTCGCGCGCGAGTTCGCGGTGCGGCTCGGGGCGCCGGTCGGGGCGGTCCTCGACCGCGTCGCCGAGCGCGGGATCGCCGCCGGCTACCCGCTCGGTCGGGAGTACCCGGAGTTCGAGGACGGCCTGCTGGTGGCGATTACCGAGCGGCGGACCAAGGCGCAGATCGACGAGCTGGCCGAGGCGCTCGGCGCCGCGGTCGCCGCCGAGCGTGTCGACTCTGTTCGGGAGGAGCGAACGAAGTCGACGAGGGGGGTCGCATGAGCCTCACCGAGACCCCGATGCAGGCCGAAAGCGCGCGGACGATCTTCGAGAAATCGAAGCCGGGCCGCCGCGCGGCGGCGCTGCCCGCCGCCGAAGTGCCCGAGAGGCCGCTCGCCGAGCTGATCCCGGAGAACCTGCTGCGCTCCGAGCCGCCGCGGCTGCCCGAGATCGCCGAGCCGGAGATCGTCCGCCACTACAACCGGCTCTCGCGGCGCAACTTCGACCTCGACAGCGGCTTCTACCCGCTCGGCTCCTGCACGATGAAGCACAACCCGCGCCTCAACGAGCGGGTCGCGGCGCTGCCCGGCCACGCGCGGCTGCACCCCGCCCAGGACCCGAAGCGCGCCCAGGGGGCGCTGGAGCTGATGTGGCTGCTGCAGGAGTCGCTGGGCGAGATCTGCGGTCTGCCGCACGTCAGCCTGCAGCCGAGCGCCGGCTCCCACGGCGAGCTCGCCGGGCTGCTCCTGACCCGCGCCTACCACGCCGAGCGGGGCGAAGAGCGGACCAAGGTGCTCGCCCCCGACACCTCCCACGGAACCAACCCGGCCTCGGTGACGATGGCGGGGTACGAGGTGGTGAAGGTGGCGACCAACGAGCGCGGCGGCGTCGAGATGGACGACCTGCGGGCGAGGATCGACGAGGACCCCGGCGCGATCGCCTGCCTGATGCTGACCAACCCCAACACGCTCGGGGTCTTCGACGAGAACATCGCCGCGATCGCCGGGCTGATCCACGAGGCGGGGGGGACGCTCTACTACGACGGCGCCAACCTCAACGCGGTGATGGGCCACTCGCGCCCCGGCGACATGGGCTTCGACATCGTCCACGTCAACCTCCACAAGTCCTTCAGCCAGCCCCACGGCGGCGGCGGTCCGGGCGCCGGCCCGATCGCCGTCTCCGACCGGATCGAGCCCTTCCTGCCGCGGCCGCAGGTGGTCCGCCGCGAGGGCTCCAACGGCCACGGGCCGAGCTTCGACCTCGACTACGAGCGGCCGCGGTCGATCGGGCGGCTGCGGGGCTTCCAGGGCAACTTCGGCGTCTTCGTCCGCTCGCTCGCCTACATCCTCAGCCTCGGCGCCGACGGCCTCGCCGAGGCCTCGGAGACCGCCGTCCTGAACGCCAACTACCTGAAGGCGCGCCTAGCCGAGGGCCGGGCCGGGGAGCGCCTGCCGATCGCCTTCGAACGCCACTGCATGCACGAGTTCGCCCTCTCCGGCAAGCCGATGAAGCGCGAGCTCGGCCTCGCCACCCTCGACCTCGCCAAGCGCCTGCTCGACTTCGGCTTCCACCCGCCGACCGTCTACTTCCCGCTCCTGGTGGACGAGGCCCTCATGGTCGAGCCGACCGAGACCGAGACCAAGGAGTCCCTCGACGCCTTCGCCGAGGCCATCAACCAGATCCTCGCCGAGGCGGAGGAGGATCCCGGGCTAGCCAAAAACGCCCCCTACACCACCCCGGTTCGCCGCCTTGACGAGGTCAGGGCGACGCGGCGGCCCGTCGTGAGGCAGGCGCTTGGGTAGGGGGCCGGGAGGCCGTCCCCAGACACCCCTCGCTATGGCTCGGGGTTGAGTGTCTGGGGACGGCCTCCCGGCCCCCTACAGCTGCGGCAGTTGCTGCTCCAGCTCCAGCACCGGGGCGAAGAGGTCGCCGTGCTGCTCGAGGCGCTGCAACACGTCGTCGCTCTCGAAGACGAGGTGGCTGCCGTCGCCCGAGTCGGCGGCTCTTTCGACCTCCTCCCAGGTGAGGGGGGTGGAGACGGTCGGGCGTTCGCGGGCGCGGAGGGAGTAGACGGCGATCGTCGTTTTGCGTTCGTTGTTCTGGTACCAGTCGATGAAGACCTTGCCGCTGCGGTCGGTCTTTTTGCCCATTTTCGCCAGGACGTCCTCCGGCGATTGCTTGGCGACGACCTGGGCGATCGCCTGGGCGAAGGGGCGCGTCTGCTCGTAGCTCGTTTCGGTGTTGAGCGGGACGTAGAGCTGCATCCCCTTCGAGCCCGACGTCTTCGCGAAGCACTCCAGCTCGAGCTGGGCGAGCAGCTCGCGGAGGCGCAGCGCCACCCGCGAGCAGTCGACGACGTCGGCGGGCGGCCCGGGATCGAGGTCGAAGGCGACCACGGTCGGGCGTTTCGGCGCCCGGCTCAGCGAGAGCGAGGGGTGCAGCTCGATCGCCGCCAGCTGCGCCATCCAGACCAGCGTCGGCAGGCTGTCGCAGACGCAGAAGTCGATCTTGCCCGCGTTCGGCCCGGCCTGCACCCGCGCCGTCTTCACCCATTTCGGCCGGTGCTTGGGGCAGCGCTTCTCGAAGAACGCCGCGTCGAGGTCGTCGACCCCTTCTGGGAAGCGCCGCAGGGTCACCGCGCGCCCGCTCAGGTGGGGGACGATCGCCGGCGCCGCCTTGGCGTAGTAGTCGACCATCTCGCCCTTGGTGAAGCCCGCCTCCGGGTACAGCACCTTGTCGAGGTTGGTCAGCCGCAGCTCCCTGCCCTCGACCTCGACCTGCCGGGTCTCGCCCACGGCCTGGGGACCTACTTCGAGGCTTTGGCCTTGGCGCGGGAAGAGCTCTTCGTCGCGGAGCCCTTGGCTTTCGCTTTGCCCTTCTTGGCGGCTTTCGCCTTCGCCCCGTCGATCTTGTCGCCCGCGGCGGACCCTTTCTCTTTCACCGCGGCGATGCTTTCCTCCAGCGCCGCCATCAGATCCGGCGCCTTGGTCGCCTTCGGCGCCTCGGCTTCGGGCGCGACGATCTCCTTGCCTTCGGCCTTCTGTTCGATCAGGGCGAGGAGCTGCTCGCGGTACTCGTCGCGGTAGCCGCCCGGGTCGAATTCGGTGCTCAGCGAGTCGATCAGCTGCTCGGCCATCTCGCGCTCGCGCTTGGCGACTTTCGGCGCCTTGTCCGGCAGCGCGTCGTCGAGCTCGGACGGCGGCACGACCTCGTCGTGGAAGCGCATCGTCGTCAGCGTGAGGACGCCGTCGGAGGCGCGGATCGCCGCCAGGTGCTCTTTGTTGCGGAAGACGAAGCGCGAGATCGCGGCCTTGCCGGAGCTTTCCATCGCCGCCGCCAGCAGCGAGTAGGCCTTCTCGGCGCCGTCGGCCGGGCCGAGGTAGTAGGGGCTGTCGAAGTACATCGGGTCGATTTCCTCGATGTCGACGAAGTCCTGGACGTCGATCGCCCGCGTCTTCTCCGGCGCCAGCGCCGCCATCTCGTCTTTGCTCAGCGGCACGTACTGGCCGGGGGAGAGCTCATACGCCTTGACGATGTTCTCGTAAGGGACCTCCTCGTCGGTCCCTTCGGCGACGCGGCGGTGTTTGATCCTGGCGCTGTCGGACTCGCGGATCTCGCGCAGGGCGATGCTGCGCCGCGCGACGGCGCTGTAGAGGCGCACGGGCACGTTCAGTAGCCCAAAGCTGATCGTTCCGCTCCATATTGCTCTCGCCATTTTGTGTGCGTTCCTTCCCCTGGGCTCCTTACCCGGATTGTTCCAGCCCGACTCGCCGCGGGCGATAGAGGCGGCAACAGCGCCAGCCATCTTGCGCCGACCGGCTGATCCGATTCTCGACACAGCCCGCTGTGCTCGAAATCGGATGGGATCATCCGCCGGTGCTGTTCGAGCTGCGAGAGGTGGGGCTGGACCGCGGCGGCGAGACCGTCCTCGACTCGCTCAGCGCCGGGATCCCGGAGGGGGCGACGGCGATCGTCGGGCCCTCGGGCGCCGGCAAGTCGACGCTGCTGCGGCTGCTGAACCGGCTCGCCGATCCCGACCGGGGCGAGATCGAGTACCGCGGCCGGCCGTTGGGGAGCTACGAGCCGCTGGCGTTGCGCCGCGAGGTGGCGCTGGTCCCGCAGCTGCCGGCGCTGCTGGCGGGGACGGTCGAGTCGAACCTGCGCTACGCCGCCGGTCTCGCCGCTGAGCCGCTCGAGACCGCGCGGACGCTGGCCCTGGCCGGGCTCGACCCCTCCTTCGCCGAGCGCGACGTCGCCCGGCTCTCGGTCGGCGAGCAGCAGCGGGCGATGCTGGCGCGGGCGCTGGCGCAGCGGCCGCGGGTCCTGCTCCTCGACGAGCCGACCTCGGCCCTCGACCACGGCGCCCGCGACAGGATCGAGGCGGCGCTGGCGCAGCTGCGCCGCGAGCTCGAGATCTCGATCGTCCTCGTCAGCCACGACCCCGAGCAGGCGCGCCGCCTCAGCGACTGGGTGCTGCGGCTCGAGGGCGGCCGCCTGGTCGGCTGCGGCCCGCTGGCGGAGGTGCTGGCATGACCGCGAGCGCAACCCGTTCCTTTTGGTCGCTCCACGACCAAAAGGAACGGGTCAAACCGTGAGCACCTCGATCCACGTCGCCCTCTGGCAGGTCGGCGCCTCGCTGGCGCTGGTCGCCCTCGCCGCGGCGATCTCCCGCTGGCGCGGGGCTGACCTCGAGCGCGACATCGCCCTCGCCACCGTCCGCTCCTTCGTCCAGCTCACCCTCGTCGGCTACGCGATCAAGCTGATCTTCGACGCCGACACGATCTGGCTGGTCCTGGCGCTGCTCGCCGTGATGGTCCTCTTCGGCGCGATCACCGCCCGCGCCCGCGCCGGCAAGGTCCCGGAAGCGTTCTGGCCGCTGCTGCTGGCGCTGGCGCTGGCGGGGGCCACCACCCTCGGTCTCGTCGTCGCCCTCGGGATCTTCGACCCGACGCCGCGCTACCTCGTCCCCGTCGGCGGCATGGTGATCGGCAACGCGATGACCGCCGCGGCCGTCGCCCTCGACCGCCTCGGCGACGAGATGGAGGACTCCCGGGCGCGGATCGAGGCGACCCTGGCGCTTGGCGCCACCGCCCGCGAAGCGGCGCAGCCGACCGTCCGCCGCGCCCTGCGCTCGGGGATGATCGCCCTCGTCGACTCCACCAAGACCACCGGCCTGATCTTCTTCCCGGGGACGATGGTCGGGATGCTGCTCGCCGGCGCCAGCCCGACCGACGCCGTCCGCCTGCAGCTGATCCTCCTCTACGCGCTGCTCGGCAGCGTCTCGATCTCCGCCCTCGCCGCGACCGCGCTCGTCTACCGCAACTTCTTCACGCCGTCGGCCCAGCTGCGCGAGGCGGCCGCCTGACACCGTGCATCCAGGTCAGGCACCCGCTTACACTCGCTTGGTGTCCCGCCGGCAGCTGCTGACGCTCGTCGCGACGATCCTCGGCTCGACGGTCGTCTTCCTCGACAGCACCGTCGTCAACGTCGCCCTGCCGGCGATCGCGGAAGGTCTCGACGCCGAGCTGGCGGGGCAGCAGTGGGTGGTCGAGATCTACATGCTGACCATGGTCTCGCTGCTGCTGGTCGGCGGCTCGCTCGGCGACCAGTTCGGTCGCAGGCGGATGTTCGTGGCGGGGCTGGTCGGCTTCGGCGCCACCTCGGCGCTCTGCGCGCTCGCCCCCTCGGTCGAGTTCCTGATCGCCGCGCGGGGGTTGCAGGGGGTGGCGGGGGCGCTCCTCGTGCCGGGGTCGCTGGCGATCGTCGCCGCGACCTTCGAGGGCGAGGCGCGCGGCAAGGCGGTGGGGACCTGGACCGCCTGGACCGGGATCGCCACCGTGTTCGGCCCGGCCGGCGGCGGCGCCCTGATCGGCATCACCTCGTGGCGGGCGATCTTCTGGATCAACCTGCCGCTGATCGCCGCCACGATCTGGCTCAGCCTTCATGCGATCGAGGAGAGCCGCGACCCCGACGCCTTCCGCGGCATCGACTGGCTCGGGATCCTGCTCTCGGCGGCCGGGCTCGGCGGCCCCGTCTACGCGCTGATCGAGCAGCCGAGCCGGGGCTGGGGGGATCCGCTGGTCCTCCTCACCTTCGTCGGCGGCATCGCCTGCCTCGCCCTCTTCGTCCTGCGGGAGGCACGTGCCCGCCACCCGATGCTCGACCTCGGCCTCTTCCGCATCCGCAACTTCGCGATCGCCAACCTGACCACGCTCACCGCCTACGGGGGGCTGATCGGCGGCCTCTTCTTCGTCGGCCTCTTCCTCCAGCAGGTGGTCGGCTACACGCCGCTGGAGGCGGGGCTGGCGACGACGCCGATCTCGGTCCTGCTCTTCGTCCTCTCGCCGCGCTTCGGCCGCGTCGCCTCCGGCACCGGACCGCGGCTGCCGATGACCCTGGGGCCGATCGTCGGCGGGATCGGGCTACTCCTGATGCTGCGGATCGGCGCCGACGCCGACTACCTCGCCGACGTCCTGCCCGGGGTGGTCGTCTTCGGCCTCGGGCTGGCGGCGACGGTGGCGCCGCTAACCGCCACGGTCCTCGACTCGGTCCCCGAGCACCAGGTCGGGATCGCCTCCGGGGTCAACAACGGCGTCTCCCGCGTGGCCGGGCTGCTGGCGATCGCCGTCCTCGGTGTCGTCATCTCGGCCCGGTTCGACGCCGTTGCCGACCCCGGGGTCACCGGCGGCCCGCTGACCGCGGGCGCCGCCGCCGCCTCCACCTCCGGCTTCCATCTCGGCCTCTCGATCGCCGGCGCCCTGATGATCGTCGGCGGCATCGTCTCCTGGTTCGGGATCGAGAACCCGAGACATCAGGTCAGCTCGATCCCAAACCGCGGCTCGGCAACTGCTGGAGAGTGCGGACACGAGAGCGAACTCGCCTGAGCCGGGACCGGTGACCCTCGAGCGGACGGATACTCAAATCGCCGCCCTGATTAGGGCGGCGATTGTCCGAGCGAGGGGTCACCGGTCCCGGCTCCCTCACTAGGCTGCGCTCGCGCATGTCCAAACCGATCGTCTTCTCCGGCATCCAGCCGACCGGCCGCAAGCACCTCGGCAACTACATCGGGGCGATCCGCCAGTACGTCGAGGGGCAGGAGCGGGGCGAGCCGGCGATCTTCTGCATCGTCGACCTGCACGCGCTCTCGGTCGCCTTCGACCCGGCCGAGCTGCGCCAGCGCCTCTATGACACCACCGCGATCCTGCTCGCCGCCGGGCTCGACCCGGAGCGCTGCATCCTTTTCCGCCAGTCCGATGTGCGCGAGCACGCCGAGCTGACCTGGCTGCTCTCCTCGGTGACCTCCCACGGCGACCTCAACCGCATGCACCAGTTCAAGGAAAAGGCGGGCAAGGAGCGGGAGCTCGCCTCCGCGGCGCTCTTCTTCTACCCGGTGCTGATGGCGGCCGACGTGCTCGCCTACCGGGCGACCGAGGTGCCGGTCGGCGACGACCAGCGCCAGCACGTCGAGCTGATGCGGGAGATCGCCCGCCGCTTCAACTCGCGCTTCGGCGAGACGCTGGTGGTGCCGGAGATGCGGATACCGGAGGTCGGCGCCCGAATCATGGACCTGCAGGAGCCGGAGCGGAAGATGTCGACCACGGCCGGGACCGAGGGGGGGACGGTGCTCGTCCTCGACGAGCCGGCGGCGATTCGCAAGAAGTTCGGCTCCGCGGTCACCGACTCCGGCCGCGAGATCGTCCGCTCGCCGGAGAAGCCGGGCATCGCCAACCTGATCGACATCCTCGCGGTCGCCCGCGGGAGCGACCAGACCCAGGTCGAAGCCGAGTTCGCGGGCTCCGGCTACGGCGACTTCAAGAAGGCCGTCGCCGAGGCGGTCGTCGAGTACCTGACGCCCGTGCGCGAGGGTTTCGAGCGGTTGCGCCCCGACGAGGCGGAGCTGGAGCGGATCCTCGGCCTCGGCGCCGAGAAGGCGCGGGCGCTCGCGGCCCCCGTGGTCGCGGAGGTTCGCGACCGCATGGGCATCGGGCCCCGGTAGAGCGCCGGCTGCCCCGCTCCGCGTCCGCTGCCGGCGCCGTCTCTGTCGGCGACTAGTCTTCCCGGATGGCCGTCATCGACCTCGACCTCGATCTCGACCTCGACGTCTTCGCCGGGCCGTTCGACCTGCTGATGGCGGTCGTCCTGCGCGAGGAGATCAGCCTCCTCGACCTGCAGCTCGGCGAGGTCGTCGTCGCCTACGTCGAGCACCTCGAGCGCGAGGGCGAGCTGGAGCTGGAGGTGGCGACCGAGTTCCTCGTCCTGATCGCCGCCCTGCTGGAGCTGAAGTCGCGGCTGATGCTCCCCGGCCCCGAGGACGAGCTGGACGAGCTGGCGCCGGAGGAGGCGCTCGAGGAGCTGCTGGCCCGGATGCTCGAGTACCGCCGCTACCGCGACGCCTCCGCCGAGCTGGCCGAGCGCTTCGAGTCCCAGCGGGGCTACCTGTACCGCTCGGCGCCGCTGCCGCCGCGGCTGCGCCGCGTCGCGGTCGAGGCGGCCGCCGCGGTCTACGACCCCGACGAGCTCGGCGCCGCCCTCGGCGACCTGCTGACCGAGCCGCCGGTCCTCGACATCAGCCACATCCGCCCGACCGTCTCGCTGGAGCGGCGGCTGCGGGCGGTGCGCGACGTGCTCCTGCAGCGCAAGGACTTCGACTTCGACGAGGAGTTTGGCGGCGAGGACCGGCTGACCCAGGCGGTCACCGTCTTCGCGATGCTCGAGCTCTACCGCAAGGGCGAGGTGACCTGGGAGCAGAGCCAGTGCTTCGGGCCGATCCAGGTGAAGAGGGTCACGCCGACCGCTGGCACCGCCAAGAGCGCATGAGCGACCTCTCCCGCACCGTCGAGGCGCTGCTCTTCCTCTCGCCGCAGCCGGTCGCGGTCAAGGACCTGGCGGAGGCGACGCAGGCGACCGAGGGTCAGGTTGAAGAGGCGGTCGAGCTGCTGCGCGAGGACCTGGCCGAGGGGAAGCGCGGCGTGGTGCTGCGCGAGGTCGCCGGCGGCTTCAGCCTCGCCAGCGACCCGGCGAGTGAGGAGGCGGCGCGGCGCCTGCTGGCGAAGCCGCGGACGGCGCCGCTGACCCAGGCGCAGGCCGAGACGCTGGCGATCGTCGCCTACCTGCAGCCGGTCTCACGTCCCGAGATCGCCCGCATCCGCGGCGTCAGCTCCGAGTCGGCGGTGACCAGCCTCGCCGAGCGGGGGCTGATCGAGGAGGCGGGACGATCGCGCTTCGGCGCCGCGATCTTCAAGACCTCGGAGCTGTTCGAGCGCCTCTTCGGGCTGAGCGGGCTCGACCAGCTGCCCGACCCCTCGAAGTTCGACCCCAGTCCGGAGGACGAGCGGGAGCTGCGCGAGCGGCTGCTGAAGGCGGGGGAACAGCGGGCGGAGTGATGGTGGGGGGA
>JBKPOX010000062.1:0-2317 GCA_046733335.1 Actinomycetota bacterium | reverse complement strand
AGCGGCGGGTCGTAGATGCTGCCGTCCTGCCAGCCGCGGCTATAGGCGTGGATGACGCCGTCGAAGTCGACCGCGACCGTGCTCACCCGGGGCCGCCGTTCATGCGGGCCGCGATCTCGGCGTAGTGGCGGTCGTGCGCGTCGGTCTGGGCGTCGGGGAGGCGTTCCCAGTAGGTGACGTTCTTGATGTACCAGCCGTCGGCGCGGCGTTCCATCGGCCAGTACGGCGGCGCCGGGGAGGTCATGCGCATGAGGTGGCCGTGCTGGTCGCGTTGTACGGTGGCGGCAGCGGGGAGGTCCTGGTCAGGGGCTGGCGGCGGGGCCTCCCTCGTACCAGGGGGCTGGCGGCGTTCGTTCGCGTCCGGCTCCTCCTCCTCGGTAGACTCCCCCTGGCCGTCCTGGCCGACGGGAGCGGCCGGCGCAGGAGCGGACGCAGGCACGTCGAGCTCCTCGCCGGTCAGCTCCTTGTACGCCACCGGCACCAAGGCTTCGCCGCCCTTGCCGAGCACCAGCTGCTTCAGCGCCCATTCCTTCAGATCCTCGTCTTCGGGTTTGTCGCCCTCGTCGAGACCCTGCTCCCTGCGTAGCGACGCCCCGCTGGCCTCCCCGCGGTCGTAGGCGATGACGACCTTCTCCGACTTGTCGGGGCGGACGACGATCTCCGACGGGTCGTACCAGACCAGGAACTTCGCTGGGTCCTCGCCGGCCTCCTTGAGCATGGGCCGGTACCAGCCCTCGGTGAAGGCGTGGCAGATCGTCTCAATGTGTGGAGCAACATGGACTTTCAGCCCAGACTCCTCAAGCTGCCAGGCCGTCCAATGATTGGAATCCCCCATGCCGAGCAGCACCTCGGCGGGGAGATCGAGCACGGTGGCCAGTTCGCGGACGGCGGCCTCCCTCTTCTCCAGCGCCTTCTGGTCAAACGTGGTCGTAAAGTCCACATGCTTGATGCGGTCGACCAGATCCGACGGGAGCTGCATGAGGATCGGCACGATCGCCGCCGCGCTGCCGGGGTTCTGGATCGCCGTCTCGGCGGTGGCGATCCACTCCCGGATGACCGCGTCGGGCATCCCCTCGAACTGTTCGCTGACGGGGAAGTCGACCTCCTGGGGGATGACGAACACCCCGGCCGAGGCGAGCCGGGAGAGGAACTGGCTTTGGATGTACTGGTTGGCCAGCTGGAGCTTGCGGGCGGTGGTGAGGGCGTGCCGAACGGGGCTGTCGGGCTGGGCCCACCAGCGGTCGTGGGGGTTCCAGATCCGGCTGACGAGGGCGTTGTCGGCGAGGACGCGCCATTTCACCTGCCGGCTGGGGGGCTGGGTTTCGTCGACGACCTCGATCAGGGTGTCGGTGGCGGGCCGCCCGGACAGCAGCGACGAGCCGGCGCGGCGGCCCACGCTGGCCCCGTTCCGGCCGGGGCGGCGCAGGCTGGTACGGATCTCGTCGGCGGAACGGACACTCCAGCGGTCGGTCGGCGGAGCCGGTCGGGGCCGACCGAACTCGTCGCCGATGAAATCGGTGGATTCGGCGGGTTCGCCGACCAGCCACCCCTCCCCTGGCACGCTCAGTTGCACCGTCAACCGTCGCAGGATCTCGGCCTGGCCGCCGACCCCGCCGGCGAACCGGGCGACGAGCTCGACCGGGGTGCCGCCGGTCTCGACCATGGCCGGCTCGTCGCCGGGTTCCTCCGGGACCGTGGCCGCGACGAGGCGGATGCGGGACAGCATCTCGGACAGCCACCGGACCCCGTAGTAGAGCTCGCCGAGTTCCTGCCAGTAGGCCCAGGCTTCGTCCTGCCAGCGTTCGTAGCGGGGGGTGATGATTCCGCGGCCGGCCTTGAGGGAGAGCGCAGCCGAGGTGAGGCCGGTCGGGCGGGCGTCGGCGGTCAGGGCCGGCGTGTCGCCGTACCAGAGGCGGCGGGCAAGGCCGGCCATCAGCGGCGCCCTTCCAGCTCGCGGAGTTCCTGGAGGAGGCCGAGGCGGGGCACGCCCTCCTCGTCGTCCAGGAACACGATCCGGGTTCGGCCGTTGTGACCGTGGATGACCTCCAGTTTGTCGAGGCTGTCGGCCATCTGGTCGGTCTGGTGCTCGGTCATCCACCGGTAGTGGCAGCGGCCGTCCGGGTAGAGGACGCCCATGACGACGAGGCCGGTCCCGGAGATGCCGGTCTCGTCCTCATTGCGTAGGAACACGAAGCGGCGGTGCATCAGTCCTCCAGCCGTTCGGCGCCGATCCGCACCGTGTCGTCGGTGCCGTTGGTGCCGGTGCCGTAGGACCAGCCGGTCGTGGTCAGGTGCACCGTCGCCGGCAGCGTCGGCC
>JBKPOX010000061.1:0-5362 GCA_046733335.1 Actinomycetota bacterium | reverse complement strand
TTCTGCGAGCTCGACGAGTCCTTCTCCTCGGGCTCCTCGATCATGCCGCAGAAGAAGAACCCCGACTCGGCCGAGCTGCTGCGGGCGAAGAGCCCGCGGGTCGCCGCCTCCCACCAGACCCTGCTCGGGGTGATGCACGCGCTGCCGCTCACCTACGGCAAGGACATGCAGGAGGACAAGGAGCCGCTGTTCGACGCGATCGACACGGTCGAGGCCTGCCTCGACGCGACCGCCGGGATGCTCGACGGGATCGAGTTCGACCGCGAGCGGATGCGGGAGGCGGCGGGCGACGAGATGCTGGCGGCGACCGAGATCGCCGACCTCCTCGTCCGCCGCGGGGTGCCGTTCCGCGAGGCGCACGCGACCGTCGGCGGGCTCGTCCGCGACGCCGTCCAGCGCGGCAAGTCGCTCTCCGAGCTGAGCCGGGAGGAGCTGCGCGAGCGCTCCGAGCTGCTCGACGACTCCTACTACGAGGTGCTGCGGCAGAGCAGCTGGCTGGAGTCGAAGCGGATCGCCGGCGGCACCGGCTCGGCCGCGCTGGCGAAGCAGATCGAGGAGGCGCGGGAGACGCTCGCCGCGGTGCAGGCGCGGGTCCAGGAGGAGCGCGGCTGAAGCCGCTGGGGGCTGACTTCTTCGAGCGCTCGGTCCACGAGGTCGCCCGCGACCTGATCGGCTGCACGCTGCTCTACGAGGGTTGCGGCGGCGTCGTCGTCGAGACCGAGAGCTACGAGGCCGACGATCCGGCCTGCCACGCCTACGTCGGCCTGACCGAGCGCACCCGGGTCCTCTTCGGGCCTCCCGGCCGCGCCTACGTCTACCTCTCCTACGGGATCCACAGCCTGCTAAACGCGGTGGCCGAACCCGAGGGACAAGCCGCCGCCGTCCTGATCCGGGCGTTGGAGCCGACCCACGAGATCGAGCTGATGCGCGAGCGCCGCGGAGTGAAGTCAGATCTCGACCTCTGCTCCGGTCCAGGCAAGCTGACCGAGGCGCTGGGAATCGACCTCAGCGACAACGAACGCGACCTCAGCCATCCCCCGTTCCTGCTGGCGCCGCCGCAGGGCGATTCCCCCGAGGTCGTCACCGGCCCCCGCATCGGCATCACCAAAGCCGTCGAGCGCCCCTGGCGCTTCTGCGCCGCCGGCAATCCCTACGTCTCGCGACCGCGGCCGGCGGTCGCCCCTAACCCGCCGTGACGCCGCCGCCGCCCGATTCCGGCGCCGCTTCGGGACCCGCTTCTTCCGGCGCGGCTTCTTCGGGCGCTTCGGCGCCGGCTTCCGGCGCCGCTTCCGTCTCCGGCGCCGGTTCGACCACTTCGGGTTCGGGTTCCGGCGTGGCTTCGTATTCCCCGTCGCCTTCGGGGGATTCGTAGCTTTCGACTTCGGCCGGGTCGAAGTCCTCGCCCTCTTCCCGCGCCGCCTTGCGCGCCGCCTTCTCGGCCGCGTGCTCGGCCTGGATCTCGCGCCAGGCGGAGATCACGCTGGCCCAGATCAGCGCCGGGAAGGTGCCGCCCATCACCGGGCCGCCGTTGTAGAGAGTGGTCATCGGCGTCGTCGAGTCCGGGTAGCCGACCCAGACGCAGGCAGTGACTTCGTCGGCGATGCCGCCGCAGAACCAGGCGTCGCCGTTGTTCTCGGTCGTCCCGGTCTTGCCCCACTGACCCTCGGCCCCGATCTGGGCGTTGGTGCCGGTGCCGCTGGAGACGACGGTTTCGAGGATGCCCTTCGCGGTTTCCACCGTTTCCTGGTCGAAGACCTGTTCGTGCAGCGAGTCGTTGTCGCCGCCCTTGATCGTCTCGCCGTCCTTGTTCGTCACCTGGGTGTAGGAGACGGGGCTGTCGCCGGGCCGCGGCGCCAGGGTGCCGCTGACGCGGTCGCCGTCGTTGCCGATCGTGCTGTAGGCGTAGGCCCACCCGAGCGGCGTCACGCCTTCCCGCAGTCCGCCGAGCACCATCGCCGGGTTGGTCGAGATCGGGTCTCCGTAACCGGCCTTGTGCGCGGTCGCCGCGATCGCCCGCGTCCTCGCCCGCACGGTCTTGCCCTTCAGCCCTTCCAGGGCCAGCGCCGCGTAGATCGAGTTGTCGGAGTTGGTGGTCGCGCAGACGATGTCGCACGAGCCCAGGTAGGAGTCGCCGTCGTTGGTCACTTCGAAGACTTCGCGGCCCTTCCTGCCGAAGTGGAAGGTCCGCGGTTCCGAGGGGAAGACGGTATAGGGGGAGATCCCCTGTTCGAGCGCCGTGAGCAGCGTGAAGGGCTTGATCGAGGAGCCCGGCTGGCGGTGCCCCTGGGTCGCCAGGTTGAAGGGCCGGGTCTCGAAGTCCGGGCCGCCGACCATCGCCTTGATCCCCGCGTTGTGGTTGTCGATCACCACCACCGAGGCCGTCGCGGGCGAGTAGCCGAGGTAGCTGTTGACGGCTTCTTCAGCGGCTTCCTGGAGGCGCAGGTCGAGGGTCGACTTGACTTTCAGCCCGCCGAAGAAGGCCTTCGGGGCGCCGTAGCGTTCGACCAGCTGCTGGCGCAGGTAGGCGGTGAAGTAGGGGGCGCGGGAGTCGAGCGTCGGCGGCTCGACGCTGCTCGGCGAGGGCAGCGCCTGCTGCTGGCCTTCGACCATCTGCTCGGCCGAGATGTACCCGTGTTCGTCCATCTTTTCCAGCACCAGGTTGCGCCGTTCCAGGGAGTTTTCGGGGTAGACCTTGGGGTCGTAGGCCGAGGGGGAGGAGATGATCGCGGCCAGCGTCGCCGCCTCCCAGGGCTCGAGCACCGCCGCGCACGGTTCGCTCGGGGTCCCGCAGCCGGGATGGGCCTCGCCGAAGTAGGTCCGAGCCGCCGCCTCGATCCCGTATGCGCCCTCGCCGAAGTAGATCGTGTTGAGGTACTCGGTGAGGATCTTGTCCTTGCTCCAGTGGCGCTCGAGCCGGTAGGCGAGCGCCGCCTCGCGGAACTTCTGCAGGATCGTGCGGCTGCTCTGCGCTTCCAGCGCGTTCTTGACGAACTGCTCGGTGATCGTCGAGGCCCCCTGGGCGGCGCTCTGGCTGAGGATGTCTTTGACGAGGGCGCGGCCGATGCCCTGGAAGTCGATCCCGGTGTGCTCGTAGAAGCGGGCGTCCTCGATCGCGACCACCGCGTTCTTGACGTTCGGCGAGATCTGGCCGGAGCTGAGCAGGATCTTGTTCTGGTCGCTGGTCAGCGTCCCGATCGGTTCCCCGTTGGCGTCGTAGACCTCGCTGTTCTTCGAGGCCTTGTACTGGGCGAAGTCGTAAATCGCCGGCAGGTCCTGGGAGACGGCGGCCATCATCCCGAAGATCATCGAGACGATCGCGAGGACGCCGAGCCCGAGCAGCACGAACAGCACCCGCAGCTTCTTCAGGCGCGGCTTGCGCCTCTGCGGAGGCGACGGCGGCCCCAACGGCGCCGTGGCAGTGACGGGGGGCGGAGGTGGAGGCGGGATCTCACCGCCGCCTCTGCTCCGGCGTTTGAGTCCTAGGACAGCCATCGAGGGGGACGCAGCAGATAAAAAACGGCTCGACGTCCATGATCGGACCGCCGAGCGAAGGCGGCAGTTTAGCATTGCCGCCGTGTCCGACCTGACGCGCAACGCGGTCGACGTGCTGCCCGAGGGGCGGCTCGCGGAGCAGCTCGAGAGCGGCAGGCCGCTTCGGGTCAAGTTCGGGATCGATCCGACGACGGCCGACATCCACCTCGGCCACACCGTGGTGCTGGAGAAGCTGGCCGAGTTCCAGCGCGCCGGGCACGCGGTGGTCCTGATCATCGGTGACTTCACCGCCCGGGTCGGGGACCCGAGCGGCCGCTCCGCCACCCGGCCGCTGCCCACGGCGGAGGAGGTCGAGGCGAACGCCGCCACCTATCAGGAGCAGGCGTTCAGGATCCTCGACCGCGAGCGGACCGAGATGCGCCGCAACAGCGAGTGGCTGCGGATGGAGCCGGAGGCGCTGCTGGGGCTGCTGGCGCAGACCACCGTCGCGCGGCTGCTGGAGCGCGAGGACTTCCAGAGGCGGATGGGGGAGGGCCGCCCGATCGCGGCGCTGGAGCTCCTCTACCCGCTCCTGCAGGGCTACGACTCGGTCGCGGTCGAGGCGGACGTCGAGCTCGGCGGCACCGACCAGAAGTTCAACCTCCTGTTCGGCCGCGACGTCCAGTCCACCTACGGCCAGGAGCCGCAGTCGATCATGACCATGCCGATCCTGGTCGGCACCGACGGCGTCCAGAAGATGAGCAAGTCGCTGGGGAACTACGTCGGCGTCACCGATCCGCCGGAGGAGATGTTCGGGAAGCTGATGAGCATCCCCGACGAGGCGATGGACGAGTACTACCGCCTGCTGCTGGGGGCCGAGCGGCCCGAGGGCTCGCCCAACGAGGCCAAGCGGGCGCTGGCGCGGCGCCTCGCCGACCGCTTCCACGGCGAAGGGGCGGGGGCCGCCGCCGAGGAGCACTTCAATCGCGTCTTCGTCCGGCATGCGCCGCCGGAGGAGATGCCCGAGGTCGACCTCGGCGATTACCGGTCCGACGGGGACGGCCTCGTCCATCTGCCCCGCCTGATCGCCGGCGCCTTCGGCGTCAGCAGCAGCGAGGGCAGGCGCCTGATCCAGCAGGGCGGGGTGAAGCTCGACGGCGAGGCCCTGCCGGCCCAACCCCTCGATCTGGAGGCTGATAGCCTCGCCGGGCGCGTGCTGCAGGTGGGCAAGCGGCGCTTCTGCCGTTTGAGGGCCACCCCCTAGACATCCGCCCTGCGCAGTGCTATATTTTTCGGTCCTTCTTGGGGTCGCTCCGGCGGCCCCGAGCGCTGAGAGCGGCGAGACCCGCCGCGGAGGCGCAGTGGTCTTTGAAAACTGAGCAGCGTGCACTCCGCGGACCCAAGCGATTCGGTCTGCGGAATGTTCAGCCCGACCCATTCGGTGCGCCAGCGCGCCGGATGGTCTTGATTTACCTCGTCATGTCGGTCGCCGTATTTGTGTACTCGGCGGCCACTGAGATATGACAGGCTCTCTGAGATGTACGGAAGTACACTTCACGGAGAGTTTGATCCTGGCTCAGGACGAACGCTGGCGGCGTGCTTAACACATGCAAGTGGTGCGACGAACCAGGGCTTGCCCTGGGGCAAAGCCGCGAACGGGTGAGTAACACGTGGGTAACCTGCCCCGATGACCGGGACAACCCGAGGAAACTCGGGCTAATACCGGATGTGGTGCACAGACTTCAGTCTGTTCACTAAAGGAAGCTTCGGCCTCCGCATTGGGAGGGGCCCGCGGCCCATTAGCTTGTTGGTGGGGTAACGGCCTACCAAGGCAACGATGGGTAGCTGGTCTGAGAGGACGATCAGCCACACTGGGACTGAGACACGGCCC
>JBKPOX010000060.1:0-4769 GCA_046733335.1 Actinomycetota bacterium | reverse complement strand
CGCCGCCGCTTCACCCAGGCGATCTGGTCAACCGTTGAGATCCCGGCGGCGGGGGCCGAGACCCCGATCACCCTCTCCGACGCCGGTGCGGCCACCGACAGCCTCCAGGTCGCGGCCACGGTCCCGCTCCCGGAGGCCGGCGTCGGGGCCGATACCCTCCGGCCGGCCGCCCAGGTCACCCTCCCCGACGGCGGGGCCGGGACCGATACCCTCCGGCCGGCCGCGGCGGTCCCGCTCCCGGACAGCGGCACGGCGGCCGACACGATCTCGGTCTCGACCGGCCCGGCCGCCGTCACCCTTCCCGACAGCGGCACGGCGGCCGAGCAGTTCCCGGTCGCGGCCGCCGTTCCCCTGCCCGAGAGCGCGACAGGGGCCGAGAGCTTGCTCCCGGCGGCGCAGATCAGCCTCGCCGAGAGCGGCGCCGCCGGGGGGACCGACACCTTCGGCGACCTCTACGGCACCGAGCAGCTCGTCGTCGCCGCCCAGGTCGTCCTCCCCGACAGCGGGGTGGCAGCGGACAGCCTGCAGACGAACCAGGGAACCCCGAAGACCCTCACCGACAGCGGCCAGGCCGCTGACGGCCTCCAGGTCACGGCGTCGGTCCCGCTGGCCGAGCAGGCCACAGCCGCCGACCAGCTCCAGGTTGCTGCCCTCCTCACCCTGACCCAGACCGGCAGCGCAGCCGACAGCCTGCAGGTCGCGCTGCCCAAGACGCTGACCGAGCAGGCCACAGCCACTGACCAGCTCCAGGTCACGGCGGCGGTGCCGCTCTCGGACCAGGCCGCCGCTGCTGACACCCTCCTGCCGGCGGCGGCGGTCCCGCTCCCCGACAGCGGCCAGGCGGCCGATAGCCTGATCCAGGCGGTGTCCCTGGCCGACAGCGGCGCCGGGGCGGACCGCCTCCAGCCCGCCGCTGCGGTGCCGCTGGCCGAGCAGGGCCTCAGCGACGACGAACCCGCGTTCACGGCCGCGGTCCTGCTCCCGGAGACCGGCACAGCCGCCGATCAGTTCATCATCCCTAAGCAGTTCCTCGAGACCGGCACGGCCGCTGACAGCCTCCAGGTCGCCGCTCAGGTCCCGGTGGCCGACGCCGGGACCGCCGCCGATCAGGCCGGAGTGGCCGCCGCCGTCCTCCTGACTGACGCCGGGGCGGCGACTGACCGGCTCGTCCTGGCCGTCTCCCTGAACGAATCCGGGGCCGCCAGCGACCGGCTCCTCCCGGCCGCCCAGGCCCCCCTCCCCGATGCCGGTATCGGGGTCGAGCAGTTCGGCACCGACCAGGGCCAAGCGGTCGTCCTCGCCGACGCCGGCCAGGCCACCGACATCCTCCAGATCACCCTGGCCAAGCTCCTCACCGATACGGCGGCGGCTGCCGAGCAGGTCTCGCTCCTCCAGGTCCGACCGCTCGCCGACCAGGGCACGGCGGCCGACCTCCTCCGCCCGACCGCGACGGTGCCGCTGGCCGAAACCGCCGCCGCCGACGACCGGCTAGCCGTCCTGGTCCTGCTCCAGTTCCTCCAGACCGGCCAGGCCGCTGAGAGCCTGATCGTCACCACCGTCGCCTTCTGGATCCGCACCACCAGCCGTGAGTCGGCCACGACGACCGTGAGCCGCGAGCCGATCCTCGCCACTAGCAGCCGCGAGCCGATCCTAGCCACTAGCAGCCGCGAGCAAGGGAGCCTCTAATGACCGCCAACGACCTAGGCGAATTCACCGTCGGGGAGAAACCGTTCGCGAACCTCCTCCACACCTTCAACGACAATTCAGGCACCCCGATCGACATCACCGGAATGCAGGTCCGGTTCACCTACCGAGAATGGTGGGGCACCCCGGCGACCCGCAACGGGGCCGTGCAGAACGGGCCGGCCGGGCAGGCCGCCTACGCCTGGGACGGCACCGAGTTCGCCACTCCCGGCCGGTGGACCGGGGAGCTGTGGGTCGGGAACGGGGTCAACCGGATCGCGTCGACCCGGCTCGTCTGGACTGTCCGCGCCGCCGTCGGGGCCGTCCCGGCGATTTAGCTAGAATCGAGCGTGGCGGGCAGCCCCGACCAAGGAGCTGCCATGATCCGCCGTCTCCCCTTCCGTCCGCTGCTCGCCGGCCTGGCCCTCCTGGCCCTCCTGGCCGGGGTCGTCAACGCCCTCCCCACCCCGGCCTACGCCGGTACCGGCACCGTCACCACCGACGACCAGCTGTGGGTCAACCAGTCCTCACCCGCGAGCTTCAACTGTACGCAGTGGTCGGCGGTGTTCGGTGGGAGCACCGCCCAGAAGCGCACGGTGGTCAGCTTCCCCACCAGTGGGGTTGTTCCGGCCGGGCAGACCGTGACCGCGGCCACGCTCAGGATCTACGCCAAGGCGAACTACTCTGGCAACAATGTGAGCGTGAAGGGCTACACGCGGGGGACGACTGGCTGCAACCTGACCTGGAACAACCTGGGTACGGTGGGCAGCCAGGTCGGCCTGTCCTCGGGCAGTTTCACCAAGAACACCTACAAGAGCATCACCCTTGACCCGGCCTCGGTCAGCACCTCCGGCCGGACCGCGTTCGTGCTGGATGCGACGGCGGCGTCGCTGATGGAGTTCCGCTCCGATGCCGCCGGTGGCCAGCTGAATCCGTCCAAGCTCGACCTCACCTGGGCGCCTACGGCGACCACCACGACCACGATCGCCCCCACGACTACCGTCGCCCCGACGACCACGACGGTTGCCCCGACCACGACCACGGCACCGCCGGCCTGCACCGGGGTCAGCGTCACCCCCGCCGACAACGTGCAGCAGCTTCTGGACGCCAACCCTGAAGGCACTACCTTCTGCTTCGCCCCCGGTACCTACGACCACTCCACCACCCCAGCGTGGGCGCCGAAGGCGAACCAGCAGCTCATCGGGGCCCTCGGCGCCAATGGGGAGCGGCTGAGTGTCGTGACCGGCGCCAAAACCCTGGCCACCTGGACCCCATCAGGATCAACCTGGTATGCGTCGGGGCAGACCCAGCAGGCTGCCGACTCGGACGGGGTGTGTCGCACCACCCACCCCATGTGCAACAGCTCCAACGAACTGTTCCGCGACGGGGCCAGGGTGAAGCGGGTCGCCACCCTCGCCCAGGTGACACCGTCAACCTGGTACTTCGACACCACCGCTGACCGCATCTACGTCGGTCAGGACCCCGTCGGGCACACCCTGCAGACCTCGGTGGCTGACAAGGCGGTCCTGGGGGCTGGTGTTGCCGGTGTGGCGGTCAAGCATTTCGTGGTCGAGATGTTCGCTACCACCTGGGGTGCGGCCGTCCAGGTCCACGACAACAACACCGGCTGGCTGGTCGAGGACGTCGAGGCCCGCAACAACCACCTCTCCGGCATCGAGATCGTGGAGCAGGGCACGATCCGGGGCTGCTTCACCCACCACAACGGCCAGCAGGGCACGGGGGCGGGGAAGTGGCCCGGTGGGACGGTCACCAACAACCTGATCGAGCAGACCGAGATGTCCTACAACAACGAGGCCGGCTTCGACCCGTTCTGGGCGGCCGGTGGGGGGAAGTACGCCTACAACGATGGCCTGATCCTGCGCGGCAACCACGTCCACCACAACTACGGCTATGGCCTGTGGATCGACCTGGACGTCATCCACGCCGACCTGGACGCGAACACCTCCGAGTTCAACGACCTGGCCGGCATCCACTACGAGATTTCGTGGCAGGGCCGGATCCACCACAACATCGTCCGGTCGAACGGGCAGACCGAGGCCGGGACCGGGAGCTACGCCGGGACCGGGATCTACGTGTTCAACTCCAAGGACGTGGAGGTCGACCACAACACGGTGCAGGACAACCTGACCGGTGGGATCGTCGCCCGCCAGTACGACCGGGGGTCGGGTCTGTACGGGGTGTACGAGACCGCGAACCTGAACGTGCATGACAACACTGTCCGGGTGGGCGCGCAGGCGATCGGCCGGGCTGGTGCCCTGGATGGGGTGGCCGCTGGCTCTCCGTACTACACCAGCAAGAACAACCATTGGCAGGCCAACACCTACCAGGTCCCCGCTGCCCAGGGGACCGGGGCGGCGTGGTTCTACTGGGAGGCCGCCAACCGCAGCTTCTCTGCCTGGCAGGGGTATGGCCACGACACGACCGGTTCCATCACGACCTATTGAAGTGACCGTCGGCGATGTGGAGGCGCCTAGATGGTGCTGCCCGAGAACCTCACCACGCTGTCATCCGGGTCGCCGGAGAACCGCCAGTACCACGAGGAGATCCACACGGCGGTGCCGTGGCTGTCCCAGCCGACCACGATCCCGCCTGGAACCCCCGGCCATCTCGCCCACCATCAGGCCCTCCATGACGCGGTCGACCGGGGGCTCCGCAAGGGCAGCCTCGCCGGTCTGACCGGCCACGGCGCCGTCCACAACGTCATCCACAACTACGTCAACACGACCTACCAGAACGAGTTGCACGTCACCAAGGGCGGCAACGACGCGAACCCGGGGACGTGGGCGTCGCCGAAACTGACCATCGGGGCTGCGGTGACGGCTGCCCTGACCGCGAACGCGGCCGGGCAGACCGCTCGGATCCGGGTGCATGCCAGCAGCCCCGGTGTTACCACCGTCTACCGGGAGACGGTCACCCTCGGGTCGGGGGGGACCAGCGCCGCCATCGTCCTCGAGGCGGCCGAGGACGGCGTCGTCGTCTCCGGCGCCGACCTCACCACCTCCGGCGACTGGACCGCCTCCGACGCCCCCAACCGCATCTACTACACCACCTGGACGAACAACTGG
>JBKPOX010000059.1:0-1044 GCA_046733335.1 Actinomycetota bacterium | reverse complement strand
GGTCCCACGGTGAGGTCAAGAAGCCGGAGACGATCAACTACCGCACGCTGAAGCCGGAGAAGGACGGCCTGTTCGGGGAGCAGATCTTCGGACCGTCCCGCGACTGGGAGTGCTCCTGCGGCAAGTACAAGCGCGTGCGGTTCAAGGGCATCGTCTGTGAGCGCTGCGGCGTCGAGGTCACCAAGTCCTCGGTCCGTCGCGAGCGCATGGGCCACATCGAGCTCGCCGCGCCGGTCACCCACATCTGGTACTTCAAGGGTGTCCCGTCCCGCCTCGGCTACCTGCTCGACATGGCGCCGAAGGACCTCGAGAAGGTCATCTACTTCGCCGCCTACATGGTCATCTCGGTGGATGAAGAAGGCCGCCACGAAGACCTGCCTGGCCTCGAGAACGAGATCCGCCTGGAGATGAAGGAGCTGGAGAACCAGCGCGACTCCCGCATCGCCGAGCGCATGCAGAAGCTCGAGCTCGACCTCGCCGCCCTAGAAGAAGAGGGCGCCAAGAGCGACCAGAAGCGCCGCACCAAGGACGGCGCCGAGAAGGAGATGAGCCACCTCCGCAAGTCGTTCGACGAGCAGATCGCCCAACTCGAGCGGGTGTGGGATGACTTCCGCAGCCTCAAGGTCGGCGACCTGAAGGCGGAGGACTCGGTCTTCCACGAGCTGCAGGACCGCTTCGGCATCTACTTCGAGGCGTTCATGGGCGCCGAGGCCATCCAGAAGCGCCTGCAGGCGTTCGACTTGCAGAGCGAGAGCGACAACCTGCACGACCAGATCGCCAACGGCAAGGGCCAGAAGAAGATCCGCGCCATCAAGCGCCTCCGGGTCGTCAACTCGTTCCTGCAGACCGGCAACTCGCCGGCCGCGATGGTGCTCGAGGTCGTCCCGGTCATCCCGCCGGAGCTTCGCCCGATGGTGCAGCTGGACGGTGGCCGGTTCGCCACCTCCGACCTCAACGACCTGTACCGCCGCGTGATCAACCGCAACAACCGCCTGCGCCGCCTGCTCGATTTGGGCGCGCCGGAGATCATCGTGAACAACGAGA
>JBKPOX010000058.1:0-1908 GCA_046733335.1 Actinomycetota bacterium | reverse complement strand
GTCGGGTTGATGAGGTCACCGGCGGTGTGGAACCGTTCCACCGGGCCCAGTTCGGCGAGGGCGGCGGCGGCGTCGTCGAGGAGGTCGGCGACCTGGGCCGGGTGGGTCAGCCGGGAGGTGGCCATCAGCCGGTCCAGGCGCGGGCGATGCGGATCCCGACCCGGTACTCGTTCTCGACGGCGATCCCGAAGGCGGCGAATCCCTCGTCGGAGTGGAGCAGGTCGTACAGGTCCTTCGGGGTGGTCCCGGGCCGCTGGTCCTCAAAATCCGACCCGGTGCGGACGATGACGGCGTCGTCGAGGCGGCCCCGGCGGATCAGGGCGCCGGCCCAGCCGGGGTCCTCGAACGCCGAGGTGATCCGCTGGTCGTCGAGGCCGAACTGGCGGGCTCGGAACGCGTAGATGCAGTCCTGGCGGCGGGCCTGGTCCCGGCCGACCCAGAACGAGTCGTGGCCGCCGACCCCTCCGCGGCGGACTCGGGGCTTCTCCTTGGCTTCGGCGGCCCCGTAGAAGGCCCGTTCGCGGATGACGGCTGGGCCACCGACGGCCAGTTTGGTGTTGCGGGTCAGCCGGTAGGCCCAGTCGGACAGGGGGAGCCGGTAGGTGGCCTGGGTGTAGGGGTTGCCGCTGCCGTTGCTGACGTCGAACGGATCCCATCCTGGGCAGGTCTGGCCGGGGGCGGGCCGCACGTAGTCGGTGCCGAGGTTGGTGTCGACGATGTTCCCGATGGCGGCGTCGCCGATGGTGCCGTGCCAGCTGGAGATGCCGGCGATGCCGACCAGGAGGAACCGGGCGTGGGAGAGGTCCCAGCCTTTCCAGGCGAGGAGGGCGGCGGTGCCGGGGCCGCTCTTGGACTTGGTCGTTCCCACGACGGTGACGCACAGCCCGCGGGTCGAGCAGCGGACCTCACCGGTCGGGTTCTCGTCCTGGACGGCGAGGCCGGGCACCCGGAACCGGACTGGGAGCCGCTCCCGCTCGTACCAGGGGGCGGCTTCGCCACCGAAGGTGGCCACGACCAGCGCCCGGACCTTGAACCGGCCGGCCGGGTGGTCCATGGTCCGGGGGGTCGACGGGGCCGCCGCCGCGAGGGTGGCGGCGAGGGCGAGGGCGAGGGTGACGGCGAGGCCGAGACGCCGGAGGGGACGGCGGGGGGACGGGAGCTGGCTGCCCATAGCTCCTCCTTCAATGCAGGGGACCGGATTCTACGGCCGGACTAGCGGTCGGCGGGGATGGTGTTGAGGGCGAGGATCGCCCGGATCTCCTTCTCGTTGAATCGGCGGTGGCCACCGAGAGTGCGCATGAACGGGAGTTTCCTCTCGTTGGCCCAGCGGGTGACGGTCTTCCCGGAGACCTGGAGGATGGCGCCGGCCTGGGCGGCGGTCAGCCAGCCATCGGGGACGGTGTGGGGACGGTGCGGGCGGCGGGTCACGGGGGCCTCCTGTCGAGGTGGACGAGCAGGGCGTTGGCGGCTTCGCGGCGAGAATGGAAGATGCGGCCGCCGGCCTTCTGGCCGTAGAGGGTGAACGCGGTCCAGTAGCCCCCGGACCGGTAGCCCTCCCCGATCCGGCAGACGACGAACCCAACCGTCATGGCCTCTGTTCCGGTGCCGGTCTTGACCATCCAACGGGACTTCTCGCCCTGGCCGGGCTGGGCCTTCACGAACCGAGGGACGACCGGCCGAGCCGGCTTGGCGGTCATAGCTGCCGCCCCGGGATCGGGGTCAGGCTTCCCGGCGCCGGGCTCCGGCGCCGCCAGCCGTCGAGGCAGCGGTGCAGCCACATCTTGTTGTCGACCGGTGATACCTTCAGCCACTTCCCGCACACCGGGCACTGTCCGGTATGGATGGCCGGGACCGGGCCGTTGCGCCGCTGGGTCATGGGACCACGACCGCCCCGCAGCGTCGGCAGAG
>JBKPOX010000057.1:0-4299 GCA_046733335.1 Actinomycetota bacterium | reverse complement strand
GAGGAAGCCCTTGAGGGCGATCAGCGGCCCGACCGGGGAGAGGGCCGCCAGGGCCTTCTCGTTGGAGCGGACCTGGCTGCGGAAGTCGGCGCACCCGTCGCACTCGCGGACGTGCCGGCGCACGGGCGCCGAGGCCTTGCGCAGGCCCTCGGCGGCTTCGGAAAGCTCGATCCGCACCTCGCCGCAGGTCAGGAGCCGCGCCTGGCTCGCCTCGGCGAGCGAGATCCGCGCCCGCACCAGCAGCGACTTGACCGACGGCACGGTGGTCTCCATCGCGGCGGCGATCTCCTCGTAGGAGAGCGAGTCCATCTCGCGCAGCAGGAGGGCGGCGCGCTGGGTCTCGGGCAGCTTGTTGACGTCGCTGAGGATCTGCCGGAACTCCTCGCGGTTGTGGACGCGCTCGGCGGTCGAGGCGGCGTCGACCTCGGGGACCATGTCCATCGATTCCTGCGCGTCGGCCTTCGGCTTGCGCAGGTGGTTGAGGCAGCGGTTGCGGGCGATCCGATAGAGCCAGGGGCGGAGGTTGATCTCGCGCTCGTCCGCGAGCATCGCCCGGTAGGCGTTGACGAAGACCTCCTGCAAGACGTCCTCGGCGTCCTCGGTCGAGTTCAGCATCTGGCGGCAGAAGCCGAGCAGGCGGCCCTGGTAGCGGTCGACGATCGCCTCGAAGGCGCCGGGGTTGCCGGCTCGCGCCATCGCGATCAGCTTCTCGTCGCCCTGCAGCTTGAGAAGGGGGGAGCGGCGGGCGAGGAGCCCGCGACGACTGGCGTGAGTTAGGGCTGAAGCCTCCAAAGTCTCCCCCCCGGGAAGGACTGGGTCTGATCTAAAGACACGGTAACAGCGTCGAGGTTGCGGCCGGAGAACTTTTATTGCCGCTTTAGAGGCAGGGAAAGCCCGCAGGTGCAGGGAGATTGGATCGAGAAGCTCTTCCGGTGGGGCGGAAGAAGTGCCCGGAGCGGGACTCGAACCCGCAAGCCCCGAAGGGGGCAGCGGCTTTTAAGGCCGCCGCGTTTACCGGTTTCGCCATCCGGGCCTGGCGATGGTAGCCCGCGTGCGCCGTGGGTGTGCGTCCTCGGCGGGCGGGGACCAATAGGCTGCGGCGATGGCTGAGCACGGCGGCAGGCTCGTCGCGAGGGCGCTGAGGTCACGGGGCGTCGAGCGCCTCTTCACGCTCTCCGGGGGGCACCTCTTCTCGATCTACGACGGCTGCAGGGCGGAGGGCATCGAGCTGGTCGACGTCCGCCACGAGCAGACCGCCGCATTCGCCGCGGAGGGGATCGCCAAGGCGACGAGGCGGGTCGGCGTCGCCGCGCTGACCGCCGGGCCCGGGGTGACCAACGGGATCAGCGCGATCGCCGGGGCGCAGGCCAACAACTCGCCGGTTTGCGTCCTCGGCGGACGGGCGCCGGAGATGCGCTGGGGTTCGGGGTCGCTGCAGGAGATCGACCACCTCCCGTTCGTCTCGCCGCTCGTCAAGTCGGCGGAGACGGTGAAGGACCCGGGGCGGATTGCCCCGGTCACGGCGGCGGCGCTCGACCGCGCGGCGGCGGCGCCGAGCGGCCCCACCTTTGTCGACTATCCGCTCGACGTCGTCTTCACCGAGGCTGAGCTGGACCTGCCACCGCCCCCGGAGGCGGGGGAGGCGGAGCCGGCCGAGGGGGTCGAACGGGCGGCGGCGCTGCTGCGCGGCGCCGAGCGGCCGGCGATCATGGCCGGCACCGGCCTCTACTGGGGGCGCGGTGAGGAGGCGCTGCGGGAGCTGGCGGAGGCGCTCGGGATCCCGGTCTTCCTCAATGGCCTGGGGCGGGGCTGCCTGCCTGCCGACCACGAGCTCGCCTTCAGCCGCGCTCGCGGAACCGCGCTGAAGGGCGCCGACGTTGCGCTGGTCGTCGGGGTGCCGATGGACTTCCGGCTCGGCTTCGGCGGCAGCTTCGGCGAGGAGACGAAGGTGATCCGCCTCGACGTCGCCCCGAACGAGCTGGCGGCGAATCGCGCGCCGGAGGTCGACCTGGTCGGCGACGTGCGGGCGACGCTCGGCGCCCTGCGGGGGGCGGCCGGGGCTGACGCGGCGCGCACCAGCCCCTGGCTCGAGCAGCTGCGGGCGGTCGAGGAGGAGAAGCGGGCGGCGGAGCGAGCCGAGCTCGACGACGAGCGGGCGCCGCTGCACCCGGTCCGGGTCTACCGCGAGCTGAACGAGGTGCTCGACCGCGACGCGATCGTCGTCGGCGACGGCGGCGACTTCGTCTCCTATGCGGGCCGCCTGATCGAGACCTACCAGCCGGGCTGCTGGATGGACCCGGGACCGTTCGGCTGCCTCGGCGCCGGCCCGGGGCAGGCGATCGGCGCCAAGGTCGCCCATCCCGACCGCCAGGTCTGCCTGCTGCTGGGCGACGGCGCCTTCGGCTTCGCCGGCATGGAGTTCGACACGATGTCGCGTCACGGACTGGGCGTCGTCGGGGTGATGGGGAACAACGGCATCTGGGCGCTCGAGCACCACCCGATGAAGTTCCTCTACGGCTACTCGGTGGCCGCCGAGCTGCAGCCTGAGACGCGCTACGACCAGCTGGTCGAATCGCTTGGCTGCGAGGGGATCCTGGTCCGCGAGCCGGGGGAGTTGAGGCCGGCGCTCGAGCGGGCCTTCGCCTCCGGGCGCCCGACCCTGGTCAACGTCCTCACCGATCCCGAGGTCGCCTACCCCCGCAAGGCGAATCTGGCCTAGGTTCTCGGAAACGAGAATCGGCCGCCATCGCTGGCGGCCGATTCAGGTGGCCCCTCAGGACGGGCAGGGGTACGTCTTCAGGGACCGACTTATTTGGTGGGCCCAGACGGCGGGAGGCGCCTGATGCGGCAATCGCCTAAGCCCTGTTCCGGAGCGGCAAGGTGAGGAGAACCCCACCTGTCGCCCGGGTCATTTGAGTATGTACCCGGTTGTCCTTCAGTTCTACCTCGCCCGTCCTTTGACCCCCAAAAGTGGGTAGAGGAAGCTACCCGATTCTTGGCTTTTGGTATGGAGAGTGGCCCATTCGTCTCATCCCCATGAGACGGAGTGTCCAGCTAGTAAGTCGAGGAGTTTCGACGAGTCGCCTGGATCGCCGTGCCGTAGAGGATGTCGTGCTCGGAGACGACGATCTCCTCGAGCCCGAAGGCGCGCATGACCTCGATCAGGATCACCACTCCGGCGACGATCGTCGGGGCGCGGTCGGGGTGAAGGCCGGGGACCTCGACCCGCTCCGCCAGGGGGGCCGAGGCGAGGAGGGAGAGCATCCGCTGGATCGAGCCGAGGGCGAGGACGTGGCCGTGCACGCGGGCGGGGTCGTATGGCTCCAGCCCCAGCTCGACGGAGGCAAGCGAGGTGGGGGTGCCGGCGACCGCGATGCCGGCGTCGACGTCGACGCCGCCTGGGGTCGCGGCCTCGATCAGGCCGCGGACGTCGTCGGCAAGCCCTTCGAGCTCGCCCGCGGTGGGCGGGTCGTTGGTGACGTGGCGCTCGGTGTGGCGGACGACGCCGGCCTGCAGGGAGTCGTGGAAGGAGATCTCGGCCTCCTGGCCGACGACGAGCTCGGTCGAGCCGCCGCCGATGTCGACCACCAGCGTCGGCTTGGTTGGGGGCGATTCGGAGCTGGCGCCGAGGTAGGTGAGGCGCGCCTCTTCCTCGCCGCCGAGGACCCGGGCGGAGAGCGCGAACCGCTCCCGCAGCTCGGCGATGAAGGCGTCGCCGTTGTCGGCGTCGCGCACGGCGCTGGTGGCGATCGCATCGACCTGCTCGGCGCCGAGCTCCTCGAGGATCCCCACGTAGTCGCCGATCGCCGCGCACACGTCCTCGATCGCCTCGCTCGCGAGCCGCCCGGAGAGGTCGACCCCCCGGCCCAGCCGCGTAACCGTGCTGCGCCGCTCCACCTGCGTGACCCTGCCGTCCTCCACGTCAGCGACGAGCAACCGCGTCGAGTTCGTGCCGACGTCGATCACCGCCACCCTCTCCTGCCCTCTCGCCACCCGGCCACTCTAGAGCCAACCCCCACCTCCAAGCCGCCCCCCGCAATCCCCCTCCCGCCAGCCCGAGACACCCTCCATCGATCCCCGAATTGCTACCATCGACAGTCCGCCGCGGGGTGGAGCAGCCAGGTAGCTCGTCGGGCTCATAACCCGAAGGTCGCGGGTTCGAATCCCGCCCCCGCTATCCCAGATTCAGAGCTAAAAACACCCCCCGCAGAGGGGGCGTTTTTCGTTCCGGGTCAACGCCCAGGTCAACACCGTGCAGACGCCGCTTAGGAGCGGTCTTCGTCGCAGTAACCCATCCGA
>JBKPOX010000056.1:0-8356 GCA_046733335.1 Actinomycetota bacterium | reverse complement strand
GGGCCAGCATGGGCGCGGTCTTCTCGCAGCCGCTGCTGCGGGCCGGGCTCGAGGCGACGCCGGCGCCGCGGGCGGCGCTGGTCGCCCACGGCGGCGAGGGACTCGACGCGCTCGAGGGCGCCGCCACGGTCTGCCTCGGAGCCGAGCGCGCGGGCCTGCCCGCGGCGGTGATCGCCGAGTGCGAGACGACGGTGACGATCCCGTTGCGCCCGGGCGCCGCCGAGTCGCTCAACGTGGCCGCGGCGGCTGCGATCGCCGCTCAGCGGTTATCGTCGCTCGCCATGCCGGAGGCCGAGAGCGATGCTTGAGCGGATCGAGGAGATCAGGGCCGAAGCAGCCGCGGCGATCGAGGGCGCCGGCAGCAGCGCCGAGCTGGAGGAGCTGCGGGTCCGCTACCTCGGCCGCAAGGCCGAACTGACCTCGATCCTGCGCGGGATCGCCGAGCTGCCGCAGGACGAACGCGGGCAGGTCGGCGGCGCCGCCAACCGCGCCCGCAAGGAGCTCGAGGCGCTGCTCGAGGCGAGCGCCGGGCGACTCGACGCGGCCGAGCTGGAGGCGAAGCTGGTCAGCGACCGGATCGACGTGACGCTGCCCGGAGCGCCGCCGCGGCCGGTCGGCCATGCACACCTGATCGCCCGCACCACCCGGCTCATCGAGGACACGATGATCGGGCTCGGCTACCACGTCGCCGAGGGCCCGGAGATCGAGCACGACTACTACAACTTCACCGCGCTCAACCACCCGCCCGGACACCCGGCGCGGATGCTCCAGGACACCTTCTACGTCCAGTCCCACCCCGACGTGCTGCTGCGGACCCACACCTCGCCGATGCAGGTGCGCTCGATGGAGACGCAACCGCCGCCGATCTTCGTCGTCGTCCCCGGCAAGGTCTACCGCCGCGACTCCGACGCCACCCACAGCCCGATGTTCCACCAGGTCGAGGGGCTCGCGATCGCCGCAGGGATCACCCTCGCCGACCTGCAGGGGACGCTCTTGGCGATGTGCCGGGCGATCTTCGGCCCCGACCGCGAGGTGCGCCTGCGACCGCACTTCTTCCCCTTCACCGAGCCCAGCGTCGAGGTCGACGTGTCCTGCTTCCAGTGTGGCGGCACCGGCGAGCTCGCCGGTGGCGCGCGCTGCAACCTCTGCAAGGGTCAGGGCTGGATCGAGATCCTCGGCGCCGGGATGGTCGACCCCAACGTGCTCGGCTTCGTCGAGCGCCACGGCTACGACGCCGAGCGGGTGCAGGGCTTCGCCTTCGGGATCGGGGTCGAGCGGGTGGCGATGCTGCGCCACGGCGTCCCCGACCTGCGGCGCTTCTTCGACAACGACGTGCGGATGCTGGAGCAGTTCGGGTGAGGTGTTGGGCATGAAAGTCCCGCTCTCATGGCTGCGCGAGTACTGCGATCCCGGCCTCGAGCCGGCGGCCCTGGCCGATCGCCTGGTGATGACCGGGACCGAGGTCGAGCGGCTCGACCACGTCGGGCCCCCCTCGGCCGAGGGCTTCGTCGTCGGCAAGGTCCTCAGATGCGAGAAGCACCCCAAGGCCGACCGGCTCAGCGCCTGCATCGTCGACACCGGCGACGGCGAGCGGCCGATCGTCTGCGGGGCGCCGAACGTGGCCAGCGGGCAGACCGTGGCAGTCGCCCTGCCGGGGGCGCGGATGCCGAACGGCGAGCGGTTGCGCAAGGCGAAGCTGCGCGGAATCCCCTCGGAGGGGATGATCCTCGCCGCCGACGAGCTCGGCATCGGCGACGACCACGCTGGAATCATGGAGCTCGACGAGCAGCTCGCCGCCGGCACGCCGCTGAGTGAGGTGCTGCCGCTCTCAGAGGCGGTACTGGAGATCGAGGTGACGCCGAACCGCAGCGATTGCTTCGGCGTCCACGGCGTCGCCCGCGAGGTCCACGCGATCACCGGCGCGCCGCTCGCCGCCGACCCCTGGGCCGAGGACGCCGCTGCCGAGGGGGAGGGGGAGGCCTCCGACTACGCCTCGGTCGAGGTGGAGGCGCCCGAGCTCTGCCCGCGCTTCACCGCGCGGGTCTTCACCGGCGTCGAGGTCGGCCCCTCGCCGCTGTGGCTGCAGGCGCGCCTCGCGGCCGCCGGCCAGCGGCCGATCAACAACGTCGTCGACGTCACCAACTACGTGATGCTGCTGACCGCGCAGCCGCTGCACGCCTTCGATCTCGACAGGGTGCCCGGGGGCGAGCTGGTCGTCCGCACCGCCCGCCAGGGCGAGCGGATGACGACCCTCGACGGCGTCGAGCGCAGCTTCGACGCCGAGACCGTCCTCGTCTGCGACCGCGACGGCCCCTCCGGGATCGCCGGGATCATGGGCGGCCAGACCTCCGAGGTCTCCGAGGGAACGACGCGGGTCCTGCTCGAGGTGGCGAACTGGAACGGGACCAACATCCTGCGGACCTCGCGCCTGCTGGGGCTGCGCTCCGAGGCCTCCGCCCGCTTCGAGAAGCAGCTGCACCCGGAGCTGACGATGCGGGCGCAGCGGATCGCCTCGCGGCTGCTGGTCGAGCTCTGCGGCGCGAGGCTGGTGCCGGGGACGATCGACGCCGCCGCCGAGCCCCCCTCGCCGCGGCGGCTGATCCTGCGCGCGGAGCGGGTTGAGGGCCTGCTCGGGATGCTCATCCCCCAGGCCGACCAGCAGGCCTACCTCGAGCGACTCGGCTTCGAGGCCAGCCCGGCCGGCGAGGACCTCGAGGTCGTCGTCCCGCCCGACCGCCACTACGACGTCACCCGCGAGGTCGACCTGATCGAGGAGGTCGCGCGGGTCCACGGGATAGACGAGCACCTGCCGACGACCCTGCCGGCGGTCGGCGGCGCGGTCGGCGGCCTCAGCCGCGAGCAGCGGCTGCGGCGGCGGGCCGAGGACGCGCTGCGCGACCTCGGCTTCGACCAAGCGGTCGGCTGGAGCTTCACCGACCCGGGCGAGGCCGAGCGGCTGCGGATCCCCGCGGGCGATCCGCGGGCGAAACCCGTCCTGCTCGCCAACCCGCTCTCCGAGGAGCAGTCGGCGATGCGGACGACCCTGCTCGGCTCGCTGCTCGACATCGCCGCGAGGAACACCGCCCGCGGCGCCGACGCCTTCGCCCTCTTCGAATCGGCCCGCGTCTATCTGGAGGGGGAGGGCGCGTTCGCCGGCGACCAGCCGGCGCCGTTCGCCGAGCCGCACCGGCTGGCGGGGATCGCCATCGGGCCGCTTTCGCCGCGCTCGTGGCGGGGCGGCGGCGAGCCGGCCGACTTCTTCTCGCTCAAGGGGGTCCTGGAAGCGCTGGCGGCGCAGCTCGGCGCGCGGCTCGAGTTCGCTCCGGCCGAAGAGCCCTTCCTGCACCCGGGCCGGGCCGCCGCCGTCTTCGCCGCCGGCGCCCGCGCCGGTTGGCTCGGCGAGGTGCACCCGCTGGCCTGCCGCAGCTGGGACCTCGACGCCGCCGTCGCCTTCGAGCTCGACGCGGCGTCGCTGCTGGCGGCGGCCACGGTGGGGGAGGAGCGCTACGAGGACGTCACCACCTTCCCAGCCGTCTACCAGGACCTCGCGGTCGTGGTTCCCGCCGAGGTGCCCGCAGCGGAGGTGCGGGGCGCGGTGGAGGCCGGCGGCGGCGAGCTGCTGCGCGCCGCCGAGGTCTTCGACCACTACGAGGGCGAGCAGGTCGGCGCGGGCCGCAAGAGCCTCGCCCTCAACCTCGAGTTCCGCGCCGACGACCGCACCCTCACCGACGAGGAGGTCGCCGAGCGGCGCCAGGCGATCGAGGCGAGGCTCGGCGAGATCGGAGCGTCCCTCCGTGGGTGACCTCGGCGCTCAACCGCTCGACGGCGATCCAGCCGCCCGGGTCCTCGTCGCCGGCGCCTCCGGCTTCACCGGCGCGCTGGCGGCGCAGATCGTCTGGCGCCACCCGCGGCTGCAGCTCGCCGCCGCGACCTCGCGCAGCGACGCCGGCAAGCGGCTGGACCAGCTCTACCCGCGCTACCGGGTGCCGATCGAGCTGACGGTGCTCGACCCAAGTTCGCCCCCCGAGGTCGAGGCGGCGATCGTCGCCTACCCGCACGGCGCCGCGGCGCCGACCGTCGCGGCGCTGCGCGAGCGGGGAGTCCTCGTCGTCGACCTCTCGGCCGACTTCCGCCTCCGCGACCGCGAGACCTACGAGCGCTGGTACGGGGAGCACGGTGCCCCCCAGCTGTTCGGGACCGGCGTCTACGGCCTCAGCGAGCTCTACCGGGAGGAGCTGCGGCAGGCGAAGCTGGTCGCCACCCCCGGTTGCTACCCGACCGCGAGCGTGCTGGGGCTGGCGCCCCTGGCCGAACAGGGGCTGCTCTCCGAGGTCTTCGTCGCGGCGATGCAGGGAACCTCCGGCTACGGGCGCAGCAGCGACGACCTCGTCCACTTCTCGAACATGGCCGAGAACGCCTTCCCCTACAAGACCGAGGGGCATCGGCACCGGCCCGAGATCGAGCAGGAGCTGGCGGCGCTCGGCAGCCCGGCGCCGGTCACCTTCGTCCCCCACCTGCTGCCGCTCGACCAGGGCGAGCTGTCCACCTGCTTCGCCTCGCTCGCCGAGCCGGCCTCGAAGGAGGCCGTCCGCGACCTCTACCGGCGCCGCTACAGCGACGAGCCCTTCGTCCACTTCCTCGACGGGCCGCCGGACCTGCGTGCGGTCCGGGACACCAACCACTGCCACGTCCACGTCACGGTGGAGGAGCGGGGCCGGGTGGTCGCCTTCTCGGCGATCGACAACATCTGGAAGGGCGCCTCCAGCCAGGGCGTGCAGAACCTCAACCTGATGCTGGGCCTCGACGAGACGGAGGGGCTGCTGTGAGCTTCTTCAGGTCGAGGTGGGTGAAGGCCCCCGCCGGTGTCGAGGAGCTCGACCCGAACCGGCTCGCTCCCGGGTTCCGCGCCGGCGGCGCGCACTGCGGGCTCAAGGGAGGCGGCCGCACCGACGTCGGCCTCCTCGTCTGCGACGCCGAGCGGGTCGAGTCGGCCCTGCTGCTGACCCGGAACGCCTCGGCGGCGGCGCCGATCCGCGTCTGCCGCGAGCGCTGCGACGGCCGCGACATCCGCGCCGCCGTCGTCAACAGCGGCAACGCCAACGCCGAGACCGGCGAGCAGGGCTTCGCCGACGCGCTGGCGATGTCCGCGGTCGCCGCCAGGCAGCTGGGACTCGAGCAGCCGCAGGTCGCGGTCGCCGAGACGGGGACGATCGGGGTGCCGCTGCCGGTCGACACGGTCCTGGTCGGGATCGCCGAGGCCGCCTCCAGCCTCTCGGAGCACGGCGGCGCCGCCTTCTCCGACGCGATCCTCACCACCGACCGCTGGCCCAAGCGCTGCACGCTGCGGGCAGGCGGCGTGACGCTTTCCGCCCAGGCGAAGGGGGCGGGGATGATCGAGCCGAACATGGCGACGATGCTCTGCTTCGTCCAGACCGACGCCGTGGCCGAGGACGCCGAGGCGATGCTGCGGGCGGCGGTCGACGCGTCCTTCAACCGGATCACCGTCGACGGCCAGATGAGCACCAACGACACCGTGCTCCTCCAGGCGACCGGCGCCTCGGGGCGGCCACTCCCCGAGGGACTGCTCGAGGCGGTGCTGACGCAGCTGGCGATCGAGATCGTCCGCGACGGCGAGGGCGCCGCCCGCACCGCCCGGATCGAGGTCGCCGAGGCCGCCTCGCAGGCCGAGGCCGAGCGGGTCGCCCGCGCGATCGCCAACTCGCCGCTGGTGAAGACGGCGCTCTTCGGCCGCGACCCCAACTGGGGCCGGATCGCCCAGGCCGCCGGCGCCGCCCTCGCCGGGGAGGACCTGGAGGAGCTCGGGGCCGACGCGATCGACGCCGCCGAGCTCGGCAGCGAGGTCGACGAGGCGGAGATCGGCCTCCGCCTCGGTCGCGGCGACCACGCGGCCCACGTCTGGTTCTCCGACCTCGGCTACGACTACATCAAGCTCAACGCCCAGTACACGACGTGAACGACCCCGCCGACACGCGCCACGACAACAGCGTCGCCACCCTGCTGGAGGCGCTTCCCTATATCCGCGAGTTCCACGGGCGCACCGTGGTGATCAAGTACGGGGGCGCGGCGATGCTCGAGGAGGACCTGCGCGAAGCCTTCGCCACCGACGTCGTCCTGCTCAAGTACGTCGGCCTCAACCCGATCGTCGTCCACGGCGGCGGCCCCGAGATCACCCGCTACATGGAGAGGCTCGACCTCGAGGTCCGCTTCCACGAGGGGCTGCGCGTCTCCGACGCCGAGACCGTCGAGGTGGCGAAGATGGTCCTGGTCGGCAAGCTCAACTCGGAAATCGTCCAGCGGCTGAACCGGCACGGGCAGGCGGCGGTGGGGCTCTCCGGCGAGGATGGGACCCTGTTCGAGGTCTCGCCGGTCGCCAACGCCGACGACGTCGGCTTCGTCGGCTCGATCGACCGGGTCGACGTCGACGTCGTCGAGCACATCGCCGCCGACTACATCCCGGTGATCGCCTCCTCGGCCTCCGACCGCAGCGGCCAGTCCTACAACGTCAACGCCGACGAGGCCGCCGGCAAGGTCGCCGCCGCGATCGGCGCCCACAAGGCCGTCTTCCTCACCGACGTCGAGGGCTGGCTGGCCGACCCCGAGGACGAGGGCTCGCTGATCTCGCGGGCGACGGTGCGCGAGGTGGACGAGCAGCTTTCGAGCCTCTCCGGAGGCATGCGCCCGAAGCTGCAGGCTTGCGCCGACGCGATCCGCGGCGGCGCTCAGTCCGCCCACATCATCGACGGCCGCGTCCCCCACAGCCTCCTGCTCGAGCTCTTCACCGACGCCGGCATCGGCACGATGGTGACGCCGTGAGCGACGTCGTCGAGGGCATCGGCATCGAGGCGACCCGGGCGCTGGAGGAGCGCTACCTGATGCGCGCCTACCGGCGGGCGCCGGTCGACTTCGTCCGCGGCGAGGGCCCGCTGCTCTGGGACGCCGACGGCAAGCGCTACCTCGACTTCCTCGCCGGCATCTCGGTCTGCTCGGTGGGGCACTGCCACCCCGAGGTGGTGAAGGCCGTCCGCGACCAGGCCCAGCGCCTGATGCACGTCTCCAACCTCTTCTACACGGAGCCGATGGCGCAGCTGGCCGAGCGGCTCTCCGAGTCGAGCCTCGGCGGCCGCGTCTTCTTCGCCAACTCCGGCACCGAGGCGGTCGAGTGCGCGATCAAGGTCGCCCGCAAGCACGCCCACCGGCGGGGGATCGCCGAGCCGGAGATCGTCAGCTTCGAGGGCGACTTCCACGGCCGCAGCTACGGGGCGCTGGCGGCGACCCCCGGCCTGGCCGCCAACGAGGCGCTGGGGCCGATGCTGCCGGGTTTCCGCTCGGTCCCCCGCGACGATCCCGCGGCGCTGCGCGAGGCGGTGGGGGAGCGGACGGCGGCGGTCCTGATCGAGACGATCCAGGGTGAGGCTGGCGTCTACGTGACCGGCGACGAAGTCCTGCTGGCCGCCCGCGAGGCCTGCGACGCCGCCGGCGCGCTGCTGATCCTCGACGAGATTCAGACCGGCGTCGGCCGCACCGGCTCGCTCTGGGCCTACGAGCAGACGCCGGTGCGCCCGGACCTGCTGACCGCCGCCAAGGCGCTCGGCGGCGGCATGCCGATTGGCGCCTGCGTGACCGCGCCCGGCTGCGCCGAGGTGCTCGAGCCCGGCGACCACGGCTCGACCTTCGCCGGCGGGCCGGTCGCCACCGCCGCCGCGCTCGCGGTCCTCGACGTCGTCGACGACCCGGTGCTGCTTCGCCACGTGCGGGAGCTCGGCGCCTACCTCTGCGCCCGCCTCGAGGAGGTCGAGGGGGTGCGAGAGACCCGCGGCCGGGGGCTGATGGTGGGCGTTGGCCTCGAGGAGGGGATCGACGCCGCCGCGCTCGGCGCCGACCTGCTCGAGCGCGGCCTGGTCGTCAACGCGCCGCGGTCGGACACCCTGCGGCTGCTGCCGCCGCTGGTGATCGATTCCGACCACGTCGACATCGCGGTCGGCCTGATCCGCGAATCGCTTCTAGGCTTTTCGGCGCGATGAGCAGCGAGAAGCGAAGCGACCCGAAGGGCAAGCGCGGCCTGCGGGCCGAAACCGCCGAGCGCCTGGAGGCGATCGTCGAGGCGGCCGAGCGGGCCGCCCAGAACGTGATCGACGACGCCGAAGCGCAGGCGCGGAGCTACCTGACCCAGGCGAGGGAAGAGGCCGACCGCGTCGGCGAGAGCAGGTCCTCGGAGCTCGCCGACCTGATCGACACCCTGCTCGGACAGGCGGTGGCGCTGCGGCACGAGGCCGAGCGGCTGCAGGCGACCCTGGAAGAGGCGCGGTCCCGGGCCGGCGCCGAGCCGGGTCCCGGC
>JBKPOX010000055.1:0-5250 GCA_046733335.1 Actinomycetota bacterium | reverse complement strand
GTCCGGGAACGGGATGCTGGTGCTGTCCCTAACCGCTTGGTAGATGGCCTGGGCCTTGCCGGGTGGGGCGAGCTTCTCAACCCAGACGCGGGCGAAGTTGAACCCGGCCTCCCACAGGGGCGGGTCTTGGGCGCACAGGTGGGCGTCGTAGGGGGCGCGGATCACGGCTCGTCGCCGTCCTGGTCCTGCTTGACGTGGGCGGACACGATGATCCCGACCGCGGTGAGGACGATGGCCAGCCAAGACAGGGCGAGCACGAACGGGGGCTCATCCCTGGCCACGGTGAACTGGGTCACGGGCCAGCCGATCAGGGAGAGGACGAGGAGCGCCCAACCGAGTCCGACGTACCAGCGCACTAGCGGGCCTGGTCGAAGTAGGTGGGGTCGATGTTGTGCTCGCGGAGGAGCTGGTCGACCTTGGCTTCCAGCCGGTCGTCGCTGTCCCGGCTCTCGGGGCTGCCGCGGTAGATGAGGTAGGCCGAGAAGATGACGAAGGAGGCGAGCTGGAACATTTCCGACTGGAGGTTCTCCAGCGTCCGGCCGCCCCAGAAGGCGAGGACCCCGGCCGCGGTGACGGCTTGGTGGTGGGCGTGGCTGTCGCTGGCGTATTCGGCCCAGTTGGCCCAGGTCTGCCCGGCCCAGAACAGCAGCCAGAGGGCGAGGAAGGTGAGCCCGAGGGCGTGGTCACGGACCCAGCGGCGGCGGCTGCCCATCAGACGCCGTCTCCGGCTGGTTTGAGGTACCAGTCAAGCCGTTCCAGCGATGCCGAGAGCTGACTGGTGAGCGGCGAGTACCGCACGGTTCCGAGGTGGAGGGCGGCGTTGGATTCGTCGCGGGCCTTGTGGTGGCGGACGGCGGCGTCGAGGGCGTCGCGGATCTTGTAGAGGTCGGAGTAGTCGACCTCGGTCGTTCCGACCATCTCAGCCACCGGGGCCTCCGTTCAGGGCCGCGACCTCGGTCATGGTCTGCTGCCAGTCGCGGAACCGGATCGCCCGGTCGTCGATGTAGGCGATCGCTGGGAGCTTCCGGCTGGTGACGAGGAGCTGACCGCGAGCGTCCCAGGCCCATAGGTCGCCGCTGCCCTTGCAGTCGCGGCACGGGTCCTCGGTGTAGGCGGGTCGGCCGTCGAGGTCGAGTTCCTGGAGGAACCCGGCGCCGAAGCATCGGCCGCAGCGGTCGTCGATGGTCACGTCGAACCCGAGGCCTTCGAGCCAGGGCATGACCTGCTTGGGCTCACGGGTCGTGATGACGACGACGGCGTACTCGGCCATTAGGGCATGGAGGGCCTCGACGGTGCCGGGGAGCGGCGGATCGTAGATGCTGCCGTCCTGCCAACCGCGGCTGTAGGCGTGGATGACGCCGTCGAAGTCGACCGCGACCGTGCTCACCCGGCGCCGCCGTTCATGCGGGCCGCGTTCTCGGCGTTCTCGGTGCCCTGGCGGTGGGCTGTGCAGGGCCACTGCTCGTAGCACTCGCCGCAGTAGGTGCGGGTTTCCTCGTAGTCGTAGTGGGGCCGGTGGGCATCCGGACCCCGCGGGACGCCGAGGACGTCAGGCACCTGGCCCTCCGTTCATGCGGGCCGCGATCTCGGCGTAGTGGCGGTCATGCGCGTCGGTCTGGGCGTCGGGGAGGCGTTCCCAGTAGGTGACGTTCTTGATGTACCAGCCGTCGCGGCGGCGTTCCATCGGCCAGTACGGGTTCGCCGGCGAGGTCATCCGCATCAGCCGGCCGTGCTGGTCGCGTTGCACGGTGGCGGCGGCGGGGAGGTCCTGATCCGGCGGCGGGGGCGGGTTCTCCCTCGTGTCGGGCTGGCTGCGACGCTCGTTCGCGTCCGGTGGTTCCTCGGTCGGGGTACTATTCCCCTGGCCGTCCTGGCCTGACGAGGGAGCGGCCGGCGCAGGGGCGGGCGCAGGCACGTCGAGTTCCTCGCCGGTCAGCTCCTTGAACGCCACCGGGACCAGGCTCTCGCCGCCCTTGCCGAGGACCAGCTGCTTCAGCGCCCACTCCTTCAGATCCTCGTCCTCGGGCTTGTCGGCCTCGTCCAGGCCCTGCTCCCGCCTGAGCGCCGACCCGGACGCTTCGCCGCGGTCGTAGGCGATGACGACCTTCTCCGACTTGTCGGGGCGGACCACGATCTCCGACGGGTCGTACCAGACCAGAAACTTGGTCGGGTCTTCGCCGGCCTCGGCCAGCATCGGCCGGTACCAGCCTTCGGTGAAGGCATGGCAGATCGTCTCGATCCTCGGCGCAATGTGGACCTTGATCCCGGACTCCTCAAGCTGCCACTGCCCCCAGTGGTTCACGTCGCCCATGCCGAGGAGAACCTCGGCCGGGAGGTCGAGGACGGTGGCGAGCTCCCGGACAGCGGCTTCCCGCTTCTCCAGGGCCTTCTGGTCGAACGCGGTGGTGAAGTCGACATGCTTGATCTTCTCGACCAGGTCCGAGGGGAGCTGCATGAGGATGGGGACGATCGCGGCTGCGCTGCCCGGGTTCTGGATGGCCGTCTCGGCGGTGGCGATCCATTCCCGGATGACGGCGTCGGGGAGGCCCTCGAACTGTTCGGAGACGGGGAAGTCGACCTCCTGGGGGATGACGACCAGGCCGGCGCTGGCGAGCCGGGAGAGGAACTGGGCTTGGATGTACTGGTTGGCCAGCTGGAGTTTCCGGGCGGTGGAGAGGGCGTGCCGGACGGGGCTGTCGGGTTGGGCCCACCAGCGGTCGTGCGGGTTCCAGACCCGGTTGACCAGGGCGTCGTCGGGGAGGACCCGCCAGCGGGCCTGTTTGCCGGGGGGCTGGGTCTCGTCGACGACCTCGATCAGGGTGTCGGTGGCCGCCCGGCCGGACAGGAGGCTGGAACCGGCCCGGCGGCCCACGCTCCCGCCGTTGCGGCCGGGGCGGCGCAGGCTGGTGCGGATCTCGTCGGCGGAACGGACGCTCCAGCGGTCGGGGCGGTCCCCGGCGGCGGGTTCTCCGACCAGCCACCCCTCCCCCGGCACGCTGAGCTGGACGGTGAGGCGGCGGAGGATCTCGGCCTGGCCGCCGACCCCCCCGGCGAACCGGGCGACCAGCTCGACCGGGGTGCCGCCGGTCTCGACCATGGCCGGTTCGTCGCCGGGTTCCTCGGGGACGGTGGCGGCGACGAGGCGGATGCGGGACAGCATCTCGGACAGCCAGCGGACCCCGTAGTAGAGCTCGCCGAGTTCCTGCCAGTAGGCCCAGGCCTCGTCCTGCCAGCGGTCGTACCGTGGGGTGATGATCCCGCGGCCGGCTTTCAACGACTGGGCGGCCGAGGTGAGGGCGTTCGGGCGGGCGGCGGCGGCGGTCAGGGCCGGCGGGTCGCCGTACCAGAGTCGGGCCAGGGCGCCGGCCATCTAGGGCCCCTCGGTGTCGTCGTCGGTGCGGAAGTAGACGTCGTCCCAGCGGCCGAGGATCAACCCCGGGTCAGGGCCGAACAGCCGGTCGGCCAGGATCTCGGGGTCGACGTAGATGACCGTGGGGTGCCGGTCGGCGGCCCGGTCGTAGAGTTCCTGGTCGTCGGCGGTCACTGGTCCTCCAGGCGGGTCGCACCGATCCGCTGGGTCGCGTCGTCGCCCCCGGTCCCGGTGCTGTAGGCCCAGCCGGTCGTGGTCAGGTGCACCGTCGCCGGCAACGTCGGCTCGGGTTCCTTCGGTTCCAGCCGGGCCTCGGCCCAGGCGAGCAGGGCCCCGACCGCCCACACGGCCGCCCACATGACCGGCGGGAGCGGGACCGGGGTGTCGGAGAACAGGTCGACCCCGGCGACCAGGGCCATCGCGACCCACCCGGACGCGCACCACGAGCACGTGGCCAGGTCCCCGATGGCCTCGAACCGAGGGTTCGCCTCGGCCCACGCTTCGATCTTCTCCCGGGGGATCCGGACCAGGGGGAAGGCGTCCTTGACCAGCAGCCGGGTCAGCCGGTAGCAGGCCAGGCCGAGGAGCAGCAGGAGGAGGCCGATGCCAGCGTGGATGGGGGGGCCTCCTCCTGCTACAGGGTGGACGGGTCGGGTCAGAGGGTGCCTGGGAACGTGTAGGTCAACCCGCCTACGGTCAGGGTCACGTTGCTGTAGACCAGCGTCATCGGTGGGTTGCACACCGGGTCGGTCTGCGCCGAACCCGACACCACCGCCACGACGTTGCCGTTCTTGTCAGACGTGAACGTTTCGCTGGCCAGCAGCGCGCCCTTGTTCTCAGCTTGGGGGGCGTTGCCGCCCCGGTTGAAGCACTGGGCGTCGGCGGTCAGGGTGGCGTCGACGGACTGGTTGTTGCCGAGGCCGGCGACCTTGAAGCTCACGGTGAGGACGTCGCCAGAGCGGGTGGCCGTCGGGGTGCCGACGAAGTGGGGGCTGACGGCCAGGGCCGCTGGTACGGCCACCGCGGACAGGACAGCCATGGCCAGGACGATGACGGTCAGACGGGCCTTGCGCACAGGTGGGCCTCCTAGCGGCTCTCGGGGTCGGGGTCGGTGTAGGCCGGGTCGCCGCCGACCTGCTCGGCGTCGGTCGGGTCGATGCTCTCGTCGGTCCGGAGGTCCCCGGACGCGGCCGCCTGGGCGGCGCGGAGGCTGTCGTCGCTGGCGTAGGGGGCCGGCGCCGCCGGGTCGGTGGACTGGCCGCTCCCGGTCCGGGCCTGCGGCTGGTCGCGCTGGACCTGAACCTCGTCGGTGGCCTGCCCGGACTCCTGCCCGGCCTGGGCCTGCTGTTCGGCGGCCTGCCGTTGGGCCTCGGCGTTCTGGGCGGCGATCTCGGCATCAGCGTCACGGGCCGCGTCGTGGTCGCGGAGCCGCTGGGCGCGTTCGCGGTTGTTGGCGAGCTGCTGGAACTCGTCCAGATTCAACCCGCGGCTCTGGGCCTCCGCCTGGAGCTGGTCGGAGTTCATGCGGTCGTACTGGTCACTCCCGGCCACGTCGGCCTCCTTTTCTCTTGGACTGGTCGGCGGTCAGCCGACGAGGTCGCCTCCGGCCAGCCACCCGAGGGTGAACGACGCCAGGCCGGCCGCGACCAGGGCGAGGGTGTGGCGGCCGAGCCGCGGGCTGTAGTGGAAGACAGCCGCGAGCACGAACAGGACGAGGGCGAGCCACCACAGTAGGGTCCGCCAGTGCAACGTCGCCTCCCAGGGACGTAGGAACGACACTGGCTGCCCGCCATCGGGAGTATACGGCTCAGTGGTTAGAGGGTGTGACCGGAACCGGCCCCGGAAACCAGGCCACCCGCCCCGGTGGAGCAGGGCGGGTG
>JBKPOX010000054.1:0-22764 GCA_046733335.1 Actinomycetota bacterium | reverse complement strand
GTCCGCGCCGGTTCCGACCGCCTAAGCGCCGACGACTGGGCAGCCCTCAGACGCACACCGCCTCGGGCGCCGGGCCTTCCTCGGCGTTCTCGGCGGCGGCGCTCTCGCCGTCCTCCTGCCCCTCAGGGGCAGGGGCGGCGGGCTGCTGCCGATCTCGGCCGCGCCGGCGCCGGCGCTCGGCGCCGTGCCCTTCCGCGAGCCGCTGCCGCTGCCGCCGGTCCTCGACGGCGACCACGTCCAGATCCCGATCCGCGAGGCCGCGCAGCAGATCCTCCCCGGCCCGAAGACCGAGCTGTGGACCTTCGGCGGCAGCTTTCCCGGGCCGACGATCCGCCGCCGCGCCGGGCGCCGCACCCGCGTCACCTTCCACCACGAGCTGCCCGAGCGGGCGGGCGAGCTCTCGATCCACCTCCACGGCGGCCACAACCGCGCCGAGTTCGACGGCTACCCCGCCGGCCTGACCAGGCGCCAGCCGGTCTCCTACTTCTGCCGGATCCCGCGCGGCCTCTCCGCCCGCGAGTCGGGCAACGGGCTCCTGCTGGAGCCGGGCGGGCGCAAAACCTACGTCTACGACCTGGTCGAGGACGGGCGGCCCGAACGCGCCGCCTTCCAGTGGTACCACGACCACCGCCTCGACCGCACCGCTCCCCACACCTGGAAGGGGCTGGCCGGGATGTGGATCGTCGACGACGAGCTCGACGACGCGCTGCCGCTGCCGCGCGGCGAGCGCGACCTGCCGCTGATGATCGCCGACCGCACCTTCGACCGCCGCAACCAGCTCACCGATCCCTTCAGCGACCGCCGGCCGCCCGCCGACGGCATCCTCGCCGAGACCGTGCTCGTCAACGGCGCCTACCTGCCCCATCACCGGGTCTCCCCCTGCCGCTACCGGCTGCGCATCCTCAACGTCTCCTCCTTCCGCAGCTACAACCTGCAGTTGACCGGGGGCGCCCCGATGGTCCAGATCGCCACCGAGAGCGGGCTGATGCCGAAGCCGGTCCGCCGCCGGGAGATCCTCCTCGGCCCGGCCGAACGGGTCGAGGTGATCGTCGACTTCTCCGGCGCAGCGGGGGAGACGGTCGAGCTGCGCAGCAGCAAGCGCCACGCGGGCCGCAACCCCGCCGGCGCCAACACCTACGGCGGCGCCCTGATGCAGTTCCGGGTCGGCCGCGAGCGGAGGCCGGACCGCACCCGCATCCCCCGCCGCCTGCGCCCCCTGCCCGCCTGGGCCCGGACGGCGAAGCGCCGGCCCGACCATCGCTGGGAGATCACGATCGGCGGCCTCTTCAAGACGACCTGGCGGCTCAACGGCCGCACCTTCAACCCCGCCTACGTCGAGACCCGCCCGAAGCTCGGGACGACCGAGACCTGGGAGATCGTCAACAAGACCAACGTCGCCCACGTGATGCACCTGCACCACACCGACTGGTACCTGCTGGCGCGCAACGGGAAGGCGCCGCCGCCGTGGGAAGACGCCCTCAAGGAGACGTTCTTCGTCTTTCCCGACGAAAAGATCCTCCTCGCCGGTCATTTCGCCGACCACACCGGCAAGTTCGTCGTGCACTGCCACATGCTCGACCACGAGGACCACGGCCTGATGAGCCAGTTCGAAGTGATCCGGGGCTAAAGTAAACATCCAGGTTTGCCGATGCCCAGGCATGGCGAGTACGCAAAATCAGGTAAGGATCCTGCCTGTCCGGCGCAGCCGCGCCCGCGCCGCCGCCGTCCTCCTCGTCGCCGGCGCCGCCGTCGTTGCGCTCTCCCTCGTGCTGCCCCACCCCAGCGGCGCCGACCACTTCGCGCTCTCGCTGACCGCCCTGGCGATGGCCGGGGCCGGGGGGATCGTCTGGCTCCTGGCGGGACGCATCCGCAGGCCCGCCCTGCACCTGATCCTCGCCGCGACCTCGGCGGTCACCTGTCTGCTGATCTACGAGAGCGGGATCGCGGTCGGCCAGTACGGGATCATCTTCGTCTGGACCATCCTCATCACCTCCTGCTACTTCCCCCGCAGGACCGCCGCGGCCCATCTCGCCTGGCTCCTCCTCTGCTACGGCGCGGTCCTGCTGATGGTCGAAAACACCGCCGGCTACTCGCCCTGGACGCGTTGGCTGTTCACCCTGATCTCGCTCACCGTGGTGATGCTGCTGATCACCCGGATCGTCGCCCGCCGCGCCCGCGCCGACGAGCGCGCCCGGCGCTTCTTCGACCTCTCGCGCGACATGCTCTGCACCGCCAGCATGGACGGCTACTTCGTCGAGCTGAACGAGGCCTGGACCATCAACCTCGGCTACAGCCTCGAGGAGCTGCGGGCGATCCCCTTCATCGAGCGCGTCCACCCGGAAGACCGCGAGCGGACCGAAACCGAGGCCGCCGCCCTCTTCAAGGGCAACGTGACGCTCAGCTTCGAGAACCGCTACCGGGCCAAAGACGGGTCCTGGCACTGGCTGCGCTGGAGCTCCCAGCTCGCCCCCGACGAGTCGCTGATCTACGGCCGCGCCGCCGACGTCACCGAGGTGAAGCGGATTGAGGCCGAACGCGAGGAGCTGCTGGGCCAGGTCCGGGAGATGGCCACCCACGACTCGCTGACCGGGCTCGCGAACCGCCGCGCCCTCGAGGAGATGCTGCCGCGCGAGCTGGCCCGCGCCCGCCGCACCCGCTCGCCGCTCTGCGTCGCCCTGATCGACATCGACCACTTCAAGGAATTCAACGACACACGCGGCCACCTCGCCGGGGACGAGGTCCTGCGGGCGTGCGCCCGCGCCTGGGACCAGGAGCTGCGCGGCGGCGACACGATCGTCCGCTTCGGCGGCGAGGAGTTCCTGGTCGTGCTGCCCGGAACCGACGCAGACCAGGCGGCCGAGGTCGTCGAGCGGCTGCGGTCGAAGACGCCTATGGGCCAGACCTGCTCTGCCGGCCTCGCCTGCTGGGACTTCGTCGAGAGCATCGACGACCTGCTGGGCCGCGCTGACAAGGCGCTCTACCTGGCGAAGGCCGGCGGACGCGACCAGCTCGCCCAGGCCGCCACTCCCGCCTGAGCCCTCGCGCGACTCCGCGCCCGCCTGCCGCGCAATGATTCGGCGATGGGCCGCGAGGAGCACGAACGCGCGGTGCGCTTCCGCACCGCGCGCCGCGACCCGGAGCTGACGGTCGTCGAGGGCTTCCACGCGCTCAAGCACGCGCTGCGGTTCGGGGCCGAGCTGGTCGAGGCGGTCGCCGTCGACCCGGCGGCGCTGGAGACGATGGCGCGGGACCTGGCGCCGGACCTCGAGGGCCGGCTCGCCGGCCGGGTCGAGCCGGTCGAGCGGGAGACGCTGGCCGACCTGGTGCCGCTGGTGCCACACACCGGCGTCGCCGCGGTCGCCCGGCGCCCGCAGGTCGACCTCGCCGCCGCCCTCGCCGACCCCGTCGCGGCCCCCGCGGTCCTGCTCGAGGACCCGCGCAACATGGGCAACATCGGCGCCTGCGTGCGCGTCGCCGCCGCCGCCGGCGCGGCGGCCCTGCTGACCACCGGGGAGAACGACCCCTGGCACCCCGACGCCGTCCGCGGCGCCGCCGGGCTGCAGTTCGCGCTTCCCGTCGCCGCCGTCGAGTCGCTGCCCGCGAGCGACCGGCCGCTGCTGGCGATTGACCCCGACGGGGAGGAGCTGGCGCCGGAGCTGGTGCCGCCGCGGGCCGTCCTCGCCTTCGGCACCGAGCGCCACGGCCTCAGCGCCGAGGTAGCCCGGAGGGCCGAGGCGCGGCTGGCGATCCCGATGCGCGAGGGCGTCTCCAGCCTCAACCTCGCCACCTCGGTCGCCATCGTCCTCTTCTTCATGCGCCTCACCGCAGATGCCGGGGGCAGGGCTGTGCTCTAGGCTCGCGAATACCTAACCCGGCGCATCCCCGACCAGTCGCGCCACCGAAAGGACCGTCATGCCGCTCGCCGACATCAGCTTCGGGGAAATCCTCCTCGTAGCGCTGGAGATCTTCTTCTTCGTCGTCTGGATCTGGATCCTGATCACGATCCTCTCCGACCTCTTCCGCGACCACGAGCTCTCGGGCTGGGGGAAGGCCGCCTGGGTCCTCTTCCTCGTCTTCATTCCCTTCGTGACCGCGCTGATCTACCTGATCGCCCGCGGGGAGGGGATGCGGGACCGGACGGTGAAAGCCCAGGCCGACGCGAAAAAGCACTTCGACGAATACGTCCGCGAGCAGGCCCACGGCGGCTCCCCCGCCGAGGAGCTGCACAAGCTCGCCGAGCTCAAGGATCGCGGCGCGCTCAGCCAGGACGAGTTCGACCGCGCCAAGGCCAAACTGCTCGCGTAGGAAAAGTCCTGCATCTGCAAGGAAACTTGCGGATTATCGGCGACCTCTGAGGCGGCGCGGGCGCTTCGCTAGCCTGCGCCGCCGTGCTGTTCGCCTCCTCTACGGGCACGGCCAGGCGCCGTGCGCTGGTATTTGCCGCGCTGCTGCTGGCAGGGCTCTGCGCGCTCGCCTCCTCCTGGGCGGGGAGCGCCCCGGCCGACACGCCGCAGGAAAAGCTGGAAGCGACCCGCGACAAGCTGGAAGGGGTGCGGGCGCAGGAGAGCGACCTGGCGGAGACGATCGCCGAGCAGAACCGGGCGATCGACGCGATGCTCGGCGAAGTCTCGGCGCTGCGCCAGGAACAGGAAGCGGTCGAGGCCGAACTGGCCGCGAAGCAGGCCGAGCTGGACCGCGCCACCGCGGCCCTCGAGGCCGAAGAAGCGCACCTCGAGCGGGTGCGCGAGAAGCTCGGGCGGGCGCTCGACCTCCTCGGCGATCGCCTCGTCGCGATCTACGAGGCCGGCTCCCCCGACGTCCTCAACGCGATCCTCGAATCCGAGGACTGGTCGGAGATGGCCGCCCAGACCGAATACCTGCGCCAGATCCAGGCCTACGACGACGCCGTGGTCGACCGGGTGAAGACGCTGCGGGACGAAGTCCGCTCGGCGGTCGAGCGGCTCGACGAGCAGCGGGCCGAGATCGAAGCGACCCGCGACGCGATCGCCGCCAAGGAGCGCGAGGTCAGCGCCGCCCGCGAGGAGGCGCAGGCCCGCTTCGGCGAGCTGAAGGCGGCGCAGGCCGAGCGGCAGGAAGCGATGGACGCGCTCGAGTCCCGCGAAGAAGCGCTCAGCGACAACCTCGCCTCGATCTCCGAACAGGTGGCCAGCGAAGGCGGCGACGCGACCGAAGGCCTGCTGCCGGCGCCGCTCAACCCAGGCCAGGAAGCGGAGCTGCTCTCCGAAAGCGAAGCGAGCGCGCCGGCCTCGGCGCCGCCGGCGGTCCAGGAAGTGGTCGCCGCGGCCAACGCGATCGCGACCACCCCCTACATCTGGGGCGGCGGCCACGGCTCCTTCGAATCCTCCGGCTACGACTGCTCGGGCGCGGTCAGCTACGCGCTCCACGGCGGCGGCTTCCTCGAAAGCCCGCTCGACTCGACCGGCCTCTCGACCTGGGGCGAACCGGGCCCGGGGCAGTGGATCACGGTCTATGCCAACGCCGGCCACGCCTGGATGGTCGTCGCCGGGATCTCCTTCGACACCAGCGGAGGCGCCGGCCCGCGCTGGCACGACCCCTGGGCCTCCTCGCCCGAAGGCTTCGTCGCCCGGCATCCTGCGGGCTACTGACCGCTCAGCTACTTTTCCCGGATGGATCTCGAGCGGGAACTTGAGGAGCTACTCGAGGTAGAGAGGTTCGAGCCGCCGGCCGAGTTCCGCGAGCGGGCGCTCTGGAGCGACCCGGCGATCTACGAGGAGGCCGCCGCCGACCCGGAGGGCTGGTGGCTGCGGCAGGCGCGGGAGCTGCTCGACTGGGACGTCGAGCCGACCGAGGCGCTCGACGACTCCGACCCGCCCTTCTACAGGTGGTTCGCCGACGGCCGCCTCAACGCCTCGGCGCAGTGCCTCGACCGCCACGTCGCGGCCGGCAACGGCGGCCGCGTCGCCTTCCACTGGCGCGGGGAGGAGGGGGAGGAGCGCGACGTCACCTACGCCGAGCTGCACCGCGACGTCCAGCGCTTCGCCAACGCGCTGAAGGACCTCGGCGTGGGAAAGGGCGACGTGGTCGGGATCTACCTGCCGATGATCCCCGAGGTGGTCGTCGCGATGCTCGCCTGCGCCCGCATCGGCGCCCCGCACAACGTCGTCTTCGGCGGCTTCTCGGCCGAGGCGGTGGCCGAGCGGATGGAGTTCTCGCAGGCGAAGGCCCTGGTCACCGTCGACGGCGCCCGCCGCAAGGGCAGGACCGCGCCGATCAAGCCGCAGGTCGACGAGCACCTCGGCCGCCTCGACTCGCTGCAGACGATCGTCGTCGTCCGCCACACCGGGATCGAGTGCCCGATGCGCGCGGGCCGCGACGTCTTCTACGACGAGGCGATGGCGGCGGCCGATCCCGAGTGCCCGGCCGAGCCGATGGAGGCCGAGCACCCGCTCTACATCCTCTACACCTCCGGTTCGACCGCGAAGCCGAAGGGCATCCTCCACACCACCGGCGGCTACATGACCGGGGTCGCCGCAACCCACCGCTACGTCTTCGACCTGAAGCCCGAGTCCGACGTCTACTGGTGCGCGGCCGACGTCGGCTGGGTCACCGGCCACTCCTACATCGTCTACGGCCCGCTCGCCAACGGCGCCACCTCGGTGATGTGGGAGGGGGCGCCCGACTACCCGCACAAGGGGATCTGGTGGGAGGTCGCCGAGCGCTACCGGGCGACGATCCTCTACGCGGCGCCGACGGCGATCCGCACCTTCATCAAGTGGGGCGCCGCGATCCCCGGCGAGTTCGACCTCTCCTCGCTGCGCCTGCTGGGCTCGGTCGGCGAGCCGATCAACCCCAAGGCCTGGCTCTGGTACCGGCAGGTGATCGGCGGCGGGCGCTGCCCGGTCGTCGACACCTGGTGGCAGACCGAGACCGGCGCGATCATGATCGCGCCGCTGCCCGGGATCACCGCGACCAAGCCCGGTTCGGCGACCCAGCCCTTCCCCGGCGTCGAGGCGCAGGTCGTCGACGAGCGCGGCGGCGAGCCGGTGGAGGAAGGTCAGGGCCTGCTGGTGCTCGATCGCCCCTGGCCCTCGATGCTGCGCGGCCTCTACAAAGAGGACGAGCGCTTCGTCGAGGCCTACTTCGAGCGCTTCGGGCCGCGGCGCTACCTGGTCGGCGACGCAGCTCGCCGGGACCGGGACGGCTACTTCTGGGTGATCGGCCGGATCGACGACGTCGTCAACGTCTCCGGCCACCGCCTCTCGACCGCCGAGGTCGAGTCGGCGATCGTCGCCCACCCCGACGTCGCCGAGGCGGCGGTGATCGGGCAGTCCGACGAGGACACCGGGCAGGCGATCTGCGCCTTCGTCACCCTGCGCGGCGGCATCGAGGAGGGGGAGGAGCTGGAGGACGGGATCCGCGGCGCCGTCGCCGAGCAGATCGGCAAGTTCGCCCGCCCGAGGCGGATCGTCTGGGCCGAGGACCTGCCGAAGACGCGCTCCGGCAAGATCATGCGCCGCCTCCTGCGCGACATCGCCGAGGGCCGGGCGCTGGGCGACGTCACCACCCTGCGCGACCCCGACGTGATGGAGGAGCTCGAGGCAAAGATCGCCGAGGAGCAGGCGAAGGAGGAATAGCTAGCGCTCGCGGGCGGCCATCCGCTCGATCGCCAGCGACAGCGCCTGCAGCTGCTCCTGGACGTTGCGCAGTTCGCGCAGGGCGAGGGCCTCGGCGCTCAGCTTCTCCTCCTCCAGCTCCTCCTCGATCTCGGCGATTTCCGGCGCCAGGAAGCGCTGCGCGAAGGAGCCGGTGAGGAGGGCGACGAAGCCGATGCCGACGAAGAGGACGCAGACCGTGACGATCTGGCCGCCGGTGGTCGCAGGGTAGATGTCGGAGCCGAGCGTGGTCATCGTCGTTGCGGCCCAGTAGATCCCCTCCCAGACCGTCAGGTGCTGCTCGTGCTCGAGGGCGACGAAGACGGTGCCGCCGCCGACGACGGTGAGGACGACCAGCAGCAGCGCGTAGCGGACCCCCTCCAGCGAGAAGACCTCGCGCGAGAGCTGGGCCAGCCGCAGCAGCCGCAGCAGCCGCAGCAGGCGCAGGACCCGCAGGCTCTGCAGCCCCGCCGGCAGCACCGGCGGCGTCAGCACGACGACGACCACGTCGAGGGGGTGCCGGCGCAGCCACGCCCAGCGGTTCGGCACCACCCACAGCATGATCGTCAGCTCCGCCAGGAAGGCGAGCCAGGTCGTCCAGTTGAGGAGGATCGCGATGTCCTCCAGCGTGCCGCCGGGCTTCGACTCGGTGATCGCCACCGTCGGCAGCGTCAGCGCCGCCGCGATCAGCATCGGCGTGTTCAGCCGTTCCCGCACCCGGATCGCGCGGGCGTCCGCCTTCTCGTTGCGCTCGGCGCCTCCGGCGGTTTCGCGGCTCACCGCGATTGATTCGACGCTGGCGCCGGCGGCCCTCCGCCCGCGGCCGCACGAGTGACGCGCGGGAATCTAAATATTCAAGAGTTCTGTTGCCAAAAGGCGCCAACCGTGTTAGGAGAGGGGCTTCGATACGTCCGGCGCCGCTCCCCGGCGCCGGTGAAGGGAGAGAGATGAAGCACCTGAAGACGCTCGGCGTCGCCGTCCTCGCGGCGGCCGCGCTGACGGCGATCGTCGGCGCCGGTTCGGCCACGGCGGCGACGACGCTGTGCAAAGCAAACGAAAATCCCTGCGCCGCGGGCAACACCTACGGCGTGACCACGAAAATCGCGGCGAACGTGGAAGCGGGAACGAAAATCAAATTCGAAACGCCGACGTTCAAAGTCGAATGCGGCAAATCGGAAATCCAGGCGACCTACGAACACAACAGCCTCGGCGGCAATCCGACAGGGAAAGTCTCGCTGATGACCTTCGAAGAATGCGGCAACTGCGCGGTCAAAGTGATGCAGAAAGGGTCTGTCGAATTCACCACAGAAGGGCTGGCCGCGAACGGCAACGGAGTGCTGAACGGATCGGGCATGGAACTGACAATCCAGTGCCCGCTGGGCGCCTGCCTGATGACCACCGAACCGACCGGTCAGGGGTTGAGGTTCATCGGCGGCGGGAACCCGGCCAAACTGACCGGGTTCACGTTGCTTCCGTGGAAAGCGGGCGACGGCAACGAACTCGTCTGCGGCAAAAAAATCAAATGGGAAGGCAACTACGAAGTCACCGCCCCGAAACCCCTGTTCATCCAATGAACTTGGGTTAGGGAGCGCGAAAGGCGCGGCCGCCGGAGGCGGCCGCGCCACGCGCCGAGGACCCGGTCACCTGCCGGCGCCGACGCCTCGTGCGGCAGTCAGGCCCGGTTCATCAGCTGGTGCTTGGCGACCGCCGAGTGGAGCGCGTTGTAGTGGGTCGAGGACTTGCCGATCGCCATCGTTTTGCGCCCGTTGTCGAGGCTCGTGTCCTGGGTCAGTTTCATCATTTCGGGTCCGACCGCGTCCCACGCCGCCTTGACGTTCTCGAAGCCGCCCTTCCAGCGGGCGTCGCCCTCTCCGTCTTCGACCATCCAGCGGAAGGCGGCCAGGGCGGGGTAGATCGCGGCGCGGTTGAGTTTTCGCTCCGCTTCGGTGCCGGTGAACGGGAACTGGTAGCTGCCGCGTTTGCGGTTTTCGACCCACTCCAGCTTCCCCGCCTGGCCCTTCTTCCGGGAGGGGTCCTTGCGGAAGTACTCGTTGTACTTGTCGGCCCCTTCGCTGGCGATCATGTCGTGCAGCCGGAGGATGTCGTCGAGGATCGGGGCCAGCCGTTCGAACTGGCCGGTCTTCCTCAGGTAGCGGTCCAGGACTATCGATTTCTCCCGGTAGGCGCCGGTCGGGTGCGATCCGCCCTGGTTCGGGTACTCGACGGTGTCGAAGAGCGCCAGCATCGAGAGGACGTCGGTGACGTAGTACTGGGCCGAGACGTTCTCCTTGAAGGCGATGTCGTCCCTGTAGGGCTTTCCCTCGATCGCCTTGTGGATCCAGTCGAAGCGATCCTGGTGCTCGGCCAGGGAGAACGCCTGCACCTGGACCGCGGTGTTCAGCGTCCCGGCCATCTCGGCCAGCAGTTCCCGCGGATAGCCCTGGCGGACGTAGAGGCGAACGTACTGGTCGATCTCCTTGCCTTCGGCTTTGGCCTGCCGCAGAGCCGCCTGGTTGTCCCAGATCAGCTGCGCCGTGTGCCCGCCGTTGAGGATCCCGTCGAGGCCGTCGAGGACGCTTTCCCCCCTGCCGAACACGAGCTCGAATTCGCTCTCGCCGACTTTCTCCACCTGATCCGCGCAGGCGTAGACGCCGAGGTTCTTCCCGAGGAAGGCGTTAGGGGCCCCCTCCTCGTTGAGCAGCGACCGCGCCACGTCCTTGTAGACCTGACGGTTGGTGTTCTGCTCGCGCGGGTTGGCCTGCAGCGGCAACTCCGGGAACTCCAGCACGTCGACCGTGAAGAGATGCTCGACGGCCTCGGGAAAGTTCGGATCGTGGATCCGGCGGGCCTCGTGGACCTTCAGCTTGACGTTCACCATCTCGGCGAACCTCCTTTGGGGTGACTCCCGTTCGGGGTGTTTTGCGATTGCGATCTCCGACCCGAGGGTCATGGGAGCCGCGTCGGCCGGAACGTATCAGGAGGTTTTCGGGAACGTCACAATTTGCGGAGGAAGTCACCCAGCAGTCGTTCGACCGTCTCCGGCGCGTCCGCGAAGGGCCAGTGCCCGCTCGCCGGCAGCACGTGGACGTCGGCGGCCGGGAAGGCCTCGCGCTGGCGCGCCGCGTAGGCGGAGGGGAGGTAGGCGTCCTCCTCGCCCCAGATCACCAGCGCCGGGACCTCGCGGCCGGCGAAGAGGGGGATCAGTCGCTCCGACATCCCCGCGGGGTCGGGGGTGGCCCGGTAGAGCTTCAGCACCGCCCTGCGGGTGCGCCGGTCGTAGTGGTCGTACATCCCGTCGAGGAACTCGCGGGGCAGCCCGCGCGGCTCGATCCGGTTCTGGGCGAAGCGGAACCCCGAGCGCGTCGTCATCGCCTGGAAGATCTCGCCGAGGACCGGGGTGCGCCAGACGCGCGCCATCGTGTGCCAGCGGTAGCCGGGGAGAAGGCCGGTGTCGATCAGGGTGACGCTGGCCAGCGCCTCGGGGCGCTCCGCCGCCCAGGCCAGGCCGATCGGGCCGCCGAAGTCGTGGACGACGAGGTGGGCCCGCTCGACCCCGAGCTCCGCCAGCGCCTCGCCGACGAAGCTCGCGTAGGCCGGGACGCCGTGCTCGAAGGCGTTCGGGGCCACGGTCTCGCCGAAGTCCGGCAGGTCGAAGGCGAGCGCCCGTTTGCCGGCGCCCGCGGCCGCGCCGACCAGCCGCTCCCAGTCGTCCGTCGAACCCGGGTTGCCGTGGACGAAGACCACCGCCTCGCTCGCCTCCGCCGGGCCCGCCTGGAGCAGCCGGGTCCGGGTGCCGCCGGCGAGGAGGCTGCCGCGTGCCACCGGGGGTCGAGCCCCCTTCCTCTCCTCCTCGCTCGCGGAGGGGCCAGCCGTCATGCCGCCCGCCCCTCGCGCGCCAGCGCGTGCCGGGCGTTGACCGCGACCGCCCGCGGCAGCATCCGCGGCAGCATCTGCTGCGGCCTGATCTGGCGCGTCCCGAAGGCCTCGATCAGCTCAGCCGCCCGCGGATCGCGCGCCGCGGCCGAGAACATCAGCCGCTCGGCCGGGTTCATGCGACGCCCGGTCGCGTAGTCGTGGATGAAGTAGGCGTGGCCGCGCAGCTCGCGGGCGTGGCGGCGGCGGTAGCGCTCGAGCCCCTGCTCCAGCGACTCGCGGCCCTGCAGCGCCGGGCGCACGCTCTCGGCCAGCCACTCGGCCGACTGGAACGCCCAGCCGCAGCCGACCCCGAACAGCGGGTCGGTGGCGAGCGCCGCATCGCCGATCAGCGCCAGCCCCGGCGCCACCGGCCTGCGCATCCGGTTCGTCATGTCGATCTTGCCGATCACCGGTTCGGTCACGCGGGAGTCGCGGATCGGCGGCGGCTCGGGGACGTCGCCGAGGAACCTGACCAGCGCTGCCTCCGGGTCCTCCTTGAATTCGGGCAGGCGGTCCTTGGTCGGCATCGCCGCGTAGAAGGTGAGGTCGCCGTCGGTGGGGAACGCCGCCGCCCAGTGCGGGTCGAGGAACCAGAGGGTCGCGTCGGGTGAGTGCTCGGGGGCGGGCCCTTCGAAGTAGCCGCCGTAGGCGATGCGGTTGTGGGGGTAGGTCTTGATCGGGACCTCGGAGAGCTCGGCGATGCGCGAGTCGCGGCCGTCGGCGCCGACGGTGAGGCGAGCGCGCAGCTCGCGCTCCTCCCCCTCGCGGTTGCGGACGGCGACCCCGGCGAAGGCGCCGCCCTCGCGCAGGAGCCGCTCGGCGCTCCAGCCGAGCAGCATCTCGACGCCCGGGGTCTCTCCCGCGGTGGAGCGGACCATCGGGTCGAGCACCTCGCGGCGCAGGTTGATCCCGCGGGCGGCGCGCTCGGGCGGCGCCTCGATCCATCCCCAGCGCGTCCACATGTGCATGCGCGAGCGGCGCGCGCCGGCGGCTTCCATCGGCTCGAGCAGGCCCAGCCGTTCGATCGCCGGCACCCCCGAGGCCTGGATGAAGTGCGAGCACATCCGCTTGTAGGCGTTCGGGTCGGGCTGCTTCTCGACCACAGCCACGCGCAGGCCGGAGCGGCCGAGCTGGATCGCGGTGGCGCAGCCGGCGAGGCTGCCGCCGACGACGACCGCGTCGTAGACCGAGGCGCCGCCGCCTCCAGCCGCGCCGTGCGCCGGGCCATCGCCGATGATGGGGGAGGGGGGGTCGGTGCTGGGCATGGGAGCCTCCTGCCTGTCGCCTTTATCGTTCGTCCCGTACTATACGACACGAATCATGAAAATCAAGCCGAAAGAGATCAAGCTCACCGGGACCTCCTACGCGCTGCTGGCGGTCCTCGCCGAGTTCGGCGAGATGACCTCCTACGACCTCAAGCAGGCGATGGAGAGCTCGATCGAGAACTTCTGGCCCGTCCCCCACACGACCGCTTACGAGGAGCCGGCCCGGCTCGCCGCCGCCGGCTACCTCTCGGCCCGGCAGGAGGAGGGGGGCCGCCGCCGCCGCATCTACTCCCTCACCGGCGCGGGCCGGAAGGCCCTGGCGGAGTGGGCGGCGGACCCGACGGCGACCCCGCCGCAGCTGCGCGACGAAGCGATCCTCAAAGTCTTCGCCGGCGCCGACCCCGAGGCGCTGCGCGAGTCGCGATTCGCCTGGCACCGGGCCAAGCTCGAGGAGCTGCGGGGCTATCTGCAACTGGTCCGCAGCAGCGAGGAGTTCGGGCGCTCCGAACGCACGCTGGTGACCGGTGTCGCCTACCACGAGAAGATGCTGGAGATCCTCGACCTCTTCGCAGAGGACGGCGGGCCGGAGGAGGGCAGATAGTTTGCTAAACTAATTACCGAAGCTAACCAATGCCCGCGAAAGCCGACATCCCCCTCAGCGAGCGCGCCGCGCACCTGCGCACCGCGATCGTCCGCACCGCCCGGCGCCTGCGCCAGGAGGCGGCGGCGGAGACCACCGGCCTCACCCCGACCTCGGTCGCCGCGTTGGCGACGATCGAGCGCCACGGGCCGATCACCCCTAGCGAGATCGCCGAGATCGAGCGGGTGAAGCGGCCGACGGTCACCCGCACCCTCGGCTGCCTGGAACGGGAGGGGCTGATCGACCGCGCCCCCGACCCCGCCGACGGCCGCAGCGCCCTGGTCAGCGTCAACGGCGCCGGCCGCGAGCGGCTGCGGCGCCTGCGCGGGCGCAAGAACGCCTACCTGGCGCGGCGCATGCGCGACCTCGGCGAGGAGGAGGTCGAGACGCTCGAGCGGGCGGCGGAGATCCTCGAACGGATGCGGGAGGGCGAGAGGTCGTGACGGCTGCGATCCGCCACTCGTTCAACTCGCTCGAGGTCCCCAACTACCGCCGCTACTTCACCGGGCAGCTGATCTCCCTCTCGGGGACCTGGATGCAGACGGTGGCGGCGATCTGGGTCGTGCTCAGCCTCACCGGCAGCGGCGTCGCCGTCGGCCTCACCACCGCGCTGCAGTTCCTGCCGATGCTGCTGATCGGCGCCTGGGGCGGCCTGCTCGCCGACCGGATCTCGAAACGGCGGCTGCTGATCGCGACGCAGGCGCTGATGGCGATTCCCGCCGTCGGGCTCCTCGCCGTCACCGCGACCGGCGTCGTCGCCCCCTGGATGGTCTACCTCGCGGTCTTCGCGATGGGCTCGGTCAACGCGATCGACAACCCGACCCGGCAGAGCTTCGTGATCGAGATGGTCGGCCCCGACCGAGTCGTCAACGCGGTCAGCCTCAACAGCGTCATCGTCCAGGCGGCGCGGATCGTCGGGCCGGCGCTGGCCGGGGTGCTGATCGCGACCGTCGGCGTCGCGCCCTGCTTCGCCCTCAACACGCTCACCTTCGCGGCGATGATCCTGGCCCTGTGGCGGATGGACCCGGAGCGGCTGCAGGCGCCCCCGGTCGCCGAGCGCGAGCGGGGGGCGATCCGCGCGGCGCTGCGCTACGTGCGCCGCACGCCGGAGCTGCTGGTGCCGCTGGGGCTGATGGCGCTGGTCGGGACCCTCGGCTTCAACTTCCAGGTGGTGCTCCCGCTGCTCGCCAAGTTCAGCTTCGAGTCGGGGGCGATGACCTACGCCGCCCTCGTCTCGGCGATGGCGGCCGGCTCGATCGTCGGCGCCCTCGTCAACGGCCACCGCGGCCGCACCGGCCCGCGCCTGATCGCCGGCGGCGCCCTCGCCTTCGGCGTCGCGGCGCTGTGGGCGGCGGCGATGCCGAGCCTCGCCTTCGAGGTGCCGGCGCTGATGCTGCTCGGCGCCGCCTCGGTCACCTTCGCGGCGACGATCAACTCCACCCTCCAGCTCGCCGTCGCCCCCGAGATGCGAGGCCGCGTCATGGCCCTCTACAGCGTCGTCTTCCTCGGTTCGACCCCGATCGGCGCCCCCCTCGCTGGCTGGCTCGCGCAGAGCTACGACCCCCGCGTGGCGCTGCTCCTGGCCGCCGCCTCAGGCCTGGCCGCCGCCTGGATCGCCCGCGTCCACTTCAAGCGGTTCGAGGTTCGAACTGCCGAACACGCGGTGGTGGTCTAGGGGTCCGGTCATCCCCTGAGGGAATTTGTCGCGCCCCTTCGGGGCAGCTCCCGGAGATGCTGCCCTCCTATGGGGGCAGGAATCAGATTGCATATCGCGCGCTTCGCGGACATTCCCTCAGGGGATGACCGGACCCCTCTCCGACACTCTCGGAACCTTGAACCGGCGGCACGGAAGCGCGCATCCGATTTAGAGCACACCCTGGTGTGTCGAAAACCGGAAGCGCCCAGGTCAGCGCGAATATCGGCAGCTGTCGCGGGAGGCGAGGAACCCAGGTCCCGAGTGGGACACCCACCCCTCCCTACCGGCAAGCCCCTGGAGGAGGGCGGTTGCACCCTCCTCCAGGGACCACATCACTTCCTGCTATTCGACGTACCCCGCCGATTCGAGGTAGGCCTTGGCGGCCGCTTTCGGGGTTTCCTTTTCGAGTTCGACCCGGGCGTCGAGCTCCTGCACGACCTTCAGGTCGAGGCCTTCCTGCACCTGCAGGATCGTCTCTTCGAAATCGGGACCCGCTTCTTCGGCGACCTTCTTCGTCGTCACGAAGATGACGTTGCCCGCGGGGAAGACTTCCGCGTCGTCTTCGAGGATGACGAACTTGTCGCTCTGCGCCGAGAGCTGCGGATCGGTGGTGAAGAGGATCGAGAGATCCGCCTGACCCTTTTCGAGCACCGTGTAGCGGAGGCCGATGTCCACCGGGGTGAAGGACTTGAACTTCAGCCCGTACAGTTTTTCCAGCCCGGCCAGGCAGTCGATCCGCTGGCGGCACTCGGGCGACCCGTAGAGGGAGAGCTTCTCGGAGACCCCTTCGAGGTCGGAGACCGTCTTCAGCCCGTATTTCTTCGCGGTCTCCGCGGTCGTGCCGACCGCGTTCGCGCTCGCGAACGGCGTCGGTTCGAACGCCTCCAGGCCTTCGTTTTCGAACTCTTCGTTCGCCTTTTCCCACGCCTCGGTCGCGTCGGCCGGCACTTCTTCGGGTTCGAAGCCGAAGAACGAGGTGAGGGCGGTGCTCGCGTACTCCGGGTAGCCGGAGATCTGCCCGCTCTTGACCGCTTTCAGGGCGACCGTTTCCGAGCCGAGGTTGAGCGCGCTCTTCACCTTGTAGCCGGCCGCGCTGAGGGCCTGCGCGTAGATTTCCCCGAGGACTTCCTGTTCGGGGAAGTTCTTCGAGCCGATCGTCAGGGTGACCTGGCCGTTGTCGGGGTTCGATTCGATCGCCGCGCCCGAGGCGCCGCCTTCGCCGCTCTCGCTGCTGGTGGTGTCGCCGTCACTGCCGCAGGCGGCGATGCCCAGCGCCAACGCGAGCGTGGCCAGCGCCGCAAGCAGCACCCTCACTCTCGTCTTCTCGGTCCTCACTGATTGCCTCCTATTTGGGGTGGATGTGCTGGATAAGTCGGTGGGTCGGGATTAGACAGTCTTCAGCTTCAGCCCGTCGGAAGTCAGGCGGCGCTGCAGGAGGGCGAGCAGACCCTCGAGCGCGAGGGCGAGCAGGGCGACGAGGATCGCGCCGGCGAGGCGGCCGTCCTCGCCGTAGATGCTGGCGTTGATGATGAAGTCGCCGAGGGTCAGGACCCCCGCGAGCGGGGCGATGGTCGCGGTGGCGACGATCGCGATCGTCGCGCCGCGAACGCCCCCCATCGCCGTCGGGATCGCCAGCGGCAGCTCGACCCGGCGGATGATTTCCAGCTCGCTCATCCCCATCCCGCGGGCGGCGTCGACGGTGGCGCGGTCGACCTGGCGCACGCCGACGAAGGCGTTGGTGAGGATCGGGGGGATGCCGAGGATCGCCAGCGCCGGCGTGACGGTGAGGAGACCGACCCCGATCAGGGCCGCGACCAGCGCGATCAGCGCCAGCTCGGGGATCGCGCGGCCTGCGTTCGCCAAGCCGACGAGGAGGAACTCGCCCCTGCCGCGATGGCCCAGGTAGAGCCCGAGCGGGAGGGCGATGACCAGCGCCAGGGCGAGCGCCAGGATCGTCAGCTCCAGCTGCTTCGCGGCCAGTTCCATCGCCTGCGAGAAGCCGCCGACCTCCTTGCCGCCGGTCACGTTCGAGCTCTGCGGCGTGAAGATGAATTCGACCGCGCCGACGAACGAGGCGAGCGGCAGGTGCGGCACGCTCATGCCGACCTCCCCCGCCGCCAAGGCGTCGCCAGCCGCTGCAGCGCCAGCAGGATCGCGTCGAAGGCGAGCGCCATCAGCATCACGATCGCCGCGGCGATGAAGATGCTGGTCGGAAAGGTGAGGTTGCCGCTGCCGTAGATCTGGGTGCCCAGCCCGCCGGCGCCGATGAAGACGGCGAGGGTGGCGATCGCGACCGTGCTGAGCGCGGCGATCCGCAGCCCGGCGACGATCTCCGGGATCGCCAGCGGCAGCTCCACCCGCCAGAGGATCTGCCGGTCGGTGAACCCCATCCCCCGCGCCGCCTCCCGCGCCGACTCCGGCACGTTGGCGAGGCCGACCGTCGTGTTGCGGTAGATGATCTGCAGGGTGTAGGCGGCGAGGACGATAACCGCGGTGTCGCGGCCGAGGCCGGTGATCGGCAGCATCAGGAAGAAGAAGGCGATGCTGGGGATCGTGTAGAGGACGCCGGTGGCGGCGAGCAGCGGCGGCTGCAGCCACCTCCTCCGGTGGGCGAGCAGCGCCAGCGCGAAGGCGACGACCAGCCCGAGCAGGATCGAGAGCACCACCATTTCCACGTGCTGGACGGTCGGGGTTCCGAAGCGGTCGATGTTCTCCTTCGCCCAGTCCCAGCAGAAGACCTCGTCGGGCCGCGCCTGGCAGGGGAGGCTGGCCGAGGTGCGTTCGCGGAAGAAGTCGCCGCCGACTTCGCCCGCGGCGATCAGCAAGGGGCTAGTCATGCGGCCGCTCCACCGCCGGGTGCTCGTCGCTGGTCGCCTCCGGGGAGGCGAGGAACTCGGCGATGATCTCGACCGAGAGCACGCCGGCGATCCGGCCCCGGTGGTCTACCACCGGCGCGTACTGCGACTCGCCCTGCAGCAGGTCGGCGAGGGCGTCGCGCATCACGTCGTCGAGCTCCAGCACCGGCCCCAGCGGCGAGTCGGCCAGGCCCGGCACCAGCTCGCCGCCGAGGTCGCGCTCGCTCAGCCAGCCCAGGGGCCGCCGATCGCCGTCGACGAGCAGGGGGTAGGGCACCTCGACCCCCGGCGAGGCGAGCTTCGCGCGCACCTCCGCGGTCGCCTGGCCGACGAAGGCCAGCGGCGCCTCCCAGAGGTCGATGTCGGCGACCCGCATCAGCGCCAGGCGCTTCAGCGCCCGGTCGGCGCCGACGAAGTCCTCGACGAACTCGGTCGCGGGGGCCATCAGCAGCTCGGCCGGCGTCGCGTACTGCTCGACCCGGCCGCCCTCGCGCATCACCGCGATCCGGTCGCCGACCTTGATCGCCTCGTCGATGTCGTGGGTGACGAAGAGGACGGTCTTGCGGATCTCCGCCTGCAGGCGCAGGAACTCGTTCTGCAGGCGCTCGCGGTTGATCGGGTCGATCGCCCCGAAGGGCTCGTCCATCAGCATCACCAGCGGGTCCGCGGCCAGCGCCCGCGCCACCCCGACCCGCTGCTGCTGGCCGCCGGAGAGCTGGACTGGGTAGCGGTCGCCGAGCTCGGGGTCGAGCCCGATCAGCTCCAGCAGCTCGGCGCTGCGCTCGCGGATCCGCTCCCGCTTCCAGCCCAGGAGCTGGGGGACGGCGCCGATGTTCTCGCTGATCGTGCGGTGGGGGAAGAGGCCGATCTGCTGGATCACGTAGCCGATCTCCCGTCGCAGCTGGGCCGGCTCGCGCTCGCGCACCGAGCGGCCGCCGATCAGGACGTCGCCGGAGCTGAGCTCGACCGTGCGGTTGACCATCCGCATCGCGGTCGTCTTGCCGCAGCCGGAGGGCCCGACCAGGACGCAGATCTCGCCCGCCGGGACCTCGAGGGTGAGCCGGTCGACCGCCGGCCCCGAGGCGCCGGGGTACCGCTTCGTCGCTTCCTCGTAGCGGAGGGAGGAGGCTCCAGGCTGGGTTTGCGCGTCGCTCGGCTCCGCGGACGGCATTGCGGCGAGCCTATACCCCCGCCGCCTCCCGCTCATCGATCCGCTCGCGGCCGTGGTCGTGGCCGCCATGGTGCTCGCAGCCGTGCGGGCCGCCGTGGCCGCGGCTGACCCAGAACAGCGCCGCGAAGACCGCCAGGCCGAGGAGGTTGAGGAAGAGCTTGTAGTCGACCTCGACCGCGCCGAAGACGTCCTCGCGGGTCGGGCGGGGGCCGCTCGGGATCAGCCCGGCGAGGCCGAAGAGGCCGTCGACGAGGAGGGCCGCGATCACGATCGTGACGAACATCAGCGCCGTGATCCGCAGCGCGAACGCGGTCCCGTAGTACTTACGGTAGGCGAGCACGATCGGGATCACGATCAGGTCGGCGAAGATGAAGGCGACGACGCCGGCGAAGCTGATCCCGCCCGACCACAGCACCGCCGCCAGCGGCACGTTGCCGACCGAGCAGACGAAGCTGAGGATGGCGATCAGCGGCCCGACCAGGACGTTCTCGATCGTCTGCACCAGCGGCGGCGCGTCGGTGACGAAGAGGAAGTTGAAGGCGTCGTCGCCGAGGAGGCCGACGAAGCCGGCGAGCAGGAAGCCGAGGCTGATCTCCTTCCACAGCATCTGCCAGTCGCCGCGGAAGTTGCCGCCGACCCCCGCCCAGGCGGCGCGGGAGGCGAGCCGCTCGCGCCAGGGCGTCCCCTCCGCCGCGGACTCGTCGTGGTGCTGGTGGCCGGCCTGGGCAGCCCGGGCGTGGCGCCGGGCCCGCTCCTCGAGCCGCGGCGAGACGAAGGCGCGCAGGAAGAGCGCCATCAGCGCGATCAGGATCAGGCCGCCGACGAACTCAGCGAGGGCGAACTGCCAGCCCATCAGGACCCAGAGGACCAGGCCGAGCTCCCAGACGAGGTTGGTCGAGGCGAACTGGAAGGCGAGCGCGGTGACCGCCGAGGCGCCCTTCTGGAAGAGCGACTTGGCGATCGCGATCGCAGCGTAGGAGCAGGAGGAGGAGGCGGCGCCGAGGCCCGTCGCCTTCGCGACCGGGCCGAAGCCCTCGCCCGCGAGGGCGCCTTCGATCCGGGCCCGGGGCACCCAGGCCTGGACCATGCCCGAGATCGCGAAGCCGAGGACCAGCGCCCACCAGACCTCGTACGCCATCAGCAAGGACATTTCGAGCCCCTCCCAGACCTTGCCGAGCACCTCGCTCATCGCCGCACGAACCTCCCCAGCGCGGCCATCAGCTCGTCGACCTTCTCCCCCTGCTCACCGCCCTCGGCGTCGACCACGCAGTGGCGCGTGTGCTCGTCGAGAAGGCCGAGCGCGACCTTGTCGAGGGCAGCCTGGATCGCCCCGATCTGCGTCAGCACATCGATGCAGTAGCGCTCCTCCTCGACCATCTTCGAGACCCCGCGGACCTGTCCCTCGATCCGCGCCAGCCGCTTCAGCAACTTCTCCTTGTCCTCCTGGTATCCGACCATGCCGGGACTATAACATACCCCTGGGGGGTATCAATGGGCGGAGTGCTAGAGCCCGAGGCGGCGGGCGCGCTCGGCTGCCCTGGCGACGATCTCCTCGAGTCCGGGCAGCTCGCCGCCGCGCATGAGGATGCGCCCGGCGACGACGGTGGTGTCGACGACGGCGCCGGAGGCGGCGTAGACGAGGTCGGAGGTGAGGTCGCCGATCCCCAGCTCCGGCGAGCCGGCGCGGAGGAGGAGGAAGTCGGCGGGGGCGCCCGGGCGCAGGGGCGTCGCCCCGAGGGCGGGGGCGCGGGCGCCGGTGGCGACGGCCCAGGCCTCGGCGGCGTCGATCGCGGTCGGGTCCCCGGCGGCGTGCTTCTGGGCGAGGGCGAAGAGCTTGAGGTCGGCGAGGAGGTCGAGGGAGTCGTTGGAGCCGGCGCCGTCGGTGCCGAGGCCGACGGCGACGCCCGCGGCCCGGGCCCCGGGGTGGGGGAAGACGCCGCCGACGGCGAGCTTCATGTTCGCCGCCGGATTGGTCACGACGGTGGTGCCCCGCTCGGCGACCAGCGCCAGCTCCTCGGGGTCGAGCCAGACGCCGTGGGCGAGGACCGTCCGCTCGCCGAGGAGGCCGAGCCGGTCGAGGTAGCGGGCGGGCCGCTCGCCGTGCTCGGCGATGCAGTCCTGCACCTCCTTCTCGGTCTCGGCGAGGTGGATCTGGACCGGCAGGCCACGTTCGGCGCTGAGCTCGCCGATCCAGCGCAGCGACCGCTCGCTGACCGTGTAGATCGCGTGCGGGGCAAGCGCCGCGGCGACGCGGGGGCCGCGCCCCGAGAGCGCCTCGAGGCTGCGGTGCGCCGAGTCGCGCAGCTCCTCGAAGCTGCCGTCGGCGTCGAAGAGCGGCGCCCCGATCGCGGCGCGGACGCCAGCGTCCTCGACCGCCCGGGCCGTCGCCTCCGGGTGCCAGTACATGTCCCAGAAGCGGGTCGTGCCGGTGCGGATCATCTCGGCGCAGGCGAGCCGCGCCCCCCAGTAGACGTCCTCCTCCTCGAGTCTCGCCTCCACCGGCCAGATCCGCTCCTGCAGCCACGGCATCAGCGGCAGGTCGCCGCCGCTGCCGCGGAAGAGCGTCATCGCCGCGTGGGTGTGGCCGTTGAGGAGCGGCGGCACGAGGTGGGCGCCGCCCGCGTCGATCGTCTCCTCGCCGGGTTCGGCGGCGACCTCGGGGCCAAGCGCCGCGATCGCCCCCTCCTCGCACCGCACCCCCACCCGCTCGCCGGCGAGGAGCGCGTCCGTGACGACGAGCGTCACCGCAACCTCACCGCCCCACGGCCCCGAGCCTCGGCAGCACCGCCGCCAGGCCGTCGCGCAGGCGCTCGGCGTTGACCAGGCGGTCGGCTTCCATCGCCGCGACGCTGACCGGTTCGGCGGCGAGGCCGTTGGCGAGGTTGTCGACGACGCAGAGGGCGGCGTAGTCGAAGCCGAGCTCGCCGGCGACGACGCACTCGGAGGCGAGCGTCATCCCGACGACGTCGGCGTGGGCTGCCATCAGCCGGATCTCCGCCGGCGTCTCGAAGCGCGGTCCGCGGGCCTGCCAGTAGACGCCGCCGTCGCGGGGCGACTGGCCGCCTTCGCTCCAGGCGGCGATCACTTCCGCGCGCCAGCGAGGGTCGAAGCCCGGTGCCGCATGGGCGCGCGCGTCGGCGTGGATGGAGTCGCCTTGGTTGAGGGCGATGAAGTCGTCGGGGCAGAGGAGGCTGCCGACACCGAGCTCGTCGTGCAGCGAGCCGACCGAGCCGATGCCGAGAACCCGGTCGCAGCCCTGCTCGAGCAGCGGCCGCAGGTTCGCCTCGTGGTCGATCGCGTGGGGGAGGACGAAGCCCCCCTCGGCGTCACCGTGCGGAAGGACGGATCCGCCCTCGCCGAGACCGTGGCGCTGGACGATCGCCGCGCCCTGCTCGGCCGCCGCCGCCGCGATCTCCTCGCCGCCGGGCCCGAGGGCGTTGCTGCCGAGGATCACCGCCAGTCGTCCCATCGGCCGATCCTATGCCCCAAAAACCGGGTGGTGGTGGGGCTTTGTGGCCGGCAGGGGGGGATTCGCTGACACCACCTAATAGGGGGCCCCCCGCGCACTGCGCGGGACCGGGGGGGGGG
>JBKPOX010000053.1:0-8055 GCA_046733335.1 Actinomycetota bacterium | reverse complement strand
GTCCGCCAGCTGCCCGACTCGAGCCTGATGGTGCGGATGACTCGCGGCCGCCTCTGGATCGGCGTCCTCGGGGTGCTCCTGGTCGGGATCGTCGCCCTCAACGTCGCCACCCTCAGCTTCGCCGCCACCGCCGGCCGCATCGACGAGCAGATCACCGCGCTGGAAAAGGAGAACTCGATGCTGGAGAGCCGCGCCGCCCAGCGCTACGGCACCGCGCGGGTCCGCGGTCAGGCCGCGCAGCTGGGCCTGGCGATGCCGACCACCGCGGAGCCGAGGCTGATCGAGGCGAAGCCGGGCGACGTCGCCGCGGCGGCGGCGCGGCTCGCTGCCGCCGGAGGATGAGAGCGGCCCGATGCGCTTGATCGAGCGCCGGATCGGGCTCCTGTTCGGCGGCTTCCTCCTCTGCTTCCTCCTCGTGGTCGGGCGGGCCTTCTGGCTGCAGGGGGTGCAGGGCGCCCAGCTCGCCTCGCAAGCCGTCTCCCAGCAGACCGAGGTGGTGACCGTCCCCGGCCTGCGCGGCGACCTGCTCGACCGCCGCGGCAACAAGCTCGCCGCCTCCGAAGACGCGGCGACGATCTACGCCACCCCCTACCAGGTGGAGAACCCGCCGCAGGCGGCGGCGAGGCTCGCGCCGATCCTGGGCGAGGAGAAGTCCGAGGTGCTGGAAGCCCTGACGGCCGAGGGCGGATTCTCCTACCTGGCACGCAAAGTCGACCTCAGCACCGCGGCGAAGGTGGAAGCGCTCGACCTGGAAGGGGTCGGCGAGCTGCCCGACAGCCGCCGCACCTACCCGCAGGGAGAGATGGCGGGGCAGGTGATCGGCGCCGTCGGCTCCGAGAACCAGGGGCTGACGGGCCTCGAGCAGGGGGAGGAAGCGGTGCTCGGGGGCAGCGACGGCGAACGGCGGATCGTCAACGACGCGCTCGGCGAGCCGATCCGGATGGAAACCGTCGAGGAGGCCGAGGACGGCGAAGACGTCGAACTGACGCTCGACCCGGTGATCCAGCAGAAGACCGAAGAAGCGCTGAACGGGGTGGGCGCCGCGTACTCGCCGAAGGGGGCCACGGCGATCGTCGTCGACCCGTGCTCGGCGCAGATCCTGGCGATGGCGAACTGGCCGCCGGTCAACCCCGAAGACCTCTCCGAAGCCAGCAACGAGGATCTGCTCAACAAGGCGACCGGATTCACCTACGAGCCGGGCTCGACCTTCAAGGCGTTCACGGTCGCCGCGGCGCTGGAGGAAAAGCTGGTGACGCCGGCGAGCGAATTCACCCTTGCGCCGACGATCCAGGTCGCCGACCGGACGATCGAGGAGTCGCATTCGCGGGGGACCGAAAACCTCAGCGTCGCCCGGATCCTCGCCGAGTCCTCGAACGTCGGCGCGGTGACGATCGGGCTCGAGGTCGGCGCCGAGAAGTTCAGCAGGTGGATCGACCGCTTCGGCTTCGGGCGCCCGACCGGAGTCCAGTTCCCGGCCGAGGAGCGGGGGATCGTGCCCGAGCTGGACGAGTACTCCGGCTCGACGATGGGCAACCTGCCGATCGGCCAGGGGCTCTCGGTGACGCCGATGCAGATGATCGCCGGCTACACGGCGATCGCCAACGGCGGCCGGCTGAAGCCGCCGCAGCTGGTCAAGCGGATCGGCGAGGAGGAGATCCACGAGCCGCAGGGCAAGCGGGTGATCTCGCCCGCGGTCGCCTCCGAGGTGCGGGAAATGCTCGAGGGGGTGCTCGCCCCCGGCGGGACCGCCTCGGAGGTGAGCGTCCCCGGCTACACCCTCGCCGGCAAGACCGGGACCGCCCAGGTCGCCGAAGACGGCACCTACTCGGAGACCAAGTACGTCGCCTCGTTCATCGGCTTCGCCCCGGCGGAGCACCCGCAGCTGCTGGCGGCGGTGATCGTCGACGAGCCGCAGGGGGAAATCTACGGCGGTTCGGTGGCGGCGCCGGCGTTCGGGCAGATCGCGGAATTCGCTCTTCCTTACCTTGGGGTGCCGCAGGAATGAGCTTGGTCGGGGGTGGGGGCGGGTGCCCCTTCCCCAAAGACCGTCGCGCAGCTGGGGCGGCCTGCAGGGCGCCGATGTGGTCTCAGGAGCCTTTGTGGAAGGGGCACCCGCCCCCAGACCTAGACTCTCGTCGCGGATGAGACTGGACGAGCTTGTCGCGGGGGTTCAGGGGGCGCGGGTCGTGGGGGACGGCGCCGTGGATGTGGTCGATCTCGTGTACGACAGCCGGAAGGTCGAGCCGGGGTCGCTGTTCTTCTGCGTGGTGGGGGAGAAGGTCGATGGGCACGGGTTCGGGCCCCGGGTGGTCGAGGAGGGGGCGGCGGCCCTGGTGGTCGAGCGGGAGCTGACCGAGCTGGCGGTGCCGCAGGTGGTCGTGCCGGATTCGCGGGCGGCGATGGCGCCGCTGGCGGCCCGCTTCTGGGGCGACCCGACGGCGGAGCTGCGCGTGGTCGGGGTGACCGGGACCAATGGCAAGACGACGACCGCGTTCCTGATCCGGGAGATCCTCCAGGCTGCCGACTTCCGCTGTGGGCTGCTGGGGACGGTGAAGCAGGTGGTCGGCGGCGTCGAGAGGGAAGTGGTGCGGACGACGCCGGAGGCGGTCGAGCTGCAGGCCAGCTTCCGCCAGATGCTCGACGGCGGCGACGAAGCCTGCGCGATGGAGGTCTCCTCGCACGCGCTGGCGCTGCACCGCGCCGACGCGATCCACTTCGAGGTCGCCCTCTTCACCAACCTCACCCAGGACCACCTCGACTTCCACGCCGACATGGAGGACTACTTCCTCGCCAAGCGGAAGCTGTTCGAGCGCGGGGCGAAGGTGGCGATCGTCAACGTCGACGACCCCTACGGGCGGCGCCTGGCGGGGGAATTCGAGTGCCTCACCTTCTCCGCCGAGGGCGCCGAGGCCGACTACAGCGCCCGCGAGGTCGAGTTCGACGCCCTCGGCGCCAGCTTCAGGGTCGGCGAGGTGCGGCTGCGGACGGCGCTGCCGGGGCACTTCAACGTCGCCAACGCGCTCGGGGCCTTCGCGGCGGCCGAGGCGATGGGGGTGGGGGCGGAGATCGCCGCGGCGGGGCTGGCGCGGGCGGCGCGCGTGCCGGGTCGGTTCGAGCCGATCGACGAGGGGCAGGGCTTCGCGGTGCTGGTCGACTACGCGCACACGCCCGATTCGCTGGAGAACGTGCTGGGGGCCGCGCGCCGGCTCACCGAGGGGAGGCTGATCGCCGTCTTCGGCGCCGGCGGCGACCGCGACCGCGACAAGCGGCCGAAGATGGGCAGGGTCGGGAGCGAGCTCTCGGACCTGGCCGTGATCACCTCCGACAACCCGCGCTCGGAGGACCCCGAGAGGATCGTCGCCGAAGTCGCGTCGGGCGCCGCCGGGGCGGGGGAGCCGGAGGTGGTCGTCGACCGGCGGGCGGCGATCGCGCTGGCGCTGGGCCGGGCGCGCCCCGGCGACACCGTGGTCATCGCCGGCAAGGGGCACGAGCAGGGGCAGGAGTTCGAGGAGGGGCGGAAGATCCCCTTCGACGACCGCGAGGTGGCGCGCGAGGAGCTCTGGAAGCTGGGAACGCCGGCGTGAACCTCTCGCCGGCCGAGATCGCCGCCGCGCTGGGGGCCGAGGTCGTGGTCGAGGGGTCGCCGGAGCCGCCGCGGCGGGCCGTCGTCGACTCGCGGGACGTCGGTCCCGGCGACCTCTTCTTCGGCCTCCGTGGCGAGAACGTCGACGGCAGCGAGTTCGCCCCCGCCGCAATCGCGTCGGGTGCCTGGGGCGGTGTCGTCTCACCGGCGTGGCGTTCGTCCTTCGTCGGTAATAGCCCGATAAAGGACGAACGCCGGGCCTGGGTGTTCGTGGTCGAGGATCCGCTGGCGGCGATGCACTCGCTCGCCCGCGCCTGGCGCCGCGCCCTCGGCGCCCGCGTCGTCGGCGTCACCGGCTCGGTCGGCAAGACCACGGTCAAGGACATCGCCCGGGCGCTGCTGCCGGGCCGGGTGCACGCCAACCGCGAGAACCTCAACACCGAGATCGGGCTGCCGCTGACGCTGCTGGAGGCGCCCGAGGGCGCCGACGTCCTCGTGCTCGAGATGGCGATGCGGGGGCGGGGCCAGATCGCCGAGCTGGCGGCGATCGCCGAGCCGGAGGTGGCGGTGATCACCAACGTCGGGCCAGTCCACGTCGAGCTGCTCGGCTCGGTCGAGGCGATCGCCGCGGCGAAGGCCGAGATCCTCGACTGCCTGCCGCCCGGCGGGACCGCGGTGGCGCCGGTCGACGCCGGCGCGCTGGAGCCTCACCTGGCGCCGGTCGCGCGGCAGCTGCGCTTCGGCCCGGACGGCGACGTCGAGGCGCTCGAGGTCGCGGTCGCCGACGGGGCGACCGAGGCGCTCGTCGCCACCCCGCGCGGCGCCCAGCGCTTCCGCTTCCCTTTCGCCGAGGCCCACAACCTGACCAACGCGCTCGCCGCGATCGCCGCCGGGACCGCGCTCGGGGCCGACCTCGCCGCGATGGCCGACCGCGCTGCGGGCATAGGATTCTCCCGCTTCCGCGGCGAGCGGCTGGAGCTCCCCGGCGGGATCGTCCTCGTGAACGACTCCTACAACGCCAACCCGGTGTCGATGCGCGCGGCGCTCGACCATCTCGCCTCCCTGCGGGCGGAGCGCTCGGTCGCGGTGCTGGGAGAGATGGGCGAGCTGGGACCCGATTCGGCCGCCTACCACCGCGAGGTCGGCGAGCACGCCCGGGCGGCGGGAATCGACCTCGTGATCGGCGTCGGCGCCCCCGCCCGCGACTACGACCCCGACGAGCTCGTCGCCGACCCCGCCGAGGCAGCCGAGCTGCTGGCGGCGCGGCTGGAGGCGGGCGACGCGGTCCTCGTCAAGGGCTCGCGCTCGGCCGGCCTGGAGGCGGTCGCCGAGCAGCTGCCGGAGCTGGTGGAGGCCGACGATGGGTGAAGTCCTGATCGCCGGGATGGCGGCGATGCTGATCTGCATATTCCTCGGGCCGAAGTTCATCGAGTACCTGCGGGTGAAGGAGTTCGGGCAGAACATCCGCGAGGACGGGCCGCAGGAGCACCACGCCAAGGCGGGGACGCCGACGATGGGGGGGCTGATCGTCTTCGCCTCGATCTGCGTCCCCTTCCTCGTCCTCTCCGACCGCGACGCGCAGAGCCTCGCGGTCTTCGGCGTCGCGATGGGCTGCGCCACCCTCGGCTTCGCCGACGACTACGTGAAGATCGTCAAACGCCGCTCGCTCGGGCTCGCCGGCCGCTGGAAGCTGCTCGGGCAGCTGGTCCTCGCCTTCGCCCTCTGGTGGGTCGCCCGCCACGAGGTCGGCCTCGAGCCGACCCTCTACTTCCGCATCGGCGACGGCAGCATCGACCTCGGCCCGGTCCTCTACTTCGTCCTCGTCTTCCTCGTCATCGCCGGGACCTCGAACGGGGTCAACCTCACCGACGGCCTCGACGGCCTCGCCGCCGGCTCCTGCGCGATCGTCCTCCTGGCCTACACGGCGATCGCCTTCGTCGCCAACGAGCAGCAGAACCTGGCCCTGCTCTCCGCCTGCCTGGTTGGCGCCTGCATCGGCTTCCTCTGGTACAACGCCTTCCCGGCCTCGATCTTCATGGGCGACACCGGCTCGCTCGGCCTCGGCGGCGCGATCGGGGCGCTGGCGGTGATGACCCAGACCGAGGTCCTGCTGATCATCATCGGCGGCATCTTCGTGATCGAGGCGCTCTCGGTCCTGCTCCAGGTCTTCGCCTTCAAGACCTTCCGCCGCCGCGTCCTGCTGATGGCGCCGCTGCACCACCACTTCGAGATGATGGCCTGGTCGGAGACGAAGATCATGCTCCGCTTCTGGATCATCGCCGCCGTCTGCTCCGGGATCGGCTTCACCCTCTACCAGCAGAGCATCGGCTGATGGGGGCGTGACGGGGATGCCCGAGGTCGACGTCAGCGCGGGCCCGATCGAGTACGGCGACAGCGGCGGTGACGGCCGGCCGATCGTCTTCGTCGGTGGGCTGCCGCACGACGAGCGCCTCTGGGACGGCGTGGTCGCCGAGCTCGGCCCGCGGTTCCGTTGCCTGACGCCGGTGCTGCCGCTCGGCGCCCACCGCAAGCCGATGCGCCCCGACGCCGACCTCTCGCTCTCGGGGCTGTCGCGGATCGTCACCGACTTTCTCGAGCGGCTGGACCTGCGCGAGGCGATCCTCTGCTTCAACGACTGGGGCGGCGCTCAGACCTTGGTCGCCAACGGCGAAACCGAGCGAGTCGGCGGGCTGGTGCTGATCTCCTGCGAGACCGAGGACAACTATCCGCCCGGGCTCGCCGGCCAGGTGGCGGCGCTCTCGGGATGGCTGCCGGGCGGCTTCGCGGTCATGCGGATCGTCCTGGGCTCGCGCTTCCTGCGGCGGCTGCCGCTGACCTACGGCCAGATGAGCAAGAAGGGGGTTCCCGACGAGCTGATGCGCCGGTGGCTGGAGCCGCTGAGGCGGCCGGAGATCAGGCGTGACCTGCGCAGGTACGTCAGAGACGTCCGCCGCGGCAAGCGCCTGATGCGCGCGGCCACCCCGGCCCTGCGGGCCTTCGAGCGGCCCGTCCTCGTCGTCTGGGACAGCGAGGGGCCGATGATGCCCAACGAGGCCGGCCGCAGGCTCGCCGACGACTTCCCGAACGGCCGCTACGTCGAGCTGCCCGACTGCTACACCCTGATCCCACTAGACCAGCCCCAGGCGCTGGCGCGGGAGATCCGCGAGTTCGCGGCGGCCTAGCCGGTCCCACCTGCAACAGGTACGCCCGATCCGATCGCGAAGCTTTCGGTGTGAGCGCGCCGCCCCGTAGGAAAGCCCGTCCCCCGCTGCCGCGAGGGCCGTTCCTCGTCGTCGGCCTGGCTCGTTCCGGCCAGGCGGCGGCGCGGATGCTGGCGGCGCGGGGGGAGGCGGTGCGGGCGGTCGATTCGGGGCGCCCCGAGGGGGCGGCAGGGCTGGAGGGTGTCGGCGTCGAAGTCTTCCTGGATACGGATGGATTGGCACAGCTGGAGGGGACGCGGACCCTCGTCAAGAGCCCGGGCGTTCCCCGGGAGGCGCCGGTGATCGCGGCGGCGCTGGAGCGCGGGATCGAGGTGGCGGGCGAGGTCGAGCTGGCCTGGCGGGCGCTGCCGAACCGGTTCGTCGCCGTCACCGGCACCAACGGCAAGACGACCACGGTCGAGCTGATCGGACACCTCTACCGCAGCGCCGGCGAGCCGGTGACGGTGGCGGGGAACGTCGGCGCGCCGCTCGCCGGCCTGGTCGGCGCGGTGGACCGCGAGAGCACGGTCGTCTGCGAGTGCTCGAGCTTCCAACTCGAGGACAGCTCCGCCTTCGCCCCCGAGTGCGCCGTCTTCCTCAACCTCGCCCCCGACCACCTCGACCGCCACCGCGACCTCGAGTCCTACCTGGCGGCGAAGCTGCGGATCTTCGCCAACCAGGGCAACGACGACGTCGCCGTCTACAACGCCGACGACCCCTTCCTGGCGGACGCCGACCTCGGCGGCTGCGCCCGGCGCATCGCCTTCTGCCGCGGCGCCGCTCCCGATTGCGAGGTCGCCGCCGCCGAGGGGACGATCTTCCACGACGGCGAGGCGCTGCTGCCGGTCTCCGAGCTCGGCCTCTTCGGCGAGCACAACGTCGCCAACGCGATGGCCGCGGCCGCCGCGGCGCTGGCGATGGGGCTCGACCGCGAGGCGGTCCGCGAGGGGCTGCGCAGCTTCGCCGGCGTCCCCCACCGGCTCGAGCCGGTGGGGGAGGTGGGCGGCGTCCGCTTCGTCAACGACTCGAAGGCGACCAACGTCGCCTCCGCGCTCGTCGGCCTCCGCGCCTTCGAGGGCGGCATCCACGCGATCCTCGGCGGCAGCGAGAAGGACGAGCCGTTCGCGCCGCTTATCGACCCGATCCGCGAGCGCGCCCGCGCCTGCTACCTGGTCGGGGCGACGAGCGAGCGGATGGCGCGGGAGCTGGCGCCGGCCCGCGAGGCCGGGGTCTGTCTCTTATACACATCTCCGAGCCCACGAGACATTGGCT
>JBKPOX010000052.1:0-2117 GCA_046733335.1 Actinomycetota bacterium | reverse complement strand
GAGCCGCAGCGGGCGGCGACCTCGTCCTCGCCCAGCGGCCGCAGCATCTCCGGCGCCCCGAGCTCGCGGCAGGCGGCTACGGCGCGCCGCCAGCTGCCGTCGTGCGCGGGCGCCGTCGACACCTGCACGTAGCCCGCGGGCCGGAACCACGCATCCAGACCCTGCTCCTCGCAGAAGCGCCCGACCCGCCCAACCGCCGCCTGCGCCGCGAGCGCCGTGGCCAGCGCCCCCCGCTCCCCCCAGCGGTCGCGCATCGAGGCGAGCTGGAACCACATCGCGTTGCAGAAGCCGCCGTTGCGGCCACTCGGCCCGCGCCCGCAGACCAGCTCGGACTCGAGCAGCACCACCCGCGCCTCCGGCGCCAGCCGGCGCGCGTACCAGGCGGTCCACAGCCCGGTGTAGCCGCCGCCGACGACGAGGACGTCGGCCTCCAGCTCGCCGGTCAGCGGCGGCCGCGGCTCGACCTCCCCCGCCTCCTCGATCCAGTAGCCAAGGCGCGTGTGGAGCATGCCTCCGATTCTCCAGCACGGCTCCGCCCGGTCCGTAGACTCGGCTCGATGTCCTCTTCGGGTCAGGACTCGACTCCCTACGTCGACGCCCTGCTCGCCTACTCGCGGCTGCGGACCGGGCGCTTCCAGGTCCCCGGGCACAAGGGGGGCCTCGGGGCCGACCCGAAGATGGCCGAGCTGGTCGGCGAGGTGGGGCTGCGGAACGACATCCCCTCGGTCACCGAGGGGGTCGACGTCGGCCCGGAGCCGACCCCCTTCCAGCAGGCGCAGCGGCTCGCCGCCGAGGCCTGGGGCGCGGCGCGCTCCTGGTTCCTCGTCAACGGCGCCTCGCAGGGGAACCACGCCGCCTGCATGGCGCTCGCGCACCTCGGCAGCCGCGTCGTCGTCCAGCGCAACGTCCACTCCTCGGTGGTCGACGGGCTGGTGCTGAGCGGGATGCGGCCGACCTTCGTCTCCCCCGAGCTCGATCCCGAGCTGGGGATCGCCCACGGGCTGACCGCGGAATCGCTGGCGGCGGCCCTGGACGAGACGCCCGAGGCCGTGGCGGCGATGGTGGTCTCGCCCACCTACTTCGGCGCCTGCGCCGACGTCGCCGCCCTGGCCGAGGTTGCGCACTCGCGCGGGGTGCCGCTGGTGGTCGACGAGGCCTGGGGCGCCCACCTCCACTTCCACCCGGAGCTGCCGGCCGACGCGCTCTCCTGCGGCGCCGACCTCGTCACCTCCTCGACCCACAAGATCGTCGGCAGCCTCACCCAGGCGGCGATGCTGCACCTCGGCCGCGGCGGGCGCATCGACGGCGCGATCGTCGACCGCTGCGTCAGCCTGGTCGAGACCACCAGCCCCAGCGGCCTCCTCTCCGGCTCGCTCGACGCGGCCCGCCGGCAGGCCTTCGTCCGCGGCGAGGCGCTGCTGGGTCGGGCGATCGAGGCGATCGCGAGGACGCGCGAGCGGATACGCGAGATCCCCGGCCTCGAGGTCCTCGACGAGCGGCTGGTCGGCAGATCCGGGGTCACCGGCTGGGACCCGCTGCGGCTGGGGATCGACGTGCGCGGGACCGGCTCCAGCGCCCAGCGCCTCTGGAAAACGGCCTTCCACGCCGCCGGGCTCGACCTCGAGCTCTACTCAGGCAACGTCGTCGTTGCCATCTTCGGCGTCGGCGAGAGCGCCGAGGCGGCGGGCGAGCGGCTGGTCGCCGGGCTGCGCAGGGCGGTGGCCGAGCTGGAGGAGAAGCCCGGGGCGCCGGACGAGAAGCTGGCGCCGGCGCCGCCCTGGGGGAAACTGGTGCTGACCCCGCGGGAAGCCTTCCTCGGCCCGCAGGAGGTGGTCCCCTTCGACGCCGCCGCCGGCCGCATCGCCGCCGAGGGCCTCGCCGCCTACCCGCCCGGCATCCCCAACGTCCTCCCCGGCGAGCGGCTGACTCCTGGAACCCTCGACTTCGTCCGAGAGAGCATCTCCCACGGAGGGTACGTGCGCGGCGGCAGCGACCGGGAGCTGAAAACGCTGCGGGTCACGCGCTGAAGGCCTCGGGAGGAGTCGGGGGGGGGTGGCCCGACACGCCCCCCGTTTTTTCGCCCACCCACCCCCCACACCACCACAAAGCACCCCCGG
>JBKPOX010000051.1:0-7885 GCA_046733335.1 Actinomycetota bacterium | reverse complement strand
CGGGGGTCGGTGGTGGCCACGGCGGCCTCGATGACCGCGAAGCTGGTGGCCAGGAACCCGGGAGACCAGGCCGGCGCGCTCGCGCCGGGGACGATCTGGAACTGGTCGAAGTAGTGGACCTCGCCGGCGCCGGGGGTGGTGGTCGTCTCGATCTGGGCGTACAGGTGGACCGCGTTCGCGGGGGCGGTCGCGGTCACGGCCGGGAGCTGCGTCCAGGCCGAGTTGCTGTCGGTAACGGTCGCCCCGTTGTTCTGGCTCAGGTAGGTGTGGGCGGCGTCGGTCCAGCGCAGGACCATCCGCCATGCCCGGGTCGTGGTCGCGGCCCGGACGTACCCGGTGCCGGTGAACTGCTGACCCGGCCGGACCGCGATGGCGCCGGCGCCGCCGTTCCCGTCGGTGATGGCGAACGGGATGCTCCCACCGGCGGCGGTCACGGCCAGCGACGCGGCCCCGTGGCGGGCCTGCGCGGTCGACCGGGTTACGGTGGCGCTGACCGCCCCCCAGTTCCCGGCGCTGCCCTCCAGGTCGGCGTCGTCGTAGCCGAGAGCGTTCAGGGTCGCGGTGTACTGCAGCAGGTTCCGGAGGTTCGGGACCGACGGGTCGCTGGTGACGGTCAGGGTCGGCGCCGGGGGTGGGGTGAGCCCGACCGTGAACGCCGACGATGCCGCCCAGTCGGTCCACCAGCGGTCGCCGTTGAAATCCTGCGCACTCCTGACGTACGCCTTGTAGACGCCGCCGTTGGCGAGGTCGACCCCGACCTGGTCCTGCTCGCCGCTGCCGAACCGGACCCCGGTGTTCCAGGTGGCCAGGCTGTCGTCGACGTCGAAGGAGGCCGCCCCGTACTGGGTCGAGGAGAACACCTTGACCTGGAACGCGACCTGCGGGTCGCCGTCGGCGTTCGGGTTGTAGTTCCAGGAGATGATCGGCCGGGTCGACGCGTCGTGGCCGGTGGAGGTGACCCCGGACACGGTCGGGCGGGTGCGGACGTCGACGTCGACGTACAGTTCGGTGGCCCGTAGGTTCTCGGTGCCGAAGTCGCCGTAGTACCAGAGCATCCCCAGGTAGCTGCGGTTGACCTGGTTGCGGGTCCATTCCTCGCCGTCGGACGGCGGCGGCTTGGTGTACCAGGCCCCGGTCTTGGCGACCACGGTCGCCGACCCGGTGACGAACTTCGAGATCGGGGTCGACTCCACCGAGGTCCCAACGGGCATGAACCCGAGGCCGGACTGGGGGTCGGTCAGCCAGGTGTGGACGATGGCGGCGTCGCCGGGCACCGAGGAGTTCATCCGGAACCGGCCCCGGATGCGGAGCTGCTTGATCCGTTGGTTGGTGGCCAGGGCGCCGAGGTCGGTGAGGCCCATGTGGATGAGGGCGTTGGGCCATTGGGTGCCGGCGGCGGCCCTAATGTAGGTGTTGTCGTCGGCGCCGGTGTAGTCGGTGACGGCCCCACCGTCGTCGAGCAGCGACCACGCGGTCGTGCCGGTCGAGTAGAGGACGCCGACCTTCTTGATGTCCGAGGAGGGCCGCAGGACGCTGATGGTCATGCGGCAGTCCCGGTGCGGAACTCGCGCAGCACGGCCTGGAGGCCGTCCTCGACACTTGAGGTGATCCGGGGCAGCATCGCCGGGCTCACCGGCCCCTGGACGACGACCTGGACGGCGCCGGACTGGACCTGGACGACCGTGGCCGCCGGGTCAGCACCGACACCACGGCCTGGCCCGGCGCGAGCCAGTCGCTTCTCCAGGGCCTCCCACACCCGGGTCTCGACCGGGTCGAGGACCCGTTCCCGGCGGCCGGTGCCGTTCCAGGACGGCGTCCAGCCGCCGGGCCGCAGGTAGCCGCCCCGGTCGAATTCCTGGGGGCCGAACGGCCGGCCGACCTTGATCCGGGTGATCCCCGGGTCACCGCCGACGTCGAGGAACATGTTCCGCCGCTGGAGCTCCTCGAGGGTGACCGGGCCGCCCTGGGCGAGGTGGTAGTGGCGGGCGAAGCTCCGCGGGTCCCGGGCCGCTGACCCGGTGAAGATCCCCGTCCGGGTGCTCCTCGCCTCGATCCCGAGGCCGCCGTACTTGGCGGCCATGTGCCCGGTCCCGGCGGTCACCCCGATCTCCAGAGTGCCCCCGAGGCCGGGTTTGAGGCCCATCAGGCCGGCGTGGATGGAACCGGTGGTGTAGATCCGCTGCCCGTGCCCGTGCGGCCGGCCCAGGTGGGCCAGATGGACCGCCCCCACGGCACCAGAGCAGTCGTAGCAGGCCGGGCCGGCGCCGCCCCAGCAGTAGCGCAGGGGGTCCATCGACCGGATGAACGCCTTCACGTTCTCCTTGCCGCCGCCGAAGATGCTGCTGGCGTGCTCGCGGATCAGGAGGACGAACCCGCGGGCGGCGACGTCGAGGGACCGTTCCAGGTTGCGGTCGAACCGGGGCGGGCGGGCCAGGAACCGGTCGGTGCCCTGCTGCTCGAACTTGAGGACCGGCCCGCCGGCGGCGTAGCGGCGCCACTCGGACCGCATCTGCTTGAGCATCTGGTGGCCGCGTTCGTAGCTGCCGCCGCCGAGGCCGAGGACCTCGCGGGCCGCGACCATGTGTTCCTGGTCGGACGCCAGGACGGGGATGTCGTCGGAGGTGGTGGTGCCCGGTCCCCGCAGCGGCCCACCGGACGCCGACCGGATCAGGCCCTTCTCGAACAGCAGCTCGACGCCCTTGGGGGCGCTGACGTTGTAGTTGGCCTGGACCTTGACCGTCTTGGAGCGGAGCTTGGCGAACGCGTCCTGGGCGCGGTCGCCGAAGATAAGGATCTGCCGGCTGGCCCCGAGGGTGGCCTCGCGGAGCCGCTGCTGGGCACCGCGGAGCGCGTCGGAGGCGGACGCGGCCCGCCGTTCCGCCTCCCGGCTGGCGGCGACCCGGCCGTTATAGGCCTGGGTGGTGGTGGTCAGGTTGATCTGGGCCCGTTCCAGGCTGAGCTGGGCCTGCCGGTACTCCAGGCTGCCCTGCTTCCCCTGCCGTTTGAGCTGGTTGAGGCGCTGCTGGGCCTGCTGGACGTTGAGTTCGGCCTGGCGGACGTCGAGCTGGGCGACCTTCTCGTCGTCGAGGGCGTTGTTGAGTGACCGGATCGCGGCCCGCTGGTCGCGGACGGCGGCTGTGTAGTCCTCGGTGACGCTGGTCGCGTGGCTGGTCGTGTCGGCGTTCTGGCCGAGGCGGATGCCCATGTCGGCCAGGTCGGCGGTGACGTCCCGGGCGACCCGGCCGACGAGCTGGTTGACCCCGACCCATTCGCCGGCCCGCCGGATGGCCTCGTTCATCGGGCTGACGATCCGCTCGTGGATGGTCGACCCCCACCGGTCGGAGGTCTCATCGACCACGTTGAGGCCGTGGCCGAGCTGATCGAGGAACCGGCTGGCGTCGCCGGCGGCGTTGGTCAGGAACACCAGGCTGTCGGCCAGGCTGTGCGCGGCCGTCGCGCTCGAGTCCATCTCGCCCCGGCCTGACGCCATGTTGGTGAACAGGCCCAGGATGGCGGTGCCGTTGTCGTTCCAGGCCTGCTTGAGCCGGCCCAGTTCGGGGCCGAGGTCGTCGCGGAAGAACCCGACGACCCCGCGGATGGCGCCCTCCAGGACCCGGGCCGCCTCCGGCAGGGCGTCCTTGATCGCCGGGAGCAGCGGCTGAATGCCCTCCCGCAGCGCGTTCCGGGTCGTGTCGACGAAGGTCGACCAGAGGCCGTTGAGGGTGCGGCTCTGCTTGATCATCGAGCCGCCGTAGTCCTTGTGCATCTGGTCGAACAGCTTGGGCAGAACCTCGTCGGACTGGAGCTTCCCAGCCTGGGACAGTTCCGAGATTCGTTTTGTCGAGACCCCCATGGCGTCGGCCAGCATTTTGGTGACGGGCAGGCCGGCCTCCTGCATCTGCATCAGTTCTTCGCCCTGGAGGCGACCCTTGTTCATGGCCTGGGTGGTGGCCAGCATGATCCGCCCGAACGCTTCCTGGTCGAGACCAAGCGCGCCGGTGGCGTCGCCGAGGGCGGTCATGATCGGGATGACGTCCTTCGCGGCCTGCCCGGCCCCTAGCAGGCTCCGGGCGGCAGAGATGAGCCCAGGCATCTCGAACGGGGTGGTGGCCGCGAACTGGTTCAGGTCCTCCAGAAACGCCTTGGCTTTCGCACCGGAGCCAAGGAGCTCACCGAAGCTGATCTGGGCCTGCTCCATGGCCGCGGCGCTCTGGAGGCCCATGGTGACCGCGGCCGTGCCGACGGTGCCGAGCGCGGCCGAGATCACCCCGCCGGCCACGCTGGCCCGGGTGGAGAGAGCACCTAGGCTGAACGACGCCGAGGTGCGGGCGCGGAGGAAGCTGTGGTGGATCCGGTCGGCGGCCCGGTCGGCCTGGGCTTCGACGTCGCGGAACTGCCCGGGTCCGCCGATGCCGCGTAGCGACCGGTCGGCGCCGCGTTGGGCCTCCTGGAACTCGGCCTCGACCCCTTCGGCGGCCCGGTTCGCGTCGGCCTGGAGGCCGTCGAAGGCCCGGTCGCCGACCCGGTCGAACGCGTCCTCGATGCCGCGGGCGGCTCGTTCGGCGTCGGCCTTGAGGCCGGTGAACGCCTGGCCGCCGACCCCGTCGAAGGCGTTCTCGATCCCGCGGGCGGCCCGTTCGGCCTGGGTCTCTAGCCGGTCGAAGGTGCTACGGCCGCTGATACCGTCCAGGGCCCGGTTGGCGTCCCGGGCTAGATCCTGGAAGCGGCGGGTGATCCGGCCGCCGCCGGCGTTGACCTTCCGTTCGACCTCGTTCAGGGCCCGGGTGATGGCCCGGTCGAGCTCGGGGGCGAACTGCCGCGCGTCGGGGAGGATACCGACCCAGGCCTTGTCGACCCAGCCCATATTGCTCATCCGAGGATCACGCCTTGCTCGGCGAGGAACTCGTTGGTGTTCTCACCGGTCCACCAGTCCGGCGCCTCCGGGTCGCGTGGCTCGACGGTCCCGACCGCCCCGACCGGTGGCGTGCCGGCCGGGCCGGTCGTCCAGGCGGCTACCCCGAGGTCCATGTCCAGCTGCTCCCGGTCCTTCGCGGTCAGGCCGGTGACGAGGAGGCTGTAGGCGATGTCGAGGGCCCGGTCGAGGGGCTCGCGGGCGAGGTCAACTCCGCCGAGGGCGGCTCGGCCTCGGAGTTCGTGCCAGCGTCCGGGGGTGAGGAGCCATCCGAGGAGTCCCCGGATGGCGGCGGAGGGCGTAGGCCCCACCGGACCATCAGGTCGTCCATGACCGAGAACAGGATGCGGTGGTCGATCGGGTGCTCGGGGTCGGTGTAGCGGGCCTCCCAGCGTTCCCGGTGGCCGGGGAGGAGGACCTTGCCGAGCAGGTCGATGAACCGTTCGGTGGCGGTGTCTTCGTCGGCGTCGCGGGCGTTGAGGGCCCGGACGTACTCGACGCTGAACCTGACCGGCACGCTGGGGGCGGCGCAGAAGACATCGTCGGGGCGGAGGCCGATCCGGAACCACTTGGGCTGGAGCTGGTCGTCGGGAGGGGTAAGGTCAACGACCTCTACACCCGGGGGCGGGACCGGGGGGGCGGGGGCGGTGCCGTTCCGGGGGGTGTCGGTGGTGGTCATGGCGGCCAGTCTGGACGGCCGGTCTGGGCCCACCGAACAACAGGGCAAGCAACGCGATCCCCTGTTGTGGAAAAGGCTGTGGACGACTAGCGGCCGCGGGCGCCGAGGCGTAGCGCCTTCTGGAGGAACGGGTTCCCCTCGACCGCCTTGACCTTCATCGTGAACACGAACCGCCCCGACCCTCGCGGCTTGAACCGCAGCACCTTCTTCCGCCGGGGCCGGATCTCCTTGTGCCCGCGAAGATGATGGATGGCGTAGCTCAGGTCGGAGCCGACCTCGTAGCCCGGCTGGTACGGTGCCGGGAGCGGCCGGGGATGAATGCTGTCCCGCAGATGGCCGTTGTCCACCCCGACCTCGCGTTTGGCGATGGCCTCGACCCGCTTGGCCCGCCGGTAGAAGTCCCGGGCGACGCCGCCGCGGGGGTTGGTGAGGAGTCGCCGGACGGCGGCCTGGTCGAGCTGATGGTGGGCCATCAGGAGCAGGGGCACTCGTTGGGGACGGCCACGGTCACGTTGTACTGGCCACCCTGGCAGCCACCTTGGTTCGGGATGAACGGCTGGTCCCCCAGGGTGTAGTCGAGGATCTGGTCGGTGCGGACGAGGCGGGCCAGCTCGCACGACACCGCGACCTGGACCCAGTAGGCGTCGGTGTGGACCTGGCTCGCCTCGGCGGCCAGCTGCTCGGCCGTCGGGGTGCCGTCGTCGGGGATCGTCGCGCACCGCATGAGGGCGACCTGCATCTCGGCGTTGAGGAACGACGGCACCTCGTCGGCCGGATAGGGAGTGCCGGCGCCGGGGCCGGCCGGGACGCCGCCGCCGCCGGGGTCCTGGAGCATGACGTCGCTGGCGAAGACCCGGGGGACGGCCACGGCGAGGAGGCCGCATTGGCAGTCGTCGGCGACGATGGGGGCGGGGACGACGGCGATGCGGTTGGGGATGTCGACGCCGTTCTCGGCCAGCCGGGCCCGGACGGCGACCAGCAGGTTGTCCGCGACCAGGACGAACGCCGACGGGCCGGACAGCATCAGGCGCCGACCTGCCGCATCCCGCGCTGGTCGGGCGACCAGGTCCGGGCCCGCCGCTTCAGCCCCGAGGGATTGAACACCTGGATGAACCGGTCGGCCTGGACCAGGCCGAGCTTCCCGCCGGTCAGGAGCTCGGTCGGGTCGGGGAATGACAGGGTCACGCCTTGGCGGGCCAGCGACGTGACGTGCTCGGGGAGGCGGCAGTCCTTCCCGCTCATGGCCTTCAGGAGTTCGCAGGCGAGCTCGCCGACGGCGAGGCGGCCGAGCTCGGGGACGTCCATGCCGTAGCGGGCGGTCACGCTGAACGTCCCGGCGGCGGTGTCGGGAAGGGCGAGGTTCTGGCAGAGCGGCCAGGTACCGCCGTCGAGGCGGACCAGGACCCCGCCGAACACGTCGGGGGAGAAGTCGAGCCGGTACGCCGACCCGGTGACGACGGTCCCGTCGAGCTTCACCTCGGTCACGTCATGCACCTGTCCGGGCAGGACGGCCTCCTGGAGGCTTGAGCAGCCGCAGCCGTCCCAGCCGCAGGCGCCGCAGCCGAGGTTGATCCAGGTGCCGGCGTACAGGGTCGGCCACGGGTACCCCCAGGAGCCGTAGCCGCCCGCCCAGGGAACCATACCGTCGGGGAGGTAGCCACCGTTCGACATAGCGCAGCCGCGGCGGCACGGCCGCAGCTTGACCGAGGTGAGGCCGAACTGCTGGCCGGACAGGCCCCAGAGGACCTGGGTGGCGGCCAGGGCGGCGATCCCGGTCGCGGCCGGCGACGCCGTGTCGACCTCGTCGCAGGTCCACCGGGGCTCCCAGGCAACAGTCGGTATCGCGGTCATGGCGGCTCCTAGTGTGACAGTTTTCAGAGACTCGGCAGGGGACTCGGCGGCGACGTCGAGTAGGTCGAGGTCGAGTCCCGGCTGCCACCCAGATAGGCCTTCCAGTCGGTGAAGTTCATGAACCTAGAGGTCTCGTTGGAGTTGACCCCGATGAACGGGGTGTCACCGGGGAACCCGGTCGTCGAGGAGTAGTAGCTGTTCCCGCCGGCGGTGAAGGTCGTCCGGAACGTCTCGGCGTTGGCGAAGACGTGCGGCAACGCGATCAGGTAGCGGTCGGAACCGGTGGTGCTGCCCCACAGCAGGTTATTCCGGACGGTGCAGTCGCGGGGGGTGTCAAGGGTGTGGGAGACCCCTAGGTTGTCCCATTCGGTGATGCTGACCGGGGCGTTCCAGTCGCCGTAGCCGATCTCGTCCCGGTTGTCCCACAGGGTCGAGTCCTCGAC
>JBKPOX010000050.1:0-10632 GCA_046733335.1 Actinomycetota bacterium | reverse complement strand
CTCGGCCCGGCCAAGGAGAACGACGGCACCTTCAACCTGATGGGGGCGCTGAAAACCTCGATGGCCACCTGCGGCTACGAGGACATCCGCTCCTTCCAGCGGGCCGAGGTGATGGTCGCGCCGGCGCTGATGAGCGAGGGGAAGAAGCTGCAGAACGAGCAGTCGGTGGGGATGGGCTCCAACGGACGGGCCGCTGTGTCCACGGGGGTTGCCGTATCGGATGACTAGCAGGACGGAAGCGCCCCGGCCGGCGGGTCCTGTCTCCGATTCCGGGCTCTCCCTGTCGGGAGAGTCCTCGGAATCGTCGCCACCCGCCGGAGGGGCGTTGGAGGAGGTCCTCGTCCTCGACTTCGGCGGGCAGTACTCGCAGCTGATCGCCCGTCGAATCCGGGAATGCGGGGTCTTCGCCGAGCTGCTGCCGGCTTCGACGCCCGTCGAGAAGATCCGGGAGCGGAAGCCGAAAGGTCTCGTGCTCTCCGGGGGGCCGGCCTCGGTCTACGCGCCGGACGCGCCGGAGTTCCCTACGCAGCTGCTGGATCTCGACGTTCCGATGCTGGGGATCTGTTACGGGATGCAGGCGATGGTGCTGGCGCTCGGCGGCCGGGTCGAGTCGGCCGAGACGGGCGAGTTCGGTCGCACCGAGCTGGTGCTGCGAGACGGTGGGGGGCGGCTGCTGGGCGGCCTGCCGGAGGAGCAGAGCTGCTGGATGAGCCACCGCGATGCGGTCTTCGAGGCGCCGGAGGGATTCACCGCCCTGGCCTCGAGCCCGAGTTCCCCGGTCGCTGCACTGGAGCTGCCGGACCGGGGCCTCTACGGCATCCAGTTCCACCCCGAGGTCGTCCACACCCCCTACGGGACCGAGATCCTCACCCGCTTCCTGCGCGACGTAGCCGCCTGCGCCGAGCAGTGGTCGCCGCAGTCGGTGATCGCCGAGCAGGTGGAGAAGATCAGGGCCCAGGTGGGGGAGGGCCGGGTGATCTGCGGCCTCTCCGGCGGCGTCGACTCCTCGGTCGCCGCCCTGCTCGTCCACAGGGCGGTCGGCGAGAAGCTGACCTGCGTCTTCGTCGACCACGGGCTGATGCGGTTGAACGAGGCCGAGCAGGTGGTCGAGGCGTTCAGCCAGTTCGGGATCCCCCTGGTCCACGTCGAGGCCGAAGAACGCTTCCTCGCGAAGCTCGCCGGCAAGGACGATCCCGAGGAGAAGCGCAAGATCATCGGCGCCGAGTTCATCCGCGTCTTCGAGGAGGAGGCGGCGAAGCTCGAGGACGCCGCCTACCTGGTCCAGGGCACGCTCTACTCCGACGTGATCGAGTCCGGGGGCAGCGACCACGCGGCGACGATCAAGTCGCACCACAACGTGGGCGGGCTTCCCGACGACCTCGAGTTCGAGTTGGTGGAGCCGCTGCGGATGCTGTTCAAGGACGAGGTGCGGGCGGTGGGGGCCGAGCTCGGGCTGCCCGAGAGGATGGTCTGGCGCCAGCCCTTCCCGGGGCCCGGGTTGGGGATCCGCATCGTCGGTGGCGAGGTGACGAAGGAGCGCCTGGACATCCTCCGCGCCGCCGACGCGATCCTGCAGGAGGAGATCCGCGCCGCCGAGCTCTACCGCTCGCTCTGGCAGTCGTTCTGCGTGCTGCCGGTCGTCCGCTCGGTCGGGGTGCAGGGCGACGGCCGCACCTACGCCTACCCGATCGTGATCCGCGCCGTCACCTCCGACGACGCGATGACGGCCGACTGGGCGCGGCTCCCCTACGACCTCCTTGAGCGGGTCTCCAACCGGATCATCAACGAGATCCGCGACGTCAACCGCGTCGCCCTCGACATCTCCTCGAAGCCGCCGGCGACGATTGAGTGGGAGTAGCCGGCCCGGAAGGCTCAGCGGCCCCCGGGCGCCGACCCCGGCGAGCCGGTTTCGAAGTTCGCCAGCGCCACGACTACCGAGATCGTCCGTTCGTCGCGCCCCGACTCCTTCGCCCGGCGGTTGCTGGCCTCCTGAGCCTCCAGCACCCGCTCGGTCGCCTGCCGCAGCGCCGCGTTGACCTCGCGCCATCCGGCCTCGTCCAGGTGGAGCGGCATCCAGCTGAAGGTGGTGTCCTCGCGGTCGTCGATCGTGCCCGCTTCGAGGGCGCTCACCGCCCGCTCGAAGAACGTCTGCAGCGAGGCGGCGGTGATCCCGCCGCGAATCGAGCGCGGCACCTGGCGCCAGGTCCGGCTGCCGACGAAGGCGTCGGGCTTGGCTTTGTAGAAGTGCTCGGTGGCGCCGCGGCGCTGCGCCGTCTCGACCAGCTCCAGGCACCCGCAGCGCTCCAGCGCCCGCGTGTGGTAGGCGACCTGGCTGAGGCCGGCGTCCAACCGGGCGGCGAGCATGTTCGGGCTGGCGACCTGGTCGGAGAGGATTTCGAGGATCTGGATTCGAACCGGATGGGCCAGCGCCTTGACGAGCCGCTGATCGATCGGTTCTGGCCGCTCTGGCTTCATCGGAGGACTCCTTCGAGTGGGGGCGGATACGGCAGTGTTCGCCGCACACTCGTTATATAGATGATCTCTCTGTATTAATCCAGAACACCTAATTTTTTAGAACGATTCGCTGGAAGTTGAGCGCAAGCTTCGCCGCGCCGGCGGCCGCACGCTCAGCTATAGGAATCCCACCTCTCCAGGTAGGAGAGAGGGTCGAATGGGGAGCCGCCCTCGTACCAGCCGGGTGCAGCCCACATCTCGAAGTGGAGGTGGCATCCCTGCGCGTCGCCGGTGTCCCCGACGACCCCGATTGGCTGCCCGGTGCGGACCGATTCTCCGCTCTGCAGCGGCGAGGGCTCGGCGAGGTGCGCGTACATGAAGTCGTCGGAGGTGCCGCGACCGTCGATCACCACGTAGTTGCCGGCGGCGCCCTGGTAGCCGGAGTACTGGACGGCGCCGCCGCGGGCGGCGACGAGGGCGGTGCCGCAGGCGGCCATCACGTCCTGCCCCTGATGGGTGTGGCCGGAGCGGGCGGCGCCGAAGCGGCCGGCGCTCATCCCGTATTCGTGAGCGCCGAGGATCGGGAAGGCGTAGCCGTAGAAGGCGAAGCCGAGGCCGAGGCTGGTCGAGGCCGTCGCCTTCCGCGCCACCGGCGCCGCGGCCGCCGCCTGGGGGCTGATCCGGAAGCTGTAGCGCCCGTTGCGCGCGGGGCGACCCTCGTCGGTGGTGCCGTCCCAGCGGACAGCGTCGGCGACGTTCGGCGCCACGTCCTCGCGGTAGAAGGTCCTGACCACCTCACCGCCCGCGCCGACCACCTCGACTCGCAGGTCGTTGGCGGGCTGGCTGCTGCCGATCGTGTAGGAGAGCTTGGGATAGCGGTAGCCGAAGTAGAACGACTTGCGCGGGCTGGTCTCCGCCGCGACCAGGGTCAGCGCGCCGGCGGTGGGGGCGCTCGACGGGGTCCCGGTGGGGCTCCCCTTGGCCGTCGGGGCGGAGCCGGGGGTGCCGGCCCCGCCGGTGCTCGCCGCAGCGGTGCCGGCCGAGCACGCCACCACGGCAATCGCCATCAACACGCCTATCCTGCCGACCGCCTTGGGCCGGACGAACCCATTGCCGCTCAACCGCTAGCCCTCTCTTTCCGTCGCCTGCGGAGTTAGCTGACGGGCTCGCGCTGAAAGAGTCGCGCTACGGACGCTTTTCGTCCGATTCGCCCCTGAGACCTGCAAAGGCCTCTTCGGTTCCTCCGCTCCCGGGCGGTGGCCCGCTCGGGATTCGGCTATCGCTCGGGCGGCAATATACAAGGCGAGATGGCTATCATCCCCCGGCCGCGTCGGTGCGTCCGCGCGGTTTTTGCGCGATGAAGACCTTTGTAGCCACTCCAGCCAACCGCCAGCGCAACTGGTACGTCGTCGACGCCGAGGGGAAGACCCTGGGCCGTCTCGCGACGCAGATCGCCGACACCCTGCGTGGCAAGCGCAAGCCGGAGTACACGCCCCACGTCGACACCGGCGACTTCGTCGTCGTCGTCAACGCCGAGAAGATCCGCGTCACCGGCGACAAGCTGGCGCAGAAGACCTACTACCGCCACAGCGGCTACCCCGGCGGGATCAAGTCCCGCACCCTGGGCGAGATGCTCGAGCGCAAGCCCGAGGAAGTGATCCGCAAGGCGGTGAAGGGGATGCTGCCGCGCAACCGGCTCGCCCGCCAGCAGCTGACCAAGCTGAAGGTGTACGCCGGGCCCGACCACCCGCACGCGGCGCAGCAGCCGAAACCTTTGGAGACTGACTGAACTTGATCGACGACGAGAAGACGCCGGAGCAGGACGACGACAACACTCAGGACGAGGGGGCTGGGGCCGCGGGTCCTGTCTCCGATTCCGGGCTCTCCCTACCGGGAGAGTCCTCGGAATCGTCGCCACCCGCGGCAGATGCCGCTGAGGAGGGGCCGTCCGAGGAGGGTGGAGATGACGGGCCGTCCGAGGAGGCAGGAGACACGGGGCCGTCCGAGGAGGTTGCTGAGGAGCCTGTGGCGGAGGAGGTGACTTCGCCTGAGCCTGATCAGGAGGTCGAAGCCGCTCAGGAGACGGAGGAGACTCCGCCCGCCGCCGAGCCAAAGGCGGAGGAGAAGAAGAAAGACGTGATCCCCGGCGCCGACCTGGAGCCGATCCTGGTCGAGCCGGAGAAACCCGAGCTGAGCGCGGAGGAGCGCGCCCGCCTCGAGGCCGAGGAGGAAGAGAAGGCCCGCCGCGAAGCCGAGCTCGCCGCCGCCCAGGACACCGACGCCGCGGCCGCCAGCCGGGCGCCGGCGAAGATGGAGAAAGGCGCCCGCTTCCTCGCGACCGGCAAGCGCAAGAGCTCGATCGCCCGGGTCACCCTGGTCCCCGGCAGCGGCAAGATCGAGATCAACAAGCGCAGCCTCGAGGAGTTCTTCCCGCGCCCCCTCCACCAGACGATGGTCAAGCAGCCGCTCGCGGTCTCGGGCTACGAGGGCAACGTCGACGTCCGCGTCCGCGTCCACGGCGGCGGCATCGGCGGCCAGGCCGGGGCGATCCGCCACGGCGTCGCCCGCGCCCTGACCGAGATCGATTCCGAGCTGCGCCCCGACCTCAAGCGGCGCGGCTTCCTCACCCGCGACGCCCGTGTCAAGGAGCGCCGCAAGGCCGGTCTGAAGAAGGCCCGTAAGCGGCCCCAGTTCAGCAAGCGCTGACGAGGGCGGAGTGACGACCGCGCGCAAGCTCTTCGGAACCGACGGGGTCCGGGGAGAGGCTGGCACCTTCCTCACCGCCGAGCTGGCCACCGCCCTGGGCCGGGCCACCACGGCGACGCTCAAGGCCCGGCGGCCGCAGGTCCTGATCGTCCGCGACACCCGGGAGTCGGGGCCGATGCTGGAGGCCGCCCTCGCGGCGGGGATCGCCGCCACGGGCGGCGACGCGCTGCTGGCCGGCGTCCTCCCGACCCCGGCGGCGGCCCTCCTCGTGCAGCGGCTCGGGCTCGATCTCGCCGCCGTCGTCTCGGCCTCGCACAACCCCTTCGGCGACAACGGGATCAAGTTCTTCGACGCCGACGGCACCAAGCTGCGCGACGAGGTCGAGGCCGAGATCGAGGCGCGGATCGGGGAGGCCGCGGGCGCCGGGCAGCCGGGCCGCGTCCGCGAGCTGAACGGCGGCCTCGAGGACTACCTGCGGGAGCTGCAGGCGGCCTTCCCGCTCGACCTCTCCGGCCGCCGCGTCGTCCTCGACTGCGCCAACGGGGCCACCCACCGCGCGGCGCCGGCGATCTTCGAGCGCCTCGGCGCTGAGGTCGAGCTGATCGGCACCGAGCCCGACGGCCGCAACATCAACGCGGGTTGCGGCTCCACCCACACCGATGCCCTCGCCGAGCGGGTCGCCGGCTCCGAGGCCGAGATCGGGTTCGCCTTCGACGGCGACGGCGACCGCGTCCTCGCAGTCGACGGGGCCGGGAGGGTCCACGACGGCGACGAGCTGATCGCGCTGGCGGCGCGCGGGATGAAGGCGCGCGGCGAGCTGAACGGCGGCGGCGTAGTCGTCACGGTGATGAGCAACGTCGGCTTCCACCAGGCGATGGAGAGGCTCGGGATCGAGATCGCCGTCACCCAGGTCGGCGACCGCTACGTGATCGACGAGATGCGACAGCGTGACTGGAAGCTGGGAGGCGAGCAATCGGGCCACATCATCTGCAGCGAGTTCGTCTCCACCGGCGACGGCATCGCCGCGGCCCTGATGACGATGCGCGAGCTCGGCGGCGCCGACCTGGCCGAGGTGGTGCCGATGAGCAAGCTGCCGCAGATGCTCCTCAACGTCCAGGTCGCCGACCGCGGAGCGATCGCCGGCGCCACCGCCGTCTGGGAGGCCGTCGAGCGCGAGGACGCCGCCCTCGAGGGTCGCGGCCGGGTCCTCCTGCGGCCGTCGGGGACCGAGCCGCTGGTGCGGGTGATGGTCGAGGCGCCCACCGACGAGGAAGCCCGGGCCGTCTGCGAGCGGCTGGCCGGTCTCGTGCGCGACGAGCTGGCCTGAGCGCCCTGCGGGCCGCCCTAGCTACGCTTACTCGCCTTCGTGTGCGGCATCGTCGGATATGTGGGCGCGAGGCCCTGTGAGGAGCTGCTCCTCTCGGGTCTCGAAAAGCTCGAATACCGGGGCTACGACTCCGCCGGCCTCTCCGTGCTCGCGAACGGCAGCGTCGAGAGCGTGCATGCGGTCGGCAACCTCGGCAACCTGCGCGCCGCGGTCCAGGCGCGGGCCGAAAACGGCGCCGGTCCGCTGCCGTCCGCCGAGACCGGGATCGCCCACACCCGCTGGGCGACCCACGGCCGGGTCACCGAGGCGAACGCGCATCCCCACGACGACAGCTCCGGCCGGGTCCACATCGTCCTCAACGGGATCGTCGAGAACCACACCGAGCTGCGCCGCAGTCTGCAGGAGGAAGGCAAGGCCTTCAGCTCCGAAACGGACGCCGAGGTGGTCGCCCACCTGATCGCCCGCCGCTACGACGGCGACCTCGCCGCCGCCGTCCGCGGGGCCTACGCGGAGCTGCGCGGCCACTACGCCTTCGTCGTCATGCACGCCGACGAGCCGCGGCGGCTGATCGGCGCCCGCAAGGAGTGCCCTCTGGTCGCGGGTGTCGGCGAGGGCGAGACCTTCCTCGCCTCGGCGATCCCCGCCTTCCTCGCCGACACCCGCACGGCGATGCCGATCGAGAACGGCGAGATCGTCGAAGTCGAAGCCGGCTCGGTGCGGATCGCCGACCTCGAGGGCAACCCGATCGACCGCGACGCCGAAGAGGTGACCTGGGACGCCGACGCGGCCGAGAAGGCGGGCTACGAGACCTTCATGCTGAAGGAGATCCACGAACAGGCCGACGCCGTCGCCGAGACGATCACCGACCGTCTCCCCGGCGCCGACGGGGTCGACCTCTCCGACGTCGGGCTCTCCGACGATTTCCTGCGCGGCCTGCGGCGGGTCGTGATCGTGGCCTGTGGCACCAGCTACCACGCCGGGCTGGTCGGCCGCTACGCGATCGAGCAGTGGGCGCGGGTGCCGGTGGAGATGGACGTCGCCTCCGAGTACCGCTACCGCAACCCCGTCGTGGGGCCGGAGGATCTGGTGATCGGGATGACGCAGTCGGGGGAGACCGCCGACACCCTTGCCGCGATGCGGCTGGCGCGCGAGGCGGGAGCCACCGTCCTGGCGATCACCAACATCATGGGCAGCCAGGCGACCCGCGACGCTGACGCGGTCCTCTACATCCGCGCGGGGATGGAGGTCAGCGTCGCCGCGACCAAGACCTTCGTCGCCCAGGTGGCGGCGATGTACCTGTTGGGTCTGCGGCTGGCGGAGCTGCGGGGGACGCTGGCGCCGGAGCGGCTGACCGAGCTGGTGAGCGGGATGAAGGGGCTGCCCTCGAAGATGGAGGAGACGCTGGCGTCGAGCGAAGAGCCGGTGCGGGCGATCGCCGCCAAGCACGGGGCGGAGGACTTCTTCCTCTACCTCGGCCGCCACATCGGGCTGCCGGTCTGCCTGGAGGGGGCGCTGAAGCTGAAGGAGATCAGCTACATCCCGACCGACGCCTACGCGGCAGGCGAGATGAAGCACGGGCCGATCGCGCTGCTCGACGAGTCGACCCCCGTCGTCTGCGTGGCCACCGAGAGCCCGGTGCTCGACAAGGTCCTCTCCAACGTCGAGGAGGTGCGGGCGCGGGGCGCGGCGACGATCGCGGTGGCGACGGCGGGCGACGAGCGCGTCACCGAGGTCGCCGACGAAGTGCTCGAGGTTGCGGCGACCGACTGGATCCTGCAGCCGATCGTCGCGATCCTGCCGCTGCAGCTGCTGGCCTACGAGATCGCCCGCAATCGCGGGCTCAACGTCGATCAGCCGCGTAACCTGGCCAAGACCGTCACGGTCGAGTGAACCTGTCCAAAGGGGCCGTTAGGATGCCGGCCCTCGTGAAGGTCCGTCTCGCCCTCCCAACGCTCCTCGCGGTGCTCGCCGCCCTCCTCGTCGCCGGCTGCGGCGGGAGCGACGAGGAGGGCGGCGGCGGCGACCCGGCCGGCGTGGCTCCGGCGAGCGCGCCGGTCTTCATCGATTTCACCCTTCGTCCCGAAGGCGAGGCGAAGGCGAGCATCGAGGACCTGGCGAAGAGGATCGCGGGAATCGACGACCTCGGGGGCCTGATCGCCGGCGAGCTGGAGAGCTCGGCATCGGAGGAGGGCGAGGAGTTCGACTTCGAGAAGGAAGTCGAGCCGTGGCTGGGCGAGCAAGGCGGCCTCTTCCTGCAGGAATACGCCGGTGAAGACTTCGAGGGCTACGGCGCCGCGGTCCAGACCTCCGACGAGGAGGCGGCTCGCGAGTTCGTCGAGCGGCAGGTCGAGAGCGGCGGGGAAGCCTTTGAGGACGGCTCCTACGAGGGTGTCGACTTCAAGGTCCAGGAGGACGAGACCACGATCGGCGTCTTCGACGGATTCGTCGTCTTCGCCGAAGACGAAGCGATCTTCAAGACGATGGTCGACGCCTCCGGGGGCGAGAGCCTGGCGGGCGAGGAGGACTTCACCAGCGCCCTCGACAACGTCCCCGACGGCAGCGTCGCCGACGTCTTCGTCGACATCGGCGCGCTGGTCGAGGAATCGGGCGGCGAAATCGACTCCGAGACGCAGCTCTTCCTCGACAGCGCCGGGATCGAGCCGCGGGAAGCGACCGCGGTGGCCAGCATGGTGCCCGGGTCCGACCGGATCGAGATCGACCTCAGCACCAACCTCGGCGGCGACAACCCGCCCGCGGGCGACGCCTCCGAGCTGCTCGGCTCGCTGCCGGCCGACTCGGTCGGCGCGCTCGCCGCTTCGGAGTTCGGCAAGCGCTTCGCCGAAGGGATCGACCAGGTCGACGAGCAGGGCATCCCCGACGAGGTGCCCCCGCACAAGCTGAAGAGCTCGCTGAAGGAAGCCGGGATCGACCTCGATTCGATCGCCGGCTCGATCGGCGACGTCGGCCTCTTCGTCGAAGGCAACAGCGAACGGAACCTGAGCGGAGCGCTGGTGCTCACCACCGACGACGCGGCGCAGGCGAAGAACACCGTTTCCAACATCGGGCTGTTCCTGCGGGCGAGCGGGACCCCCGGCGTCAGCGCCCTCGACGGCGAGGCGAGCGGTTTCTCGATCCGCAGCCCCGAACTCGGTCGCCAGCCGGTGGTCGTGATCGCCAAGGGCGACCGGATCGCCGCGGGCTATGGACTGCAAGCGGCGCTCGCCGGGGTAGAGCCTTCCGGCCGGACCCTGGCGGAAACCGACGCCGTCAAACAGGCGGAGGCGGCCCTCGGCGGGACGCCGATCAGCGCCTTCGTCGACGGCCCCGCGGCCTTGAAGCTCGCCTCCTCTCTCGTCCCGCCCGGCGAAGAGGGATTCCGCGAAGCGAAGCGGTACCTGACCAAGGTCGACTATCTGGCGCTCGGGTCCGAAGCTTCCGACGGGCTCGCGACCGCGAAGCTGATCGTCGGCATCGGCAAGTAGCGCTCCCTGAACCCGGGGGCGGCTAGGCTGGGCGCGATGGAGTCGTGGCTGAAGCCGCTCTACGACGCCGAGGGGATGCGGGCGGTCGATCGGTGGGCGATCGAGGAGCGGGGGACGCCCTCGCTGGAGCTGATGGAGGCCGCCGGGCGGGCGGTTGCCGAGGCGGTGGCCGCCCTGGCGCCCGAGGGTCCGGTGCGGGTCGTCTGCGGCAAGGGGAACAACGGCGGCGACGGGTTCGTAGCCGTCCGCCTGCTGCGCGAGATGGGCTTCTCGGCCGAGGCGCTGTTGCTCTGGCCGGGTGAGGAGCTGCGGGGGGACGCGGCGCTCAACTTCGAGCGCGTCGGCGGCAGCCTGGCCGGGGGCGACGTGGGCGCGCGGCTGGCCGGCTCGGGCGCTGTGGTCGACGCCATCTTGGGCACCGGCTTCGAAGGCGAGCCGCGCGATCCGGCGGCTGGCGCGATCGCCGCGATCAATGCCTGCGGCGCGCCGGTCGTCGCCTGCGACGTCGCCTCCGGCGTCGACGCCTCCAGCGGCGAGGTGGCGGGGGCCGCGGTCGAGGCCGACGTCACCGTCACCTTCCACGCCGCCAAGCTCGGCCAGCGGATCGCGCCGGGCAAGTGGCGCGGCGGCGAGCTGCGGGTGGCGCCGATCGGGGTCCCCGGC
>JBKPOX010000049.1:0-1007 GCA_046733335.1 Actinomycetota bacterium | reverse complement strand
GCGGCGACCAGCCGGATACGGGACAGCATCTCGGACAGCCACCGGACCCCGTAGTAGAGCTCGCCGAGTTCCTGCCAGTAGGCCCAGGCTTCGTCCTGCCAGCGTTCGTAGCGTGGGGTGATGATCCCGCGGCCGGCCTTCAACGAGAGGGCGGCCGAGGTGAGACCGGTCGGGCGGGCAGCGGCGGCGGTCAGGGCCGGCGGGTCGCCGTACCAGAGGCGGCGGGCAAGGCCGGCCATCAGCGGCGCCCTTCCAGCTCGCGGAGTTCCTGGAGGAGGCCGAGGCGGGGCACGCCCTCCTCGTCGTCCAGGAACACGATCCGGGTCCGGCCGTTGTGGCCGTGGATGACCTCCAGTTTGTCGAGGCTGTCGGCCATCTGGTCGGTCTGGTGCTCAGTCATCCACCGGTAGTGGCAGCGGCCGTCCGGGTAGAGGACACCCATGACGACGAGGCCGGTCCCGGAGATGCCGGTCTCGTCCTCATCGCGTAGGAACACGAAGCGGCGGTGCATCAGTCCTCCAGCCGTTCGGCGCCGATCCGCACCGTGTCGTCGGTGCCGTTGGTGCCGGTGCCGTAGGACCAGCCGGTCGTGGTCAGGTGCACCGTCGCCGGCAGCGTCGGCCCGGGCTCCTTCGGCTCCAGCCGGGTCTCGCCGTAGGCGAGCAGGGCGCCGATCGCCCACACCGCCGCCCACATGACCGGCGGGAGCGGCACCGGGGTGTCGGAGAGCCAGTCGACCCCGGCGACCAGGGCCATGGCGACCCATCCGGACGCGCACCATGAGCAAGTGGCCAGATCCCCGATGGCCTCTAATCGGGGATCAGCCGTCGCCCATCGTTCCACCGCCTCTCGGGGGATGCGGACCAGGGGGAAGGCGTCCTTGACCAGCAGCCGGGTCAGCCGGTACGTCGCTAGGCCGAGGAGCAGCAGGAGGAGGCCAGCGCCAGCGTGGATGGGAAGCCTCCTCCTGCTACAGGGCGGACGGGTCGGGTCAGAAGGTGCCGGGG
>JBKPOX010000048.1:0-26614 GCA_046733335.1 Actinomycetota bacterium | reverse complement strand
GGTGCTGATCTCCAGCGGCGGGCTCGGGCACGACGTCAGCCCGCTGCTGCGGGGCGCCGCGCTGCCCGGCTCGGCGGCGTTGCTGCGGCTGGCGACGCGCCCGCGGGTGATCGGCGCCCTCGCCGCGGCCGGCGCCCGGCTGCGCGCCCGCGGCAACCCCAACGGCGTCTACCTCGCCGCGGTGGCTCGGGCGCTGGGGCCCCTGCAGGAGCCCGGCTCCCGCCGCGCCTTCCTGCAGACGCTGCGCTCGGTGATCGACGTGCAGGGGCAGAAGGTCAGCGCCCGCGACCGCCTCTACCTCCTGGGTGAGATGCCGACCCTGATCGTCTGGGGCGGCCGGGACCGCACGATCCCGCGCTCGCACGGGGTCGAGGCGGAGCGCTCGATCCCCAACTGCCGCTTCGAGACCCTCCCCCGCGCGGCCCACTTCCCCAACCTCGAAGACCCCGAGGGGCTGGCGGGGGTCCTCGCCGACTTCCTCGCCACCACCTCTCCCGCCCACATCGTCGACTCGGAGTGGCGGGACGTGATCGCGCAGCGGGCGCGCCTGCGGCGGGTCGCCTGAAGCGCTTCCGGATCCAGACACAGCCCGCTGTGCCGGAAATCGGATGCGCCTCTATTCGACCGCCGCGATCGCCGCTTCCACCTGCGCCAGCGACGGTCCCTCCTGCAGCGTCCTGGTCCCGTTCGGGCCGTTGAGGACCATCCCCTGGCCGAGCCGGATGCCGAGATCGCGGCCGAGCTCCTCGTACCCTTCCAGGCGCTCCTGGATCGCGCCCGCCGAGCCGCCGTCCTCCTCGAGGTCCCGTTCCCATTCCTCGATGTCGAGTTCCTCCACCCCGCCGGCGATCGAGGTGGCGAAATCGCCGAAGGCGCGCTCGCTCGTGAACCGCTCCGCTTCCTCCTGGCTGCGGAAGAAGAGGTAGATGTAATGCCAGGCGTAGCCCTGCTCGGCCGCCGCCTCGGCGCCGTAGAAGCCCAGCTCCTGGGGCGTTTCCGCGTTCGAGTAGTGGCGCCAGAGCAGCTTCACGTCGCCGGGGCGGACGTACCTTTCGGTCAACGCCGGGATCGTGGCGAGGAAGTCGTCGCGGCAGCTCGAGCACTGGATGTCGTTGAAGACCTGGATCGTCACAGGGGCATCGTCGGAGCCGAGCCGGTCCCCTTCCTGGGGGACTCCGCCGAAGAGTTCCTGGGCGTCGGCGATCCCCGCCACGTGGACGATCCCCTCGTCGGGCTCCTGCGTCGCGAGGGTGACGATCAGGTAGCCGAGGCCGAGCAGGCCGAGCGCGAGCAGCGCAGCGACCCAGATCCTGCCCCGCCGGGGCAGCGGCTTGGCGGCGACTTCCGAGGACATCCGGAGTCATTATCCCGGGCACGCCGTCCCGACGATCCCGCATGGTGCGACTTTCCGCTGTTGACAGCCGTGCGGCGGCGGATGAATATGGACGCTACCCACTTTCAACGACCGGGAGGTCCCCCCATGGCCCATCACCTGACGCCCGCCGAGCTAGCCGACCAGCTGCAGATGGAGCGACAGGAGGTGGTCGGCAAATGCGTCGAGATGGGGGTCCCGATCTACCACGGCCGAATCGACCGGACGCTGTTCGAGACCTCGCTGCGCAGCCTCGCCCCGGCCGAGATGAGCCAGGCTTCGCCCCCACCTCAGCGCTGACTAGACTCCCCCCGGATGCCGGGGAGAGGTACCCACTCCAAGACCGTCGCCGATCTCCTGCCGCGCGCGGCGGAGATGTACGGGGCGCGGACCGCGGTCAAATTCAAGCAGGGCGACGAGTGGGTGAGCCGCAGCTTCGACGAGGTCGCGGGGATCGTGCGACCGCTCGCCTTCGGCCTGGTCACGCTGGGGATCGAGAAGGGCGACCGGGTCGCCATCCTCGGCAACACCCGCCCGGAGTGGACCTACTTCGACTTCGCGGCGCTCTCGATCGGCGCCACCGTCGTCCCGATCTACCAGACCAACTCCCCCGAGGAGTGCCGCTACGTGCTCGACAACTCCGACTCGAAGGTGGTGGTGGTCGAGGACGCCGAACAGCTGGCGAAGGTGCGCCAGGTGCGCGATCAGCTGCCCAAGCTCGAGCAGGTCGTGCTGATGAGCGGATCCGCCGAGGACGCGATCTCGATGGAGGACCTGGCGGCCAAGGGCGCCGGCGGTGACGACTCCACCTGGAAGACGCTGTACGACGCCGTCGCCCCCGACGACATCTGCACCTTCATCTACACCTCCGGCACGACCGGGCCGCCGAAGGGCTGCATCATCAGCCACGGCAACTACCGGGCGATGCTGGACATGGTCAACGAGGTCAGCGTCATCGAGGACGAGGACCTCGCCTACCTCTACCTGCCGCTGGCCCACTCCTTCGCGCTGCTGATCCAGTTCGGGACCTTCGACCTCGGCACCACCCTGGCCTACTGGGAGCGGGACCCGCTGAAGATCCTGCCGAACCTGGCGGAGCTGAAGCCGACCTATTTCCCTTCGGTGCCGCGCATCTTCGAGAAGATCTACACCGCCGCCACCAGCGGGATCGAGAAGGAGGGCGGCCTCAAGAAGGCGATCTTCAACTGGGCGATCAAGGTCGGCGGGAAGATGCGCGAGACCGAGCGCAGCGGCCGCCAGCCCGGGTTCCTCCTCCAGCGCCAGCACGACTTCGCCGACAAGCAGGTGCTGTCGAAGATCCGCAACCTCTTCGGCGGCAGGATCCGGCTCGCGGTCTCCGGCGCGGCGCCGATCAACCCCGAGATCCTCCGCTTCTTCGACGCCGCCGGCGTGCTCGTGCTCGAGGGCTGGGGGATGACCGAGACCTCGACCGCGGCGACGATCTCCACCCCGGAGGACTTCAAGGTCGGGACGATCGGCAAACCGTTCCCCGGCTGCGAGGTGCGGATCGCCGCGGACGGCGAGATCCTCGTCAAGGGCCCCAACGTCTTCCAGGGCTACCACAAGAACCCGGAGGTGACCCGGGAGACGATCGTCGAGGGCTGGCTCCATACCGGCGACATCGGCGAGATCGACCCCGACGGGTTCATCAAGATCACCGGCCGCAAGAAGGACATCATCATCACCGCGGGCGGCAAGAACATCACCCCCGCCAACCTCGAGGCGGAGATCAAGCAGCACCCACTCGTCTCCCAGTGCGTCGTCGTCGGCGACCGCCGGCCCTACCTGGTGGCGCTGGTGACCCTCGACCCCGAAGAGGCGGTCAAGTACGCGCAGGAAAACGGCCTGCCCGAGGACCCCGCCCAGCTCGCCTCGAACCCCGACGTGAAGGCGGCGATCGAGGCCCACGTCGAGAAGATCAACCAGACCTTCGCCCGCGTCGAGCAGGTGAAGAAGATCGCCATCCTCCCCCACGACCTCTCGCAGGAGTCCGGCGAGCTGACGCCGACCCTCAAGGTCAAGCGCGCGGTCGTCGCGCAGAAGCACGAGGGCGCGATCGAGCAGCTCTACGCGGCTTGAGCGGGACGAGCGGTTGCCGCACGCTGCGGCGATCGATGCTCGACACGTAATTACTTAATAGAAACCTATTGACTATCTACGCCGCTCGGTAGATGGTCTCTGGATGGCGGACGCTTCGAGCGAGCGGCAACCGGAGGGGGACCCCGAGGAGGGGGCGCCGAGGGCGCCCGAACCCTGCTGCGAGGAGGTCCGCCTGGCGCTGGCGATGAACGGCGGGGTCAGCCTCGCGATCTGGATGGGCGGCTGCGCGGTCGAGCTCGACCGCGCCCGCCGGGCCGGCGGTGACTCGGGCGGGAAATCGGCCTACGACGTGCTCGCCGACTGCTTCGGGCGCCGTCTCGCAATCGACATCCTCACCGGAACCAGCGCGGGCGGGATCAACGCCGCCCTGCTGGGCGGGACGATCGCCCACGACCGCAGGCTCACCCCGGAGTTCCTGAGGGACAAGTGGATCGAGCTGGGAGACCTCGGGCAGATCCTCCACGACCCGGCGGAGGAATCGCCGACGTCGCTGATGAACGGCCAGCTGTTCCACCAAAAGCTGCTCGACGCCTTCGGGGAGCTGCTCGAGCCGGGGCCGGCTAAGCAACCCGGCGACCCCAGCCCGGCCCCCTTCCTCGACATCACGATGACCGACGTGCTCGGGGTCGAGCGCCGGTTTCGCGATGCCTGGGGCGGGGAGCTGGTCGCCCGCGAGCACCGGCCGCGCTTCCGCTTCCGCCGGCGCGAGCACTTCACCAAGAACGCGCTCGCCGACGCCGCCCGAACCTCGGCCTCCTTCCCCTTCGCCTTCGAGCCGTGGCGAGTCACGGGGAGGTCCCGGATCCTCGCCGAGCTGCCGGCCCAGACCTGGGGGATCGACGGTGGGCTGCTGGACAACGCGCCGATCCGCGACGCCCTCGCCCTGATCCCGACCCGCCCCGCCGCCGCCGTCGTGCGCCGCTACTTCTGTTACGTCAACGGCGACCCGGTCGCCTCGCGGGAAGAAGGGATCGGCCCGCTGCCCGGCCTGCGGCAAGTGGGGGCCTACGCGGTCAACCTGCCACGGGTGGCGCCCCTGGTCGACCACCTCTACGCGATCCGCGACGCGGTCGAACGACCCTCGCGAACGGCCAAGGCCCAGGAGCAGCTGCTGAAGATGAGCCTGGAGCACCTCGAAGACGTCGCCGCCAAGCTGTTCACGACCTACGCGGAGCGGCGCACGCTGGACTCCCTGGAAGAGATCCTGCCCGAACCGAGCGACGCGAAAGCGACCTTCGAACAGCTCGAGGAGACCGGCGGCCACCTGCCCTGGATCCCGGTGGAGTGGAGGCCGGGCACAGAAGAGCGGTGGGAATGGGGCCTGCGCCCGGCGCAGCGCATCCTCCACCTCGCCCTCGACCTGCTGCGGGCCGCGATCGACGAAACCACCCGCAGCGAGGGCGCCGTCACGGCCAGCGAGAAGAAGGATGCCGCGGAGAAGCGCCGAGCGCTCCTGACCGGGAGGATCGCGATCGAGGCCCAGTTGAAGCAGCTTCGCGAGGCCCACGACGTCGTCACCAACGCGGAAGCGACAAGCGACCCGTCGAAGTTCGAAGAGGAAGGGCCCCTTGCCCGGGTCAACGCCGCCTGCCGGGAGGCGAGCTCGCGGGCGGCGCACGCCCGCGAGGCGATCGACGCGGGGGTGGACCTGCTGCGGTGCTGCATGCGCGCCCACGGGGAGCTCTTCCCGACGGCGACACGGCAGGCCCTGTTCGGGCCGAGCCCCGACGAGGCCGAGCAGAACCGCTGCTTCATCCGCCGCGCGCTCTCGATCGAGGTCGTCCGCCGCGCCTTCGCAACGGAAACCGACATCGACAGCTCCGAGAAGCTGCATTTCGTGCAGCTGACCCCGCAGGCGCCGGCGCCGATCTTCAGCCCCAACCCGCTCCACATCCCCGGCCCCGCCTCGGCGGAGAGGAAGCTGACGGGGGTCGGCCTCGGCCATTTCGCCGCCTTCTACCGGCGCTCCTGGCGCGCCAACGACTTCATGTGGGGCCGGCTCGACGCCGCGGCCCGGATCGTCGACCTGCTGCTCGACGAGCCTTCCCCGGATTTCGGGATCGGCTCGACCGAGGAACCCGAGACCCGGATCGAGGAACGGGCGGAGAAGCTCTCCACCTTCATCGTCGAGAGCGCCGACGAGGACCTCTGGCTGGTCAAGGAGACGCTGAGCGCGGGCGGGGTCGCGGTGGAGGGCGCTTCGCCCGAACGCCTGGTGAGGGAAGCGATCGCCAGGGAGCTGCGAGCGATCGAGCCGGGCTGCGCCGGCGCCGAGGCGGCCACGGCCGCGGTCGACCTCGAGGACGAGTCGGCGGAAGACGGCCCGCCGCTCGCCCTGACCCGGGCGCTGTTCCAGCGCGCCGTGCAGATGGAGATCCTGCGGGCCGAGCTGCCGGTCCTGCAGCGGGAATCGGAGCTGGACCGCAAGCTCGGCAGCGGCGCCAAGCCGCTGGCGCTCGGCGCCAAGGCCGGGGGCGGGAGCATCGGGCCCGCGGTCAGGGCGATCCGCAAGCTGTACGTCAAAAGCTCGCTTCCCAAGGCGCTGACCGGCAAGGGGGAAGCCGTCAGCGACCTGGGCCTGCAGACGATCACCCACGCCTCCTTCGTCGGCCTCGGGGCGATCAGGACCGCCGGGGTCCCGATGTCCAAATTCTTCGGCTTCGCGCGACCGCCGCTGCTGGCGATCGCCGGCACGGTGGCGGCCAAGTGGTGGGTCCGCGCGACCGCGGCGGCCGGGTTCTGGGCGGCCGCGATGTTCCTCGCCAGCCGCCTCGTCAGCGAAGACGGCTCGACGGCGCCGGCCTTCTCCGACGTCTGGAGCCCTGTCTCGCTGGTGGGGTTCTGCGCCCTGCTCGGGGTTGCCGGTTTCGTCCTCGTCCCGGGAATGCGGGCGCGTGACGACGTCTCCCCCGCCAAGAACTTCTTCTATGCCTTCGCGCTGGCGCTCACCGGAGTCGGTCTGGTGGCCGCGCTGGCGCTGATCGTCGAAGACATCAGCGTCGAACAACTCATCTTCGCCCCCGGCGGGGAGAAACCCCCGGAAGAGGTGCTGTGGGCGGTGCTGGCGCTGCTCGGGGCGGTCTCGCTCGCCCGCTTCCCCCTGCCCAAATGGCTGGCGAGATTCCGTCCCTGGCTGGGAAAGATCCGCATGGACGCTCACTGGATGTGCGCCGTCCTGGTCGCCGCCTTCGTCCTGCTCAGCGCCTACACCGCCCAGACGCTGGTGGGCGCCTTCTACCACGGCCTCCTGGAGCGCGACGCCCGGCTCTGGCAGGGGATCGCGGCCCTGGTCGCGCTGGCCGGGGCGCCGATCGCCGCCCTCGTGGCGGTCTCGCGGGTGCGGGTGCGGCGCCGGAGGAAGTCGGCTCAGGAGGCCTGACCGGACTGCCGCAGCAGGACCGAGGTCGTCTGCTCGAGAACGCGCCTCCAGGCGGAGATCTGCTCGGGCTCGTCCTCGGAGGCTTTTTCGACCACCCGGCGCACGCGCCGCTCCGAGATCTCGAGGCCGTGGCGCTCGGCGATCTCCTTGAAGCGGTCGTAGTCCTGGGCGAGGGCCGCGGTGACGGTTTCGAACCCGTGCTTTGCGATCCGCAGCCGCCGCGAGTAGTCCATGATCGGCGTGCCGAACATCAGCTCGTCGTTGGGCTCGGGCTCGAGCAGGATGATGTCGACGCCGGGATAGCGTTCCTGCCACTGCTGGACCGCCTGGTGCAGGCGCTGGTGGGCGATCAGCCGGAAGGTCTGGTTGGCGATCGCCGGCAATCCCATGTCGGAGACCCGGCGGACCCGGCGCCCGGAGACGGTGGGGATCGTCTTCTCGAAGTCGTTGACGTAGGGAACGAGCGGGTTTACCACGACGATCAGCTTGGCGCCCTTCTCCACCGCGATGTCGACGTTGGTGGTCGAGCGGATGCCGCCGTCGACGAACTGGCGGCCCTTCAGGTCGACCGGCTTGTAGACGAGCGGCAGGCAGGTCGAGCACTCGACCGCTTTGGAGATCGGGACGTCGCTCCAGTCCTCCTCCCCGAAGACGATCCGCTCGCAGGTGTCCAGGTCGGTCGCGGTCAGGTAGAGCTCGTTCTCGAGCAGGCGGAAGTCGTTGACGCGCCCCTCGCCGCTGAGCGCTTCCTCGACGTAGTCCGAGAGGCCGGACCCCGAGTAGAGGCCGGTGGGCAGCGCCTCGGCGAGGCCGACGCCGATGTCGATCGCCGAGAGCTCGCCGATCCGCGTCAGCCGGCTCAGCAGCTGGGCGGTCCGCAGCGGCAGCGCCACCGCCTTGGTCAGGAAGCCCAGGTAGTTGGGCCTCAGCACCCGGTTGAGGTCGAGGTCGTCGAGGTCCGACGGGACCCGGGAGTTGATCACCTGCATCATCTCCTCGGGTGTAATGCCGTTGGCCAGCATCGCGGCGACGAACGACCCGGCGCTGGTGCCGACGTAGACATCGAAGTTGTTGACCGTGCTGTTGACCGCCAGCAAGTCGAGCGCGCGCAGCGCCCCGATCTCGTAGACGCCGCCGGTGAAGCCGCCCCCGCCGAGGACCAAGGCGGTCTTCGACGGCTTCTTCTGCCGTTTGCCGCGGCGCCTCGAGCTGGACTCGATGTCTACGACCTTGCCCATGAAACATGCAGTATTCCAGGGCGGCAGGTCGGGCTCGCCAGGCGTCGGTCGGGCGCGGCCGCTACCTTGCCGTCTGCTCGTGTTGAAGGGGACGATGAGAGGCCGCCCGCTCCTGCTCGCGATCGCCGTCGTCGCCCTGGCGCTAGCCTTCGCGAGCGCCGCCCAGGCAAGCCGCACCTGCGACCAGATGCGCTCCTGGCTCCGCCAGGGCGGCGGCGGCGCCAGCGGGCTGCTCGTCGTCGAGGCGGAATCGGGCAAGGTCGTCTGCGCCAGCGCCCCCGGGCGCCAGCGGCCGCTCGCCTCGAACATGAAGCTGTTCACGACCGCGACCGCGCTATCCCGGCTGGGACCCGAGGCCCGGATCCCGACCAAGGTCTTCCGCGACGGCAAGGTCGACGCCCGAGGCGTCCTCCACGGCAACCTCTACCTGCAGGGCAACGGCGACCCGGCGCTCGGCACGCCGAGCTTCTACGGCGGCTACCTCGCCGGGCTCGGCACCAACCTCTTCGCCCTGACGCCGCAGGTCCGAGCGGCCGGGATCGAGGCGGTGACGGGCCGCCTCTACGCGGACGACACGATCTTCGACCGCCTGCGCGGCGTCGCCGACTCCGGCTACGCGACCAGCTCCTACATCGGCCCGCTCTCCGGCCTCGCCTTCAACTCCGGCTTCCGCGGCTCGACCAGCGCCAGCGGCTTCGCCTCGGACCCGGCGAAGCTGGCGGCCTCGAAGCTGGCGCGCTCGCTCCAGGCGGCCGGAATCGACCTGCCCGCCGAGGTCGCGCTCGGCCCGACCCCGCCGTACGCCGAACGGGTGGCGATGGTCCAGTCCCCGCCGCTCGACCGTATCGTCGAGGTCACCGACGTCTACTCCGACAACTTCTTCGCCGAGATGCTGATCAAGCTGCTCGGCGCCCGCCTCGGCGGCGCCGGCACCACCGCCGCCGGGGCGGCCGTGGTCGAGGCCTTCGCCCGCGCGCACGGCTCCGGCCTCAACGCGGTCGACGGCTCCGGCCTCACCCGCTCCAACCGGGCCAGCCCGCGGCAGGTGGTCGAGCTGCTGCTGGCGATGCGCGAGGACCCCGCCGGCGACGACTTCATCCAGGACCTCGCCTTGGCCGGGAAGGAGGGCACGGTCGACGACCGCATGCACGGCACCGCCGCCTACGCCCGCTGCCGCACCAAGACCGGCACCCTGACCGGGGTCAGCAACCTCTCCGGCTACTGCTTCAACCGGAGCGGCCGGGTGATGGCCTTCTCGATCCTGATGGGCGGCGCCGGCGACACCGGCCTCGCCCACCTCTACCAGGACCGCATCGCCGGCGCCGTCGCCGGCTACTGAGCAACCAGCGCCCGCCGTCGCGGGCTACCGAGCGACCAGCGCCCGCAGCCCCGCTTCGTCGACGATCTCGGTGCCGAATTTCTCCGCCTTGGCGAGCTTGGAGCCGGGGCTCTCGCCGGCGACCACGTAGTCGGTCTTCTTCGAGACCGAGTTGGTCACCTTGCCGCCGGCCGCCTTGACCAGCGCCGCAGCCTCCTCCCGGGTCAGATCGGGCAGGGTGCCGGTGAGGACGACGGTCTTGCCCTCGAGCGGTCCGCCGGCGGCGCGCCTTTCCGCCGGATCGGCCTCCAACCGCAGCCCCTTCTCGCGCAGCTTCTGGACCAGCGCCCAGGTGGCGTCGTCGGTCAGGGACTCGTTGATCTGGACCGCCATGATCGGCCCCACCCCCTCGACCTCCTCCACCGCCTCGGGGTCGGCCTCGTGCAGGGCGTCGATCGAGCCGAAGTGGTCGGCGAGCGCTTCGGCGGTGACGTAGCCGACCCCGGGCAGGCCGAGCGCGTAGAGGACGCGTTTGAAGGGCCGCCGGCGCGAGGCCTCGATCGCCGCCAGCAAGTTCCGCGCCGAGGTCTCACCGAAGCGGTCGAGCGCCACCAGCTGCTCCTCGGTCAGGTCGTAGATGTCGGCGACGTCCTCGATCAGCCCCTCGCCGAGGAAGCGCGAGGCCTGCTTTTCGCCGAAGCCGTCGATGTCCATCGCCCCCTTGCTGACGAAGTGTTTGACGTGCTGGAATGACTGGCCGGGGCAGCCGCGGCGGTTGGGGCAGATCGTGAAGACCGAGTCCGGCGGTTTGACGGTGGGGGTCTCGCAGGCCGGGCACCTCTTCGGCGGCTTCGGTTTCCTCGTCCCCTTCGGCCGCCGCTGCACCATCGGCGAGAGGACCTGCGGGATCACGTCGCCGGCCCGCATCACCACCACCTCGTCGCCTTCGCGGACGTCCTTGCGGGCCAGGTCCTCCTCGTTGTGGAGGGTGGCGGTGCTGACGGTGACGCCGCCGACGTGGACCGGCTCCAGCATCGCGAAGGGGACGAGGTGCCCGGTGCGGCCGACGTTCCAGACCACCCGCTTCAGCCTCGTCGTCGCGGTCGTCGGCGGGAACTTCCAGGCGATCGCCCAGCGCGGCTCGCGGCCGACGACCCCGAGCTCGCGCCAGAGCGCCTTCTCGTCCACCTTGACGACGACCCCGTCGATCTCGTAGTCGAGCTCGTCGCGCCGCTCCTCCCACCAGTGGCAGCGCTTGACGACTCCCTCTACCCCCTGGTGGTGCTCGGTGTCGGGGTTCACCTTGAAGCCGCGGTCGCGCAGCCATTCGACCTCCTCCATGTGGGTGGAGAGGTCGAGGCCGCGAACGGCGCCGATCCCGTAGAACCAGGTCGAGAGCGGCCGTTCGGCGGCGAGCGCCGGGTCGAGCTGGCGGATCGAGCCCGCGGCCGAGTTGCGCGGGTTGGCGAAGGTCGGCTCGCCCGCCTCGGCGCGGCGCTCGTTCAGCGCCTTGAAGGCGGCGATCGGCAGGTAGACCTCGCCGCGGACTTCGACCAGCTCGGGAGCGGCGCCCTCGATCCGCAGCGGCACCGAGCCGATCGTGCGCAGGTTCTGGGTCACGTCCTCGCCGATCCGGCCGTCGCCGCGGGTGGCCCCGCGGACCAGCACCCCTTCCTCGTAGGTGAGGGTGACGGCGAGCCCGTCGATCTTCGGCTCGGTCGTGTAGCTGAACTCCGAGGCCGAGATGTCGAGGCGCTTGAGGTAGTTGGCGATCCGGTTCTCCCAGGCCCGCAGCTCCTCCTCGTTGCGGGCGTTGCCGAGCGAGAGCATCGCCTCCAGGTGCTCGACCCGTTCGAACTGCTCGAGCGGCGCCGCGCCGACCCGCTGCGTCGGCGAATCCGGCGTGCGCAGCTCCGGGTGCTCGGCCTCGATCGCCCGCAGCTCGTCGAGCAGCGCGTCGTACTCGTCGTCGCCGATCTGGGGTTCGTCGAGGACGTAGTAGAGGTGGTTGTGGCGGCCGAGCAGGTCCCGCAGCTCGGCGGCGCGCTGCTGCGGCGCTGGGCTCACGCGGTTGCCGCGCTCGCGGCCAGCATCTCCTCGAAGCCCCAGCCCTGGAGGCGCTCGAGGCCGCCGTGATCGGTGAGGTCGAAGTGGATCGGGGTGACTGCGATCCGGCCGTTCGCGACCGCGTAGAGATCGGTTCCCTCGATCTCCTCGTAGCCCGGCTGCCAGCCGTAGATCTCGTAGTGGCGGCGCCCGTCCCTCTCGTCGACCAGCTTCAGCTCGTCGTTGTAGATCCGTTTGCCGAGGCGCGTCACCTCGATCCCGGTTGGCTCGCAGGCGGGGCAGTTGACGTTGACCAGCGTCGCCTCCGGCATCGACACCTCGCGCAGGCGGTCGACCAGCTGGGCGGTGAAGGGCGCGGCGACGGCGAAGTCGAAGCGGCCGCTGACGTAGCCGAGGCCGCCGGCCGAGGACTGCTGGGAGACCGCGATCGCCGGGATGCCGAGGACGATCCCCTCCAGCGCGGCGGCGACCGTGCCCGAGTAGGTGATGTCGTCGCCGAGGTTGGCGCCGTGGTTGATCCCGGAGACGATCAGGTCGGGGCGCCCGCCGACCAGGCCGAGCTCGGCGAAGCGGACGCAGTCGACGGGGGTGCCGTCGGTGGCGTAGCCGACGCGGCCGTCCTCGAAGGTCACCTCCTCGACGGTCAGCGGTGAGCGGGTGGTGATCCCGCGCCCGATCGCGCTGCGGTTGGAATCCGGGGCGATCACGTCGACCTCGATGCCGTCGAGCTCGACCAGCGCGCGGCGGGCGGCCTGCAGGCCCGGCGCGGCGATCCCGTCGTCGTTGGTGAGGAGGATGCGCATCGGCCCCGATTCTAGGTGGGGCCAGCGACGTGCCGACCCTCCCCGGCGTCCGAGATACTGCCGCCGTGCCCACCGTCCGCCTCGACCTGGAATACGACGGCGCCTGCTTCCGCGGCTGGGCCAGGCAGCCCGGCCTGCGAACCGTGCAGGGTGAGCTGGAGACGGCATTGGCGACGGTGCTGCGCGAACCGGTCGAGCTGACGGTCGCCGGCCGCACCGACACCGGAGTCCACGCGATAGGCCAGGTGGCGAGCTTCCAGACCGCCGTGGAGCCGCCGGAAGACCTGATGCGCCGTCTCAACGGCTTGGCGCCCGACGACGTCGCCGTCACCGCCGCCACGGTCGCCGCCGAGGGCTTCGACGCCCGCCGAGACGCCCGCGCCCGCAGCTACCGCTACCGCCTGCTGGCGCGCTCGGCGCCGAGCCCCTTCGAGCAGGGCAAGTCCCTCTGGTGGCCGCACCGCGTCGACCGTGAGGCCCTCAACGCCTGCGCCGCCGCCCTCCCCGGCACCCACGACTTCACCGCGTTCACCCCCACCCAGACCGACCACGTCCGCTTCGAGCGCGACATCCACGCCGCCTCCTGGACCGAGGAAGGCGACATCCTCACCTTCCGGATCACCGCCGACGCCTTCATGCGCAACATGGTCCGTGTCCTCGTCGGCACCCAGCTCGAAGCAGCCTCCGGCCGCCGCACGACCGAGAACTTCGTCTCCCTCCTAGCCGGCGCCCCCAGAACCGAAGCCGGAGCGACCGCTCCCCCCCACGGCCTCTACCTCGAATCCGTCAGCTACTAAACCAACTCGAGATAAACCATCTCGGTCGAGTCGGATTTCCTCGGACCGAGCTTGACGATTCGGGTGTAGCCACCCGGCCTGGCCGCGTAGCGCGGCGCCACCTCGTCGAACAGCTTGTGGACGATGAACTTGTCGTTGTGGAGGGTCGCCAGCGCCTGGCGCCGCGCGTGCAGGTCGCCGCGCTTGGCGAGGGTGATCAGTTTCTCCACCTCAGGCTTGACCGCCTTCGCCTTCGCCTGGCTGGTCTGGATCCGCTCGTGCTCGATCAGCTGCTTCGAGAGGTTCGAGAGCAGCGACTCGCGGTGGGCAGCGTCACGGCTGAGCTTGTTGCGCTTCTTTTTGTGCCGCATCGCTCCGCTCCGCCCCTCGGTCGTCCCGTCAGTCCGCCTGCAGGTCGAGGCCGCGGGAGTGCAGGGTCTCGATCACTTCCTCGATCGACTTCTGACCGAAGTTGGGGATCGCGTTCAGTTCCGCCCGCGATTTCCGCACCAGGTCGCCGACCGTCTGGACGCCGGCCCGCTTCAGGCAGTTGTAGGAGCGCACGCCCAGTTCGAGCTCCTCGATCAGGATCTCGTCGAGCCCGTTGGCGGCGGCGGCCCCTCCGTCCGCCGACGAGGAGAACCCATCGCTGGGGATCGGGGGGGGCGGTTCGCGCGCGGTCAGTTCTTCGACCCGGTCGGCGTCGGTGAAGATCGCCAGGCTCTTGATCAGGATCTCGGAGGCTTCCCGCAGGGCCGCGCCCGGCTCGATCGAGCCGTCGGTCTCGAGGTCGAGCGTCAGTTTGTCGAAGTCGGTCCGCTGGCCGACCCGGGCGGCGGCGACCGCGTAGGAGGCGCGGCGGATCGGCGAGAAGATCGAGTCGATCGGGATCACGCCGATCGGCTGCTCGTCGGACTTGTTCTCTTCGGCCGGCGAATAGCCGCGGCCGCGGCCGATCGTCAGGTAGACCTCGAGTTTGGTTTTTTTCTCCAGCGTCGCGATCGGCGCGTCGGGGTTGAGGATCTCGACCCCGGAGGGCAGGTCGATGTCCTTCGCCCTCACCTCGCCCGGTCCGGTCGCCACCAGCGGCGCCTCGACCTCGTCGGCGTCGGTGTGCATGCGGACGACGAGGTCCTTGAGGTTGAGGACGATGTCGGTGACGTCCTCTTTGACGCCCGGCACGGTGGAGAACTCGTGCGCCACCCCCTCGATGCGGACGCTGGTGATGGCGGCGCCGCCCAGCGAGGAGAGGAGGACGCGGCGGAGACTGTTGCCGAAGGTGTAGCCGAAGCCCTTGTCCAGCGGCTCGATCGTGAAGGTGCCGCGGCGGTCATCGACTTTCTCGGCGGTGATGCGGGGGACCTGGAAATCAGTGGTCATGAGTTCCTTGCGTTGCTGTGTTCGGAATGGGGTGGCCGGACTACTTGGAGTACAGCTCGACGATCAGCTGCTCCTGAACCGGCGCCGAGATCTCGGAGCGCTCGGGGTAGCGCAGGACCTTGGCGGTGAGGGCATCGTGATCGGCCTGCAGCCAGGCCGGGACCGTGGAGACGAGTTCGGTGGCCCGCCGGATCGTGTCGGTGGCGTTCGACCCGGACTTGATCGAGATGATGTCCTCGGGACGTACTTGGTAGGAGGGGATGTTGACCCGACGGCCGTTCACCTGCCAGTGGCCGTGGGTGATCAGCTGCCGCGCCTGGCGCCGCGAGGCGGCGAAGCCGAGGCGGACGAGCACGTTGTCGAAGCGGGACTCGAGCAGCCGCAGCAGGTTCTCGCCGGTCACGCCCTCCTGGCGGGCGGCCTTTTCGTAATAGGCGCGGAACTGTTTCTCCAGCACTTGGTAGTAGCGGCGAGTCTTCTGCTTCTCGCGCAGCTGCACCCGGTACTCGGACTGGCGCAGGCGGCCGCGGCCGTGCTCGCCGGGCGGGTAGGAGCGGCGCTCGACCCCGCACTTGTCGGTGAAGCAGCGCTCGCCCTTGAGGAAGAGTTTCTGCCCCTCGCGGCGGCACTGCTTGCACTGCGGGGCGGTGTCGCGAGCCATTACACCCGCCTCCGCTTCTTCGGGCGGCAACCGTTGTGGGCCTGCGGCGAGACGTCCTTGACGGTCGTCACGTCGAGACCGGCGGCCTGCAGCGAGCGGATCGCGGTCTCCCGCCCCGAACCGGCGCCCTTGGCGAAGACCTCGACCCGTTCGAGGCCGTGTTCCATGCCTTTTTTGGCCGCGGCGTCGGCGGTCACCTGAGCGGCGAACGGAGTCGACTTGCGCGAGCCTTTGAAGCCGGCGGAGCCCGCCGACTCCCAGGCGATGACGTTGCCGTCCGTGTCGGTGAGGGTGACGATCGTGTTGTTGAAGGAAGTCTTGATGTGCGCCTGCCCGTAGGCGACGTTCTTTTTCACACGGCGGCGCGTCCGCCCTTTGCCGGGTTTCTTCTCAGCCATGCCCGACGCCTATACCTTGCGCTTGCCGGCGACGCTGAGGCGCCGCGGGCCCTTGCGGCCGCGCGCGTTGGTCTTCGTCCGCTGGCCGCGGACCGGGAGGCCGCGACGGTGGCGGAGGCCGCGGTAGGAGCCGATCTCCATCAGCCGTTTGACGTTCTGCGAGCGGTCGCGGCGCAGGTCGCCCTCGACCTCGCGGTTCTCGACCGCTTCGCGCAGCTTCATCACCTCGTCCTCGGTCAGGTCCTTGACCTGGGTGTTCGGGTCGACGCCCGTCTCCTCGAGGATCCGCAGCGCGGTGGGGCGGCCGATCCCGAAGATGTAGGTGAGCCCGATTTCGGCCCGTTTGTTGACCGGGATGTTGATTCCCGCGATCCGCGCCATCAGCCCTGCCTCTGCTTGTGGCGCGGGTTCTGGCAGATGACGAGGACCGCCCCGTTTCGGCGGATCACCTTGCACTTCTCGCACATCGGCTTGACGGAAGCTCGAACCTTCATCGCTCCGGATCTCGTATCGACAACAGGATTCCTGCACGCCCCATGAATCGGACGGCAGGGCCAACCACCGGCCAATAAGGCCGACGGAGAAAGATAGCAGGGACGCTGCCTCGAGGGCCGCCGGTCAGACCGCCTCGACGAGGGCGATCAGGAAGCCGTCGTAGCCCTTGACCCCGACCGTCTGGATCGTGGTGGCGCTGACCCGCGGCTCGTCGGCGAGCATCTCGTGCAGGCGACGCTGCGCCACCACCCTCTCGTCGTCTGCATCGGAGTCGGCGAGGGCGCCGTCCCGCACCACGTTGTCGGCGACGATCAAGCTGCCGGGCCGGCTGTGAGCGAGTGCCCAGGCGAAGTAGTTGGGGGTGTTGGCCTTATCGGCATCGATGAAGACGAGATCGTAGGGACCTGCGCTCTCCTCCTCGAGAGCCGGCAGAGCCTCCAAGGCGGGGCCGATCCGCACCTCGACACGATCCGCCACCGCAGCCCGTTCGATGCTGCGGCGGGCGACTTCCGCGTACTCGGGTTCGGCCTCCAAGGTGATCAGCCGCCCATCCTCCGGCATCGCCCGCGCCATCAGGATCGCGCTGTAGCCACCGAGCGTGCCGAACTCGAGGATCTTCTTCGCTCGGATCAGTCGGACCAGCACCTGCAGCAGCTTTCCCTGCGGCGGGGAAACCTGGATCGAGGGCAGCCCGGCCGCCTCGGCCGCAGCCACCGCCTCCCGCAGCGCCTCGTCCTCAGGGACGATCGTCTCGCCGATGAAGCGGTCGACTTTCGCAAAGACCTCGGCTTCCACGGATTGCATTCTGTCGGAGTGGCGTGGCAGAGTGTTTCGGGATGGGATTCGACGCCAGAGTGCTCGCTGATTCGGTCTCGCCCGCCGGCCACCGGCTGACGACGCTCGAGGCCACCTTCCCACGCTTCGTCCTCGCCGAGTTCAATACGCACCGGGTCTTCTCGCGCAACAGCGCCAGCTCACGGGCGATCCCGGTCGCCAAGCAGCTGCGCCGAGTCCTCGACGACCCCTACGTGCCGATCGAGTTCGGGTCCAACAAGCCGGGGATGCAGGCGGGGCCGGAGCTGACCGGCGCTGACCGGGACGCGGCCGAAGCAAAGTGGCTGCAGGCGCGCGACGACGCCGTCCGCCACGTCCTGGGGCTGATCACCAGCCCGGAGAACGTCGCCGGCTTCGACGACCTGCACGAGTGCCTTGCCGCGGCCGAGGGTTCGCTGAAAGAACCGCCGGTGACGTGGTTGAACGTCCACAAGCAGGTCGCCAATCGTTTGCTGGAGCCGTTCATGTGGCACACGGTGATCGTCTCCTCGACCGCCTGGGACAACTTCTTCAACCTCCGCTGCCACCCCGACGCCCAGCCGGAGATCAGGCTGGTCGCGACGAAGATGCGCGACGCCGTCGAGCGCTCGGTGCCGACCCGCCTCGAGCCGGACGAATGGCACCTGCCGCTGGTCGGCGAGGCCGAGCGCGAGGAGGCTTCGTCGGTAGAGGAACTGGCGAGGATCTCGATCGGGCGCTGCGCCCGGGTCAGCTACCTGACCCATGACGGCAGCCGCGACCTCGCCGCCGATGTCGCCCTCTACGACCGCCTGCTGGAGAGCGGCCACATGTCGCCTATGGAGCACGTGGCCCGGCCGATGGCAACCGCCGAGCTCCAGCGCGGGGAGTGGAGCGGCAACTTCCAGGGATGGATTGCCCACCGCAAGCTGATCCCGGGCGAGTCGAACCCCCTGGGCAACGCGAAGATCGAGGAAATCGAGATCGGCGCCGACGAAAGCGTCCCCGCTTAGTCCGCCGGTAGCCGGTCTACTTCGGAGCAGAACCGTGACTTCGGCTACTACTCGCCTTCGTGCCAGGGGGTGAGGATTCGCGGCCCCTCCGGCGTCACCGCCACCGTGAACTCGAAGTGCGCCGCCAGCGAGTCGTCCTCGGAGTACACCGACCAGCCGTCGTCGCCCATCCGCACCCCCGGCCCTCCAGCGTTGACCATCGGCTCGATCGCCAGGACCATCCCCTCCTCCAGCTCCGGCCCCTTGCCCGGGTCGCCGAAGTTGGGGACCTGCGGTTCCTCGTGCATGTCGCGGCCGATCCCGTGACCGACCAGGGTGCGGATGATCGAGAGCCCCTCGCCCTCCACGGCCCGCTGGATCGCCGCCGAGACGTCGCCGAGGTGGTTTCCGGGCCGCATCTGCTCGACCCCCGAGAGGAGGGAGCCCTTGGTCACGTCGAGGAGCTTCTGCGCATCCGGCTCGATCGGTCCCACCGGGAGGGTGATCGCCGCATCGGAGACCCAGCCGTCCCTGATCACGCCAACGTCGATCGAGATGATGTCGCCGCGCTTCAGCTGCTGCGAGCCGGGGATCCCGTGGACGACCATCGAGTTCGGCGAGGCGCAGATCGAGCCCGGAAAGCCGCGATAGCCCTTGAAGGCGGGCTCGGCGCCCTGCGAGCGGATGAACTTCTCGGCGGCGTCGTCGAGCTCCCCGGTGGTGATGCCGGCCCGCACCTTGGAGCTCAGCATCTTCAGGCAGCGGACGAGGACCTCGCCGGAGGCGGCCATCCGCTCGACCTCCTCCGGCGTCTTTTTGATGATCATCCGGTACACGCTAGTGGTCTCCCCTGCGGGCCCGCAGCATCGAGCTAGACGGTCTCGTCCTGCTCCATCCGCAGCGTCGCCAGGGTGCGGCGGATCTTCTCGGCCACCTCGTCGGGCGCCGCCTCCCCCTCGATCCGGCGCAGGACGCTGCGATCGTCGTAGTAGGAGACCAGCGGCTCGGTCTTCTCGTGGTAGGTCTGCAGCCTTCTGCGGATCACGTCGGGCTTGTCGTCGTCGCGGACGATCAGCTCGGAGCCGTCGACGTCGCAGACGCCCTCGCTCCGGGGTGGGTCGAACTCGACGTGGAACACGTGGCCGCTGGCGGCGCAGGTGCGGCGACCGCCGAGCCGCCGGACCACCTCGTCGTCGGAGACGTCGATCTGGAGCACTGCGGTGACCGCCCGGCCCAGCTCGCTCAGCTTCGCGTCGAGCGCTTCGGCCTGCGGCGTCGTGCGTGGGAAGCCGTCGAGGATGAAGCCGTCGCGCGCCTCGCTGGAGCCGACCCTCTCGGCGATCACGCCCACGATCACCTCGTCGGGCACCAGGTCGCCGCGGTCCATGTACGCCTTCGCGGTCCGGCCCAGCTCGGTTTCCTCGCGCACCGCCCCGCGCAGAATGTCCCCGGTCGCGTAGTAGGGCAACCGCAGGTCTTCCTGCAGCCGCTCCCCCTGGGTGCCCTTGCCCGACCCGGGGGGGCCGAGCAGGACGAGATTCAGCTCGGGCATCCCCGGAAGCCTATTTGAGGAAGCCCTCGTAGTTGCGCATCATCAGCTGCGCCTCCAGCTGCTTGACCGTTTCCAGCGCGACGCCGATCACGATCAGGATGGAGGTGCCGCCGAAGTAGAAGTTGGCCGAGGTCTGGCTGATCAGGATCGTCGGCAGCGCCGCCACCGCGCCCAGGTAGAGGGCGCCGGGGAAGGTCAGGCGGGAGAGGATTTTGTCCAGGTACTCGGCGGTCGGCCGGCCCGGGCGCACGCCGGGGATGAAGCCGCCGTATTTCTTCAGGTTGTCCGCCTGGTCGACGGGGTTGAAGGTGACGGCGGTATAGAAGTAGGTGAAGACGACGATGAAGAAGATCTCGCCGATCACGTACGCCCAGCTGTTGGGGCTGAAGAAGGTGGAGAAGTCGAGGGCGGCGTTGGTGTTGATCAGCTGGCCGACCGTCGAGGGAAAGGCCATGATCGAGGCGGCGAAGATGACCGGGATGACGCCGGCCATGTTGACCCGCAGCGGCAGGTAGGTCGATCCGCCCGAGGTCATTTTCCGCCCCACCACCCGTTTCGCGTACTGGACCGGGATCCGCCGCTGTCCCTCCTGGACGAAGACGATCGCGACGATCACCGCCAGCGCCACGAACGGCATCATCACGACGAACACCTGATCGGGGTTGTTCCACCACTTCGAGAGGCCGGGCACGAGTTCGGAGGTGATCGAGGCGAAGATCATCAGCGAGATGCCGTTGCCGATCCCGCGCTGGGTGATCAGCTCGCCCAGCCACATCAGCAGGGTGCAGCCAGCGGTCAGGCACATCACGATCAGGAAGAGCTTGGGGAAGGTGAGGGTTCCGACCACGCTCGTCCCGGCCTGGCTGCCGAACGAGCGGAAGAGGAAGACGTAGCCCAGCGACTGGCCGAAGGCGAGGCCGACGGTGAGGTAGCGCGTGTACTGGGTGATTTTCTGCTGGCCCACTTCGCCCTCTTTCTGCAGGCGCTCGAGCGAGGGCACGACCACCGTCAGAAGCTGCAGGATGATCGAGGCCGTGATGTAGGGCATGATCCCGAGCGCGAAGATGCTCAGCCGCGAGAGGCTTCCCCCCGAGAACATGTTGAGGAAGCCGAGAACGCCTGAGCCGCCGAAGTTGTCCTCGATTTCCTTGACGGCGTCGATGTCGACGCCCGGGGTCGGGATGTAGGCGCCGAGCCGGTAGAGCGCCAGCATCGCCGCCGTGAAGGCGAGCTTCTTGCGGATGTCGGCAACGCTGAAGGCGTTGATAATCGTTTTGAGCATTACGGCTCCAGAGTGTGACAGGAACCGCCGGCCGCCTCGATCTTCTCCTTGGCGGCCGCGCTGAAGGCGTGGGCGTGGACCTCGAGCTTCTTCTTGATCTCGCCGCGGGCGAGGACCTTGACCGGGTCCTTGCGCTTGGCCAGCCCCTTCTCCTTCAGGCTCTCGGGGGTGACCTCGGCGCCGCTGTCGAAGCGCTCCTCGAGGTCGGAGAGGTTGATCGGCTGGGTCCTGGTCCGGAAGTTCTCGAACGGCATCGACTTCTTCATGTGGGGGCCGCGCAGCTTTCGCATCCGCATGTGGATCGGGTTCTGCCCGCCCTCGTAGCCGGCCTTGCGCTTGCGCCCCGAGCGGGCGCCGGCGCCCTTGTGGCCGCGGCCGGAGGTCTTGCCGAGGCCGCTGCCCTCGCCGCGGCCGATCCGCTTGCGCGGCCGTTTCGAGCCCGGCTTCGGCTTCAGGTTGTGCAGCCCGATCTCCTCGGCCCGCGAAGTCTCTTTGTCTTTGGCTTTCTCGGCTTTCTCAGCCACCGTCGACCTCCACCAGGTGCGAGACGACCCGCAGCTGCCCCTGCAGCTGCTCGGAGTCTTTCAGCTCGACGCTCTTGCCGATCCGCCCCAGCTTCAGAGCCTTGAGCGTCGCTTTCTGGTTCGGATTAGTCCCGTTAGTCGAACGAACCTGCGAAATCTTCACCTTGCTCACGACCCGCTCTCCTGCTTCTCAACCTCAGCTCCCTCAGCAGCTTTCTCTTCAGCTGCCTCATCCCCGGCGACCGGCTCCGAAGCCTGGGCGTCAGCCGACTCGGCCTCTGTCGTGGGTGGCGTCGTAGGGGGGACCGTCTCCTGCGCAGCTGCAGGAGACGGTGGGTCCCCTGCGTCGACAGGACCCGCGGCCTCAGCGCCCTGTCCCTTGCCGTTTCCGTCCAACCCCAACACCTGGCTGATAGTCAGCCCCCGCAGCTCCGCAACCTCCTCCGGCCGCCGCAACCGCACCAAACCGTCCATCGTCGCCTTGACGAGGTTGATCGGGTTCTGGGTGCCGATGCTCTTGGTCAGCACGTCGCGGACGCCGCCGAGCTCGAGCACGGCGCGGACGCCGCCGCCGGCGATCACCCCGGTACCGGGGCTGGCCGGGCGCAGGACCACGTGGCCGGCGCCGAAGCGGCCGATGATGCGGTGGGTGATGGTGTTCCCGTATTTGGGCACCCGGATCAGGTTCTTGCGAGCGTCCTCGACGCCCTTCTGGATCGCCAGCGGCACCTCGCGCGCCTTGCCGTAGCCGATCCCGACCACGCCCTCCTCGTCGCCGACGGCGACGAGCGCGGTGAAGGAGAAGCGCCGGCCGCCCTTGACCACCTTGGCGACGCGGTTGATCTCGATCACCCGCTCCTGCAGGTCCAGCCCGCGAGGGCTTACCGTCTCGACGTTCTGCGTGTTCATCCCCTTCATAAGCAGCGGCCCACCGTAGCGAAACGGAGGTTTCTAGAAGGCCAGACCCCCCTCTCGCGCTCCCTCGGCCAGCGCCTTGACGCGGCCGTGGTACTGGTAGCCGCCGCGATCGAAGACGCAGGAGCCCACCCCGGCGCTCTTTGCGCGCTCGGCCAGCAGTTCGCCCGCCTTCTTCGCCTGCTCGGTCGGGCCGAGGTCGCGCAGATCCGGCTCGATCCAGTTGACGGCGGCGACGGTGTGCCCTTTGGTGTCGTCGACGAGCTGGGCGAAGACGCCCTTGTTGGAGCGGTAGACGGAAAGCCGCGGCCGCTCGGCCGTGCCGCGAATGCGGGCGCGGACCCGGCGGCGCCGTTTGAGCCGGCGCTGGCGGTTCGTGAGGACGGTCATGCGCGCTTACCGACCTTCCGCAGGACCTGCTCGTCCTTGTAGCGGATGCCCTTGCCCTTGTAGGGCTCCGGCGGGCGGCGCTTGCGGATGTCCGCCGCGACCTGCCCGACGAGCTGCTTGTCGATGCCCTTGATCACGATCTCGGTCGGCTGGGGAACTTCGAAGTCGATCCCCTCCGGCGCCTCGATCGCGACCGGGTGGGAGAACCCCAGCGCCAGCTCGAGTTTCTTCCCTTTCAGGGCGGCGCGGTAGCCGACGCCCTGGATCTCCAACCGCTTCTCGAAGCCCTCGGTCACACCCTCGACCATGTTCGCGATCAGGCTGCGGGTGAGCCCGTGCAGGGCACGGTGCTCGCCGCGATCGGTGGGCCGGGCGACGGTGAGGACCCCGTCCCCCTGCTCGACGGTCATCTCGGGCGAGAGCTCTTGCCGCAGCTCGCCCTTCGGTCCCTTGACGGCGATGTTGCCGGGGGCGACCTCCACCGTGACGGCGTCGGGGACTGGAACGGGCTTTCTTCCGATTCGGCTCATCTCAGATCACGGACCCGCTCACCAGACGTAGGCGACTACCTCGCCGCCGACTCCCTTCGCGCGCGCTTCGTGGCCGGTCATCACGCCGGCAGAGGTGCTGACGATGGCGGTGCCGGTCCCCCCCTGCACGCGGGGGACGTTCTTGTGGTCGACGTAGCGGCGGCGGCCCGGGCGCGAGACTCTTTCGATCCCGAAGATCACCGGTTGGCGGTCCTCGGTGTACTTGAGCTCGACGTTGATCGACTCGCCGACGGGCGCCGGCCTGCGGCTGAAGTCCTTGATGTAGCCCTGCTCCTTGAGGATCCGGGACAGCTCGAGCTTGAGGTTGGAGAAGGGAATCTCCACCTCGTCGTGGCCGGCGCGGATCGCGTTGCGGATCCGCGTCAGGTAATCGGCGATCGGGTCGGTCTGCATCTCGTTCCTACCAGCTCGACTTGGTCATCCCGGGGATGTACCCCTCGTGGGCGGCGTTGCGCAGGCAGATCCGGCAGAGGCCGAATTTTCGGAAGTAGGCGCGGGGGCGGCCGCAGCGACGGCAGCGGTTGTATTTGCGCGATTTGAACTTCGGTTTGCGCGACTGCTTCACCTTCATCGAAGTCTTAGCCATTGTCAGAACTCTCCTCGGCCGTGTCTGCGGCATTTTCGTCTCCGCCCTCGGCGGCACCCTCGTCCTCGCCTTCGGGCTTGGCGTAGGCCTCGGGGTTCTCCTCTTTCAGCTGCTCGAGCGCCGCCTGTTCGATTTCGGCCTTCTGGCGGGCTTCCTCCTTGCGCTGCTCCTCCTCGGCTTCCCGTTCTTCGGCTTCGCGCTCGGCTTGGCCGGGACGGCCCTCCTGGGCGAAGGGCATGCCGAGGCCGAGCAGCAGCTCGAAGGCCTCGAGGTCAGTTTTAGCGGAAGTCGTGATCGTCACGTCAAGACCCCGAACGACGTCGATCGAGTCGTAGTCGATTTCGGGGAAGATCAGCTGCTCCTTGACGCCCATCGAGTAGTTGCCGCGACCGTCGAAGGAGCGCGGGTTGAGGCCGCGGAAGTCGCGGATCCGGGGCACCGCGATCGAGACCAGGCGGTCGAGGAACTCCCACATCCGGGCCCGCCGCAGCGTCACCGAGACGCCGACCGGCATCCCCTCGCGCAGCTTGAAGGAGGCAACCGACTTGCGGGCGCGGCGGACGTTCGGGTGCTGGCCGGCGATCGTCGCCAGCTGCTGCTGCGCGGCTTCGAAGGAGCGTTTGTCCTGTTTCTCGGTGCCGAGCCCCATGTTGAGGGTGATCTTCTCCAGGCGCGGCGCCTGCATCGGCGTCGAGTAGCCGAATTTGTCGGTCAGACCCGGCAGGACCTCCTGCTCGTAGCGCTCGCGCAGCCGCGGCGGCGGCGCGGCCTGGGTGGTGGGCTCCACGGTCGCCTCCATCAGCCGATCTCGTTCCCGGTCCGCTTCGCGTAGCGGACCCGCTTGCCGCCTTTGTCGACGCGGACGCCGATGCGAGTGGGTTTGTTGTCTTTGGGATCGAGCAGCATCACGTTGGAGACGTCGATAGGACCCTCCTTCTCGACGATGCCGCCGGCCTGCGGGTTTTTCAGGTCGGCCTGCGAGCGGGCGCGTTCGTGGCGCTTGACCAAGTTCAGGCCCTCTACGTACACGCGCCGCCGTTTCGGGTCGGTGCGGACCACGCGTCCGGTCTTGCCGGCGTCCTTGCCGCTGATCAGGAGGACCTGGTCGTCGGTACGGATGCGCATCGACTTCGCCATGGCTAGAGCACCTCCGGGGCGAGCGAGATGATTTTCATGAAGTTGCGATCTCGGAGTTCCCGCGCGACCGGACCGAAGATGCGGGTCCCCCGCGGGTTGTTGCTCGCCGGGTCGATCAGGACCGCGGCGTTCTCGTCGAAGGAGATGTAGGTGCCGTCGGGTCGGCTCAGCGGCTTGCGGGTACGGACCACCACGGCCTGCACGACCTCGCCCTTGCGGACGCCGCCCTGCGGGCTCGCCGATTTGACGGTGGCGGTGATCACGTCGCCGACGCTCGCGTAGCGGCGGTGGGAACCGCCCTTGACGCGGATGCAGAGGATCTCCCGCGCGCCGGAGTTGTCGGCGACCTTGAGCCTGGACTCCTGCTGGATCATCTCGCCTTCTCCACCACGTCGACCAGGCGCCAGCGCTTGGTCTTGGACAGCGGCCGGGTCTCGATCACGCGGACCACGTCGCCCTCGCCGGCCTCGTTGCGCTCATCGTGCGCGTGCAGCTTCGTCGAGCTGCGGACGATCTTCTCGTAGGTGCGGTGACGGCGGGCGATGTCGATCCGAACCGTGATCGACTTGTCCCCCTTGCTGGAGACGACGACGCCCTGGCGGACCTTCGCCGCGTTGGACTCGCGCTCGGCCGGCGGAGTGCCGGTGCCAGGGGTGCGCCCGGTCTTGAGAGCGGCACGCTGTTTGCGCCGCAGCTCCGCCTTGCGCCTGCGCTCCTGCGCCCGAACGGCCTTCCGCTCCTCCGGATCGGACGGCCCGGCTTTACGCGGCTGCCGCCGCGATTTCCGCAGCCGCAACCGCTCCTTCCAAGGCAGCTCGTCCTCGGGATCCGGCTCCGAAGGCTCCGCTTTCGCGGCGGGAGCGTCGTCAGTCGAACCCTCGTCGGGGCTGGGCTCATCCGCGTCGGCCGCCGGCGCCTCTGCCGCGGGTGGCGACGATGCGGGATCGTCGCCGGTCGGCGACGAGGTCGCATCGGAGACAGGACCCGTGGCCCCGCCGCCGTCGTCCTGAGGCTCCTGCTCAGTGCTCTCGTCTTTTTTCGTCTCGTCGTCGCTCATATCCGTCGCGTCTCTTTCTCAACGTCGATGCCCCGTGCCTTGGCCACGGTCAGCAGGCGCGCGATGTCCCTCTTCGCCTGCCCGAGGCGGGCGGTGTTCTCGAGCTCGCCGGTCGCGTGGCGGAAGCGGAGGTTGAACGCCTCCTGCTTGGCGTCGATCAGTTTCGCCACCAGCTCGTCGTCTTTGAGGTTGTGCACCTCCGCGGCCTTCATCACTCGCCGGCCCCCTCGCGCATCACGAATTTCGTTTTCACCGGGAGCTTGTGGCCGGCCAGGCGCAGCGCTTCGCGGGCCAGGTCCTCGGGTACGCCGGCCAGCTCGAACATCACCTTGCCGGGCTTGACCACCGCGACCCAGCCCTCGGGGTTGCCCTTGCCGGAGCCCATGCGGGTCTCGGCCGGCTTCTTCGTGTAGGGCTTGTCGGGGAAGACGTTGATCCAGACCTTGCCGCCACGTTTGATCTTGCGGGTCATCGCCACACGGGCAGCCTCGATCTGGCGGTTGGTGATCCAGCCGCGCTCGAGGGCCTTGATCCCGTACTCGCCGAAGGCGACGCTGCTGCCGCCCTTGGTGTTGCCCCGCATGCGGCCGCGGAACTGTTTGCGGTGCTTGACCCGTTTCGGCATCAGCATGGTTAGCGACCTCCCCCGCGCTGGCCGCCGCGACCCCCGCCGGGCCCACGGCCGCCGCCGCGCCCCCCGCGATCGCCACCTGTCTCTTATACACATCTCCGAGCCCACGAGACATTCGGTACAATCTCGTATGCCGGCTTCTGGTTGAAAAGGGGGGGGGGGGGGGGGGGGGGGGGGGGGGGGGGGGGGGGGGGGGG
>JBKPOX010000047.1:0-26337 GCA_046733335.1 Actinomycetota bacterium | reverse complement strand
GCCTCGACCAGCGGCCCAAGCCGCGCCGCCGAGCCGGCGAGGTCGGCGTCGCAGAGGAGCACGATTGCCGGCGGCGGCTCGACGCCGAGCGCCGCCTCGGCGGCGGCGGTGACGTTGCCGCCCTTGCCGTGGGGCCGCCCGCGCCGGACCACCTCGGCCCGGGCGAGCATCGCCGCCTCCGCCGTCCCGTCGCCGGAGGCGTCGTCGGCGACCCAGATCCGCGCCTCCGGGAAGGCCCCCCGCAGGGCCCGCACCGTCTCCCCGACCCGGTCGGCCTCGTTGCGCGCGGCGACGATCGCGGCCAGCGTCAAAGCGTGGACCCTCGCGTCGTCAGCAACCAGCCGACGATGCCGGCGGGAACCGCCCACACCCGCCGGCGCCCGTCGCTCTCGCTCGTGTCGAGGACCGTGCGAGTCACCATGACGCCCCGCTCGTACCGGGACCGGATGGTCTGCGCCGCGCGCCGCCACGGCCCGTCGACGTACTTGCCCTCGAACGCGATCTCCAGGTCAGGCCCGACGAAGTCGATCTCAGCATCGCTCGAGGTCCGCTCGTACATGACCGTCCCCGCCTCCAGCAGCGCCTCCGGCCCGCCGCCGGCGGCTCGCAGCAGCAGCACCCCCAGCTGCTGCTCGGTCAGTTGCGAGTCGTCGGGGTCCCGCCGGCGCCCGTCGCGGAGGTGCGGCAACCTGGCTATCAGCGGGTCGAGGAAGTACACCTTCTCCTGCGCCCTCAGGTTCGGGAGCCCGTCCCGGGCCTGGTGGCAGCGCCACGCCATCAGGGCGAAGCTGAGCGCGTCGACTCGGTCGTTCACCCGGTGATTGTCCGAGAGGCCCACCTCCCGGGCGAGCGCCGAGGCGTTGACGGGAGATCCCAGCCCGACCAGCAGACGCTCGAGAAAGGTCGCCACCTCCGCCTCGGTCATCCCGGTGCTCTGGAAGGCGTCGCCGGCGATCACGTCCCACAGGGCTCGGAGGAAGCCCGCTCCGACATCAGCGCTTTCGACGAAATCGCTCACCGCCCTGGGGAAGCCGCCGATGCGCAGGTACGACTGCCAGGCATGGTCCAGATCCGAGAAGAAGGGGGCCAGATCGGCCACCGCCGCACCCCCGGCCGGGGCAAGGAGATCCCTCGGCCTCACCGCCCCGTCCGGCAGCTGCCCGAAGTCGCCGGTCGCGTGGCAGAAGGCTCGGAAATCCATCGGCAGCAGCAGCCGGTCGGAGTCGGCGACGTCTCCGCGACGCCCTGCCAGGGCCTTGGTCGCCTCGCGCAGGTCGCGCGCCGAGGAACCGGAGAGAACGACGCAGCTGCGCCGGAAGACCGGGTCGGCGTCGCGCAGCTCCTTCACGACCACCGCCCAGCCGGGGACGGCGGTGATCTCGTCGAGGAACCAGTAACGCTCCCCCTCGAGGGTCGCCGTGTCCTTCTGGCCGACGGCGACCAGGCGCCGCACGTCCTGGGCGCTGAGCCCGTCGCAGGAGCAGAACGCGACCAGGCGGGGATTGGCCCCCTGGCCGATCGTCGCGGCGATCGCCCGTTTCAGCTCGACGCTCTTCCCCACCCGTCGGGGCCCGCGGAGCACATACAGGCCCGGAGGGCGAAGGCCCTCGAGCGGCTGTGGCTCGTAGACGAACGGGGCCGCGGCGGCATCGCGCAGGTCGGGATCGTCCTGCTCCCAGCCCGGATTTCGCCACCAGGTCGATCGATCCGTCAGAAGCCTTCTCAGCTGACCATCGTTCACCCAAAAAACCCTAGCAAATTGGTTGTCGTACGCCCAAAAAGCTAGGTATTTTTGGTTGGAGGCGGTACGGTCCCGCGACGCGACTATTGTCCCGCCCATGGCAGAGATCGAGGCGCACATCACCGGCAACGTCTGGAAAATCGAGGTCGCGGTCGGCGATCGGGTGTCCGACGGCGACACCGTCGTCATCCTCGAGTCGATGAAGATGGAGATCCCGGTCGAGTCCGAGGACGACGGGGTCGTGAAGGAGATCCGCTGCGCGGAGGGGCAGTCGGTCAGCGAAGGCGACGTCCTCGTGGTGCTGGAGTAGGCGCGTGGAAGAGCGCCTCGCGGGCGGCAAGCTCCTCCTCGACCGGCCCGCGGAGGCGGTCGCGCGGCTGACGATCTCCAACCCCGCCCGCCGCAACGCGCTCGACCACGAGATCCTCGACGCGCTCGCCGAGGCGATGCCGCAGCTCGACCGCGGGATCGAGACCCGCTGCGTTCTCATCACCGGCGCCCCGCCCCTCTTCTCGGCCGGGTACGACATCGCCGGGATCCCGGAGCAGAGCTTCGAGCGTGACGCCGAGGCGCTCGTCGCCCATCCCTTCCACGCGGCGATGGAGGCGATCGCGAAGCACCCCTGGCCGACGGTCGCCGCGATCAACGGCCACTGCCTCGGCGGCGGCCTCGAGCTGGCGATCACCTGCGACCTGCGGATCTGCGCTGCCGGCGCCAAGCTCGGGATGCCGCCGGCCAAGCTCGGCCTGATCTACGGCCACACCGGGCTGCGCAAGTTCCTCGACGTGATCGGGCTGGCGCGGACCAAGGAGCTCTTCCTCACCGGCCGCAACCTCGAGGCTGGCCGCGCCGAGGCGGTGGGGCTGGTCAACGAGGTCGTCGCCGACGAGCGGCTGGAGGCCGAGGCGATCGCGCTGGCGGCGGCGGTCGCCGAGAACGCGCCGCTCTCGATGCGCGGCAACAAGCACGCGATCGACCTCCTCAACGCGAACCCCGAGCTGACCGAGCGGCAGGAGGCCGGCCTCGTCGCCCTGCGCGAGTCGTGCTTCTCCTCCGAGGACTTCCGCGAGGGAATCCGCGCCTTCGCCGAGAAGCGCCGCCCGCGGTGGACGGGGCGGTGAGCGCGAGGGCGCGCAAGGAGCTCGCCGCCTCCGACCCGGTGATGGCGGCGCTGATCGAGCGGCTCGGCGGGATCGACATCGCGACCCGGCTGCGGCGGCGCCAGGAGGAGCGCCCCGCCGACGCCTACGGGGCGCTGCTGCGGGCGATCGTCGGCCAGCAGCTCTCGACCAAGGCCGCGCGGACGATCTACCGGCGCGTGCTCGAGCTCTTCGGCGGCACGACCCCCTCGCCGGAGCAGCTGCTGGAGGCGAGCGAGGAGGACCTGCGGGCCTGCGGCCTCTCCGGGCGCAAGACCGAATACGTCCGCGACCTCGCCGCCCACGTCCTCGCCGGCGAGCTCGAGCTGGACCGGCTCGAGCAGCTCGGCGACGAGGAGGTGATCGAGGAGATCGTCGCCGTCCGCGGCCTCGGGCAGTGGACGGCCGAGATGTTCCTGATCTTCCACCTGCAGCGGCCCGACGTCCTCTCCGGCGGCGACCTCGGCATCCGCAAGGCGATCCAGATCGAGTACGGGCTGGAGGAGATGCCGCCGCCGAAGCGGGTGCTCGAGATCGGCGAGCCCTGGCGCCCCCACCGCAGCCTCGCCTCGCTCTACCTATGGGAGTCGCTGGCGGCGGTGCCGGGCTGAGCGATCACGAGCGGCCGGCGCCCTGCGAGCCGCATCCGATCTATGCCCCACCCCGCTGGGGCAAGAATCGGATGCGCCGAGTCGTCGCCAGTTCCCTAGCGCTGCAGCCCGGCGCGCAACTCGAGGACGCGTTCGACCGACTGCTCGAACGGGGCGCGGCGGAGGGCGCCCGAGCGCAGCTTCGCGAGGAGGGCTTTCCACGCCGTCGTCGCCGTCTCCAGGTGCGTGTAGAGCAGCAGGTCGGCGCCGGCCCTCGCGCCGGCGACCGCAGCCCGGGCCGGGCTGCCGAAGTCTTCGACCGCCGGCGTCTCCAGGGCGTCGGTGATCGTCACCCCCTCGAAGCCGAGCCGGTTGCGCAGCTCGCCGGTGGCGATCGCGCGGGTGAAGGCGGCGGGCCGGTCGGAGAAGGCGGGGTAGATCGCGGTGCGCAGCATCACCAGCTTGCCGCCGGCGGCGACGAAGGCGGCGTAGGGCTTCTCGTCGATCGCCCTCAGCTCGTGCTTCGAGAGGTCGATGCGTTCGACCGAGAAGTCGGTGTTTTCGCGGGCGGCGCCGAAGCCGGGGAAGTGCTTGCCGGTGGCGGCGACGCCGCCAGCCTGCAGGGCCTTCGCGAAGGGGATCGCGGCCTCGGCGACGCGCGCCGCGGTCGAGCCGAAGCTCCTTTCGGTCCCGGCGATCACTCCCCCCGGGCGGCCGACGTCGAGCACCGGCGCGAGGTCGACGTTGACGCCGACGTCGCGCAGGTTGGCGGCGGTGCGGTGGCCCTGTTCGGCGCTGTAGGCGGCGCCGCGGGCGCCCATCGCCTCGGCGGAGGCGGTCGGGGCGCCGCGCAGGCGCTTCACCTGCCCGCCCTCCTGGTCGACCATGACCAGCAGCGGGTCACGCAGCCGCGGCGGCCGGGGAATCGCCTGCAGCCGCGCGATCAGGCGGCGGCCGGCGGCCCGGCTGGGGAGGTTCGCGGCGAAGAGGACGACGCCGGCGATCCTGCCCTGGCGGATCGCGCCGCGCAGACCGCGGGAGATCGAGGTGCCGCTGACGCCGACCACGATCCGCTGTCCGGCCAACTGGTCCGGGGCGAGGGCGGTGGCCGGTCGCGGCTTCGCATCGCTCCCGTCCCCAAGCGACGCACCGCAGGCGAACGCCACCGACGCCAGGCAGAGCAGAACCCCCAGCGCTCCCCATCGCCGCCGCCTCGCCACTGGCTCCATGCGCCGACTCTACGAAGCGCGCCCACCATTTGCTCCGCATAGCGAAACAAATGGTGGGCGCACCCTCCTCAGGCGTCCGCCGCGCTTCCTAGGCTGCGCCCCATGCCCCCCCTGATCAGCGCCGAGGAGGCGCTCGCCTACGGCCGCCTCGGCGACCACGCCGAGATCGAAGCCCTGGTCGAACGCGCCTGGGAGGTCCGCCGCGAGAACTTCGGCGACTCGACCGACATGTGCTCGCTGGTCAACGCCAAGTCCGGCGGCTGCGCCGAGGACTGCGGCTTCTGCGCCCAGTCCCGCTACGCCGAGGCGGACACGCCGATGCACGCGATGATGGAGCCGGAGCAGATCCTCGAGCACGCGAAGGCGGCCGAGGCCGCCGGCGCCCACCGCTTCTGCATGGTCACCCAGGGCCAGGGGCTCTCCAAGCGCGACTTCGAGAAGATCCTCGACGGCGCCCGCCTCGTCGCCGAGCAGACCAACCTCAAGCGCTGCGCCTCGATCGGCCACATGTCGAAGGACCGCGCCAGGGCGCTGAAGGAGGCGGGGGTGCAGCGGGTCCACCACAACGTCGAGTCGGCGCGCTCCTACTACCCGGAGGTCTCCACCACGGTCCGCTACGAGGGGCGGCTGCGGACGATCGAGGCGGTGAAGGAGGCCGGCCTCGAGACCTGCGTCGGCGGCATCCTCAACCTCGGCGAGAGCGAGGAGCAGCGGGTCGAGATGGCCTTCGAGCTCTCCGAGATCAACCCGACCTCGGTCCCGATCAACCTCCTGATCCCGAAGGAGGGGACGAAGTTCGGCGAGCGCGAGGTGATGGACCCGTGGGAGGTCGTGAAGTGGATTGCGATCTTCCGGTTGATCATCCCCGGCGCCCTCTTCCGCCTCTGCGGCGGCCGGGTCGAGAACCTCGGCAGCATGCACAAGCTGGCGGTGAAGGCGGGCCTCAACGGGGTGATGATGGGCAACTTCCTCACCACGCTCGGCGCCGAGCCGGCCGAGGACCGGGCGATGTTCGAAGAGCTCGGCCTCAACGTCGCCCGCCAGCCGGACAACGGCTCCAACCCGCGGCCCGACAACCGCTCCGGCTGGCTCGAGGGCGACGCCCCGGCGACCCCGATCGACGAGCTGGTCGACAGCCAGGCGGACGCCAACTTCTGGGACCCCTCGACCCAGCTGCGGGTGGTCAAGAAGTCGAAGAAGCCGCCCTCCTACCCACGGGCGGCGTGACCGACGTCGCCGAGCGGCTCGAGGAGCTCCGCGGACGTGGGCTCTACCGGCAACTGAGGCTGATCGAGGGACCGCAGGGGCCGAGCGTGACGCTCGACGGCCGCCCCGTCCTGCTCCTCTGCTCCAACAACTACCTGGGACTCGCCGACCGCGCCGAGGTGCGCGAGGCCGCCGCCGAGGCGGCGCGGCGCTGGGGCGCGGGCGCCGGCGCCTCCCGGCTGATCTCGGGCAACATGGAGCCCCACCGGCGGCTGGAGGAGCGGCTGGCGGCCTTCAAGGGCTACGAGTCGGCGCTGCTGTTCGGTTCCGGCTACCTCGCCAACACCGGCGTCGTCGCCGCCCTCGCCGGCAGGGGCGAGGTCGTCTTCTCCGACGAGCTCAACCACGCCAGCATCGTCGACGGCTGCCGGCTCTCGCGGGCGGAGACCTTCGTCTACCGCCACAGGGACCTCGAGCACCTCGCCTGGGCGCTCTACCACGTGCGCGGCCGGCCGGCGCTGATCGTCACCGACGGGGTCTTCTCGATGGACGGCGACGTGGCGCCGCTCGCCGAGCTGCTGGAGCTGGCGCGCCGCCACGGCGCCCGGCTGATGGTCGACGAGGCCCACGCGACCGGCGCCCTCGGCCCGGGCGGCCGCGGCTCGGTCTCCGCTGCCGGCCTCAGCGGCGAGCTCGACGTCGTGGTCGGCACCCTGGGCAAGGCGCTCGGCTCCTACGGGGCCTACGTCTGCGCCAGCGCGGAGACCGTCGACTACCTCGTCAACACCGCCCGTCCCTTCATCTTCTCGACGGCGCCGCCCCCGCCGAGCGCCGGCGCGGCCCTCGCCGCCCTGGAGCTGCTGGAAGCCGAGCCAGAGCTGGTCGAGCGGCTGCAGGCGCGGGCGGCGACCCTACGCGCCGCGCTGGCCGAGGAGGGCCTCGGCGCCGGGGCGTGCCAGAGCCAGGTCGTCCCGATCCAGGTCGGCGACGCCGAGACGGCGATGGCACTCTGCGAGGAGGTCCTGCGCCGCGGCGTCTTCGCCCAGGGGATCCGGCCGCCGACCGTGCCCGAGGGATCGAGCCGGCTGCGCTGCACGGTGATGGCGACCCACGAGGAGCAGGAGCTGGCCTGGGCGGCGCGGCAGATCGGCGCGGCGGCGCGCGAGGTCGGCCTCCTGGCGGCTCAGCCGCTCGCCGCCTGAGGATGGCTGACGCCGCCGGCCTCTTCGTCACCGGCACCGGCACCGAGGTCGGCAAGACCGTCGTCGCGGCGGCGATCGCCAGGACGCTCGCCGACGAAGGCAGGCGCGTCGCCGTCTTCAAGCCCGCCGTGACCGGGCTCGACGAGGAGGGCGAGAGCGACCCGGCGCTGCTGCGCCGCGCCTCCGGCTCCAGCCAGAGCGACGCGGAGATCGCCCCCTACCGCTACGGCCCACCCGCCTCGCCGCACCTCGCGGCGGCGCTGGCGGGCGAGACGATCGAGCCGGAGCGGCTGCGGCAGGCCGCCCGCGCGGCCGCCGCGGGCGCCGACGCGATCGTCTGCGAGGGCGTCGGCGGCCTCCTCGTCCCGCTCTCCCCCACCTACCTCGTGCGCGACCTCGCGGTCGATCTCGGCCATCCGCTCGCGATCGTCGCCGGCCCCGGCCTCGGCACGATCAACCACACCCTGCTGACGGCCGAGGCGGCCCGCGCGGCTGGGCTCGAGGTGGCCGCGGTGGTGCTGACGCCCTGGCCCCGGGAACCGAGCGAGGTCGAGCGCTCCAACCGGGAGACGATCGGCCGGCTGGGCGGGGCGCCGGTCCTGACCCTCCCCAGCCTCGACCTGGCCGAGCCGGCGAGCTGGCCGGCGCTCCGCCTCTAGGCGATCGCTTACGGCGTTCGTCCTTTGTCGGCCTATTCCCGATAATGGACGAACGCCGCTGGCTCCAGCCCTAGGCGATCTGCGCCGCCTCCTGGGCCTCCTCGCCGGCCAGCGCCTCGCCGCCGGCGCTGGCCTCGGCCGCCGCGGCCCGCGGGCTGGTCGAGGTCCGCGACTTGGCGCGGATCGCGGTCGCCCCGATCGCGGCGCCGAGCAGCGCCACCAGGCCGGAGACCGTCATCGCGTGGCCGAGCGCGTAGACGAAGGCCTCGCGGCCCGCGGCCGCCGCCTCCTTGGCCTGCGCCGGGCCGAGTCCGGGGACGCTCGGAACCGAGCCGCCGCCAAGCTGGTCGGAGATCGACTCCCGCTGCGCGGCGCCGACGCCGGTGCCCGTCAGCAGCGTGTCGAGCCGGGAGCTGACCAGCCCCTGGAAGATCGCGCCGGTCACCGCCACGCCGAGGCTGCCGCCGACCATGCGGAACATCGAGAGCACGCCCGAGGCGATCCCCGCTTTCTGCACCGGCACCGCGTTCATCGCGGCGCTGGTCATCGGCGACATCGTCATCGCGATCCCGATGCCGAGCAGCATGAAGCCGGGCAGCAGGTCGAGGTAGCTGGAGTCGACCGCGATGCGGCTGAAGCTGAACAGGGACGCCGCGACCAGGACCAGCCCGCCGGCGATCAGCCAGCGCGGGCCGAAGCGGTCCGAGAGCCGCCCGGCGACCGGCGCCACGCCGACGATCATCAGAGTCGAGGGCAGGAACCGCACCCCCGCCTCCAGCGGCGAGTACCGGAGGATGTCCTGCATGTAGAGGGCGAGGAAGAAGAAGACGCCCAACATCGCGAAGCTGATGATCATCGCCACGCAGACGGCGGCGAGGAAGTTGCGGTCGCTGAGCAGGTCGAACTGGACCATCGGCGCCCGCACGCGGTTCTCGACCCAGACGAAGGCCGGCAGCGCCAGCGCGGCCCCGGTCAGGAGGGCGACGACCTGCGGCGAGCCCCAGCCCCAGCTGTTGCCCTCGACGAGGGCGAGGACGAGCGCGGTCAGGCCGGCGGTGAGGACGGCGACACCCGCGTAGTCGACCTCGCGGCCGACGGTGGTGTCGCGCGACTCGCGCACGGCGAACAGGGTCGCCAGCACGGCCCCGACCGCGACCGGGATGTTGACGTAGAAGATCGCCCGCCAGCTGACGTGCTCGGTGAGGAACCCGCCCAGCACCGGCCCCACCGCCAGCGCCAGCGCCGAGACGCCGGCCCAGGTCCCCATCGCCTTGCCGCGCTCGTGGGCCGGGAAGGCGTCGGTGATGATCGAGAGCGTCCCGGGCATCATCAGCGCCGCCCCGACTCCCTGGACCACGCGGCTGAGGACCAGCGCGGTCTCGCTCGGCGCGAAGCCCGCCGTCGCCGAGGAGAGGGCGAAGATGACAACGCCGGCGAGGAACATCAGCCGCCGGCCGAAGATGTCGCCGAGCCGGCCGCCGGTCGCCAGCAGGACTGCGAAAGAGAGCGTGTAGCCGTTGATCGTCCACTCCAGCCCGCTGATCGACGCCCCCAGGTCCTTCTGGATCGAGGGCAGGGCGACGTTCACGACCGTGTTGTCGAGCATGATCATGAACAGCGCGAAGCACATCGCGCCGAGCGTCCACCACTTGCGGTTGTCGTCGGTGATCAGGTGGCGGTATCGGGTCACGGGCGCTCACTTCCCTTCAGGTGCTGGTAGGTCTGGGCGAGGTCCTCGCGGTCCATCAGCGCCTCGACGGCGGCGTCGAGCTTGCGGCGCTGGGCGGCGCTGAGGGTCGCGACGAAGGATTCGATGCCGGTCAGGCGGACGGTGACGAGGGTGGCGACCAGCTTCTTGCCCTTCGCCGTGATCTTCACCCGGCGCACGCGGCGGTCGCCCGGGTCCTCGACCCGGGTCGCCAGCTTCGCCTTCACCAGCGCATCGACGGCGCGGCTCATCGAGGGCACCGAGACGCCGAAGCGCTCGGCGAGGTCGCTGACCTGCCAGGCCTGCGCGTCGTGCCCGAGCCCGCCGAGCTCGAGCAGCACCTTGCACTGGGTCATCGAGAGACCCGTCTCCTCGATCACCCGCAGCTGGTTGCCGCGGTCGTAGAGGAACATGTGGTGCATCAGCGCGGTCAGGCGTGCGGCGGTCTCGTCAGGCATCCCGACAATAGTTGCATGGGCGCAACCGTTTCAGAAGGGCAATAGTTGCTCGTGTGAGCGATATCACGCTGCGCTGGAGACCGCTGGGAGCCGGTCCCGCCGCTGCCAGGGTTAAGTTGCGCGGGGATGCAGGCGGACTACGCGCAGCTGGACCGGGAATACGTCTGGCATCCGTTCACGCAGCAGCAGGGGTGGAGCGAGGAGGAGCCGCTGGTGGTGGAGCGGGGCGAGGGCTCTTACCTCTTCGATACCGAGGGGCGGCGTTACCTGGACGGGACGGCGGCGCTCTGGTGCAACGTGCACGGGCACCGGCACCCGGCGATCGACGCGGCCGTGCGCGCGCAGCTCGACCGGGTCGCCCACACGACCATGCTCGGGCTCTCCCATCCGGGCGCGACGGAGCTGGCGGCGCGCCTGGTCGAGATCGCCCCCGGCGAGCTCTCGCGCGTCTTCTACTCGGACTCCGGCTCGACCGCGGCCGAGATCGCGCTGAAGATCGCCTTCCAGTACCAGCAGCAGCGCGGCGGGGAGGAGGCGCGGCGGACGAAGTTCGTGCGCCTGCGCGAGGCCTACCACGGCGACACGATCGGCTCGGTCTCGGTCGGCGGGATCGACCTCTTCCACTCGACCTACCGGCCGCTCCTGTTCGAGACCCACCTGGCCGAGCCCGGCGACGCCGCCGACCTCGAGCGCGTCCTCGCCGCCCACGGCCCGGAGGTGGCCGGGGTGATCATCGAGCCCCTTGTCCAGGGCGCCGCCGGGATCCGGCTCCAGCCCCCGGGCTACCTGCGCGCCGCCCGCGAGCTCTGCGACCGCCACGGGGCGCTGCTGATCTGCGACGAGGTGGCGACCGGCTTCGGCCGCACCGGGACGATGTTCGCCTGCGAGCAGGAGGGCGTGGCGCCCGACCTGATGTGCCTGGCGAAGGGGATCACCGGCGGCTACCTGCCGTTGGCGGCGACGCTGGCGACGGAGGAGATCTACGAGGGGTTCCTCGGCGCCTACGAGGAGTTCAAGACCTTCTTCCACGGCCACACCTACACCGGCAACCCGCTCGCCTGCGCGGCCGCCCTGGCGAGCCTCGACGTCTTCGAGCGGGAGCGGACGATCGAGCGCCTGCAGCCGAAGATCGCCCTGCTGGAGGATCTCCTCGCCGGCGTCGCGGCGCTGCCCGGGGTGGCCGAGGTGCGCCAGAAGGGCTTCATGGTCGGGATCGACCTCGGCGAGCGCGACGCCTCGCTGCGGATGGGCCACCGGGTGACGGTCGAGGCCCGCGGGCGGGGCGCCTTCATCCGCCCGCTCGGCAACACCGTCGTCCTCATGCCCCCGCTCTCGATCTCCGAGGACGAGCTGCGCGAGCTGGTCGCGATCGCCGCCGCCTCGATCGAGGCCGCGCTGGCCTCGGCGCCCACCGGTCTCGCGCAGCTGCCGCGAGCCGCCTGAACTCAGCGGTCGCTGAAAAAGAGCCCCCATAGGGGCCCGAATTCAGCGTTAGCCGAAAACGGGCGCCCCGCTACGCTGCCGCGATGGAGGAGCGCAGGCGCGGGCCGGCGGAGATGCCGAACTTCGGACCGCCGTCGACGCCGCGGCCGGCGGCCTCGATCGTGCTCTTGAGGCGGGGCGGCAAGCACTCGCAGCGGGCGCTCGAGGTGCTGCTGCTGCGGCGCAGCGAGGAAGCGAGGTTCATGCCCGGCGTCTGGGTCTTCCCCGGCGGCTCGCTCGACGAGGCCGACGGCGCCGACGAAGCGGGCCTGCGCGCCTGCGCGCTGCGCGAGCTCGCCGAGGAGGCGGGCATCGAGCTGGCGGCGGGAGAGGAGCTCGTCCCCTTCACCCGCTGGATCACCCCGGAGGTGATCGCCACCCGCTTCGACGCCTGGTTCTTCCTCGCCCTCGCCCCCGCCCACACGCCGCCGCAACCCGACGGGGTCGAGACCACCGAGGCCCGCTGGTTCCGGCCCGCGGCCGCGCTCGAGACCGAGGAGGCCGGCGAGCTCGTCCTCTCCTTCCCCACCCGCACGCAGCTGCGCTGGCTCTCGGAGTTCCGGACCTCCGAGGAGGCGCTGGCCGCCTACCGCGAGCGGGCGATCGAGCCGATCCTGCCGAAGGTGGTCGCGGACGGCGAGGAACCGCGCGTAGTCCTCCCGGGCGACCCCGACTACCCCACCTGATCGAACTGCATCAAATTTCCGGCCCAGCAGCCCGGAAATTTGATGCAGTTCGGGCCTAGGTGGCCGGGAAGGGCTCCAGGCCGGCGTGCCAAGGGCCGGGCGGGTAGGTGTGGATGCCGCTCTCGTCCATCTCGCCCTGCAACCGCTTGAACAGCTGCCCAGCGTTCTCCAGCGCCGTCTTCAGCTCCCGCTCGCTGCGCTCGCCGAGGCGCCATAGGAACCAGAGCTGGCGATCGTTGACGCCGAAGTCGATCTCGCCGCCGAGCGTCGTCACCCAGGCGAGGAAGCCGGGGCCGAACAGCTCGCGCAGGGCGATCGGGTCGTACTCCTTCGGCACCGTCGCCAGGAAGCGCCGGTTGAACTCGATCGACTCGAACTCGACCTTGCGCTGGAAGCGCTGGGTGACGGCCTCGTGCCCCTCGATCGACTCGACGTTGAAGGCCGGCACCACCCGCGCCAGGTCGGGCATGTGCGCCTTCGCCAGCACCGCCGTCGGCAGCACCGCCTTGGCGAAGAAGCCGCCGACCTCCTTTTCGTCGGCGTCGCAGGAGGAGCCCCAGAAGCCCTCGCTCAGCTGCCCGGTCAGGCGGTTGACGCCGCCGACGCAGAGGGCCACCGGCCCGTCCTTGGGGTTGATCCCGCCCACCGGCTCGTAGGCGAGCCCGTTGCGCTCGCCGTAGCGCCGCACCGTCTCGGTCCATTCCTGCGCTTCCTGCTTGGCGCCCACGCCGCGATCCTACGACCCACCGCGGCGGTAGGATGGCGGCGACCCCGGTCCCACCACAGGAGCCCCCCATGACCATCGTCATCATCGTCGTCGTCGTAATCCTGATCCTCGCGGTCCTCTACTACGTCGGGAAGCGCAACTCGATCATCGCCTCGCGGAACCGGGTCGACGAGTCCTGGAGCGGGATCGACGTGCAGCTCAAGCGGCGACACGACCTCGTCCCCAACCTGGTCGAGACGGTCAAAGGCTACGCCGAGCACGAGCAGGCGACCTTCCAGAAAGCCACCGAGGCGCGGGCCGAGGCGATGCAGGCATCGAGCGTCGCCGACACCGCCAAAGCCGAGTCGAAACTGACCGGCGCCCTGACCGAACTGCGCGCCGTCGCGGAGAACTACCCCACCCTGCGGGCCACCGAGAACTTCCAGCAGCTGAGCCGCAACCTCTCCGAGTTGGAGGACGAGATCCAGGCCGCGCGCCGGATCTACAACTCCAACGTCCAGTCATACAACACCGACATCCAGCAGTTCCCGGGCTCGGTCATCGCCAATCAGGGCGGCTTCACCCCGCGCGAGTTCTTCGAGGTCGACGAGGCCGACCGCGCCACCCCGCAGGTCAGCTTCGGCAAATAGCCGGGTCCGTAACATTCAGGCCATGACGACCGAGACCAAGGACATCACGCTCTGGATCTGCGAGAGCTGCGGCTTCATCTACGACCCCGCGGTCGGCGATCCGGACGGCGGGATCCCTCCCGGAACCGCCTTCGAGGACATCCCCAAGGACTGGTTCTGCCCGGTCTGCGGTGCCCGCACCACCGACTTCCGCCCCCTGGAGCCGGGCGAGGCCTGAGCAGCGCCGAGTAGGCTTGACTGGCTGATGAGCCAGTACGACTACGACTGGGTGGTGGTCGGCTCCGGGTTCGGGGGCTCGGTCTCCGCCCTGCGCCTGGCCGAAAAGGGCTACAAGGTCGCCGTCCTGGAGTGCGGCAAGCGCTTCACCGACAAGGACTTCCCGAAGTCGACCTGGGACATCCGCCGCTACTTCTGGGCGCCGCGGCTCGGGCTGCGCGGCATCTTCCGCCTCTCGACCTTCAAGGACGTCTCCGTCGTCAGCGGCTGCGGCGTCGGCGGCGGCAGCCTCGGCTACGCGAACACGCTCTACGTCCCCCCGACGAAGTTCTTCGAGGACCCGCAGTGGGCCGACCTCGCCGAGTGGGAGCGCGAGCTGGCGCCCCACTACGCCGAAGCGCAGCGCATGCTCGGCGTCGCCGATGTCGCGGTCGACGACGCCGCCGACGACCTCCTCCGCGAGTACGGCGAGCACATCGGCGTCGGCGACACCTACCGCAAGACCCCGGTCGGGATCTACTTCGGCGAGCCGGGGAAGACCGTCGCCGACCCCTACTTCGGCGGCGAGGGCCCTGACCGCACCGGCTGCACCTTCTGCGGCCGCTGCATGGTCGGCTGCCCCCACGGCGCCAAGAACACGCTGGTCAAGAACTACCTCTACCTGGCCGAGCAGCGCGGCGTCGAGGTCCTCCCGGACCGCACCGTGACCGAGATCCGCCCGCTCGGCGCCGAGGACGGCAGCGAGGGCTACTCGATCGCGAGCGAGCGCTCGGGGATGATCCCCGGCCGCGGCCGCCGCACGATCACCGCCCGCGGCGTCGTCGTCGCCGCCGGCGCCCTCGGCACCAACAAGCTGCTGCAGCGCTGCCGCCTGAACGGCGCCCTGCCGCGGATCTCCAACCGCCTCGGCGAGCTGGTCCGGACCAACAGCGAGATGATCCTCGCCGTCACCGTCCCCGAGGACTACCCCGACGACCTGACCAAGCGGGTCGCGATCAGCGGCAGCATCTACCCCGACCCCGACACCCACATCGAGACCGTCAGCTACGGCAAGGCCGGCGACTCGATGGGCCTCCTCTACACGCTCCTGGTCGGCGACGGGACCCGGGTCACCCGGCCGCTGAAGCTGCTGGGGCAGATCGTCCGCCATCCGGTCCGCTTCGCCAAGGTGCTGTGGCCGAAGGGCTGGTCGCGCCGCACGATCATCCTCCTGGTGATGCAGACGCTGGACAACGCGATCGCCCTGCGCCCGAGGCTGAAACGCTCAGGCAACGTCTGGCTGCAGACCGAGCAGGACCCGGAGAAGCCGAACCCGACCTTCATCCCCGGCGCCAACGACGCGGCCGAATGGCTGGCGAAGCGCACCGGCGGCCTCGCCCAGAGCTCGGTCACCGAGGCGCTCCTCAACGTGCCGACCACCGCCCACATCCTCGGCGGCGCGGTGATCGGCCACGGCCCCGAGGACGGGGTGGTCGACGCCCGCCAGCGGGTCTTCGGCTACGAGAACCTGCTCGTCTGCGACGGCTCGGCGGTGCCGGCGAACGTCGGCGTCAACCCCAGCCTGACGATCACCGCACTCGCCGAGCACGCGATGAGCGAGGTTCCCGCAGCCTCAGAGCAGAGCTACGAGGCGAACCTCTCCGCGACGTAGTCCCAGTTGACGACGTTCCAGAAGGCGTCGATGTATTCGGGGCGCTTGTTCTGGTACTTCAGGTAGTAGGCGTGCTCCCAGACGTCGCAGCCGAGCAGCGGCGTGGTGCCGTCGGAGATCGGCGAGTCCTGGTTCGGGGTCGAGACGACCGCTAGCCCGGAGGAGTCCTTGACCAGCCAGGCCCAGCCGGAGCCGAAGCGGGCGATGCCGGCGTTTTTGAACTCCTCCTTGAAGGAGTCGAAGGAGCCGAACGTGTCGCCGATCGCCGAGCCCAGCTCGCCGCCCGGCTTGCCGCCGCCGTCGGGGCCCAGCATCTGCCAGAAGAGGGTGTGGTTGTAGTGGCCGCCGGCGTTGTTGCGGACCGCGGCCTGCTTGTCGCCGGGCAGGGCGGAGAGGTTGCGGAGGACGTCCTCGACGTCGCGATCGGCCCACTCGGTCCCCTCGAGGGCGGCGTTGGCTTTGTCGACGTAGGCCTGATGGTGCTTGTCGTGGTGGATGCGCATCGTCTCCTCGTCGATGTGAGGCTCGAGCGCGTCGTACGCGTAAGGAAGATCAGGTACGGAGAAAGCCATCGCAACTCCTTTTCTCGGGTTCGGAAGTCCGAGCGGAGCCTAGCTATTCCGCCTTCGCTTCTTCGACCGGCTGGAGGTCGGCGCTGCCGATCCGCGGGGCCGCCCCGGCATCGCCGCCGGTCCATTCGTTGAACCGGTACCAGGACGGCTTCGCTTCCCGCCTCTCGTTCAGCAGCCCGGCCGAGTGGCAGAAGACGCAAGTGCCGCCCTCGTCGGACCAGGTGAACCACCAGACGCCGCCGACCCCCCAGCGGCCCCGGTTGGCGGAGAGCATCCCGAAGCTCCTGGTGAGCTGGTTGGCCTGGCCCCAGAGGCCGCGCTGCCAGCGGGTCGGGCCGCTCTCCGATCCCCACCCCAGCTCGGTCACGTAGAGCGGCGTCGCCCCGTCGTTGTGGCGGCGCATGATCCGGCGCAGGTTGCGCAGCTGCGCCCCCATCGCCCGGGCGTCGGCCACGTACGGGTGCAGGCCGACTCCGTCGAAGTACTTCTTCACCCTTCGGGCGCGGTAGAAGCGCGCGAGGAAGTCCCCCGAGGCGACGTTGGGCGGGATCTGCAGCGGCCTGCCGAAGAGCCCGCCGAGGATCACCTCAGACCCTGGGGCCCGCCGGTGGATTACCCGGCCGGCGATCCTGATCAGGGTCGCGAAGCGGGCCGGGTCGGGGCGCGAGGCGAAGGTGACGATGTTCTCCTCGTTCCAGACCTCCCAGCGCCGGATCGGCAGGTAGGGGAGTTCTTCTTCCTCCCGCCAGAAGCTGCCGCCGGGCCCGTAGCGGTCGACCGCCGCGCGGACGAACGACGCCCAGGCCCGCCGCTGCCAGGCGTTGGCGACGGGAAGGTCGATCCCGAGCGGGGCGACCCATTTCGGCGAGAGGGTGACGAACGGGAAGATCTCCAGACCCGCGTCGGCCGCCAGCCGCACCTCGTGGTCGAAACCGCCCCACTGCCGTTCCGAGAAGGCCGGGTTCTCCGGCTCCACGCCGGCCCAGAAGAGCGGAAACCGGACGCTGCGGATGCCCGCCTCCCGCATCAGCTCGTAGTCCTCAACGGTCCCCGCGTTCTGCGGCGAGATGCCGATGAAGCCCGGCGGCAGGTAGGCGCGGGCGGCCGCCGGCATCGCCGCCAGCAGCACCACAGCCAGGATCGGGACAAGCCTTCGCGCCATCGTCATCCAGAGGACCCCCTTCCCCGCCCAAAGTAGCGGCCGCGCGCACCTGCCGGCACCCCAACTCCCGCCTCTGGGATAATCAGCCCTCTCGGGGCGTGGCGCAGCCTGGTAGCGCGCACCGTTCGGGTCGGTGAGGTCCCCGGTTCAAATCCGGGCGCCCCGATTGGATGGAGCCTCACGAAAGGGCGGCCAGCTAGGGCGAAAGCCCGCCGTTGATCCCTTCGTGAGGCTCAGTGCTCGGGGCCTGAGGCCTACTGGACCTTCAGCCCGTCACTGCGGCCGTCGGCGCTGAGGAGCTTCTGCTTGGCCTGCGCGAACTCCGAATCCGAGAGCGCACCTTGGTCGCGGAGTCCCGCGAGCTTGACGAGCTCGTCGGCCGACGAGCTGCCGGCGGCCTGCCGGATGTAGGCGTCGAGCTGCTGCTGCGCGTCGGCCTGTCGCTTCAACCCTCGTTCGTGCATCGAACCGCCTCGTGCGACGAGGTAGAGGAAGACGCCGAGGAACGGCACGAGGATCAGCGCAAAGGTCCACGCTGCCTTGCCCCAGCCCGAGACCGTGCGATCGCTGAAGAGATCGCCGATCACCGTGATCAGGACCCAGATCCAGGCCATGAAGAGGAAGATCTCGAGGACGGTCAGGAGCGCGGCGCCGAGGGTGAACTCAGCGAGCGGGATCATCGACGCGCCTCCTCTGCTGACCAGTTGACGGTGAGCTGGTAGATGATCACGGTGTCGAGGATGATCATCAGGAAGGCCCAGAGCGGCGCCGCCGGGAACCAGACGATCTGGGCGACCGCGTTGACGGCGACGAAGAAGATCCCGGCCACGCGAGCGGCGGAGTTCCCGGTTATGAGACCGACGCCGGTGAGCGCGACCGCCGAGCCGAGGATCAGGTGGACCCAGCCCCAGGTCGTGATGTCGAAGATCAGCGCGCCGCTGCCGCCGACCACGACTACTTCGTCGTTGAGGATCGCTGCCAGAGCCCAGAAGGCGTCGAGCGATCCGAGGATCACCATCATCACACCGGCGAAGGCGATCCAACCTGAGTACTCGGCGCCGGCTGGCGGTCGAGACGTTTGATGAGCCTCCATATGGGCTCCTTTCGCCGGGCTCGGCCCGGTCGGTTGTGTATGGGCTCTCTCGTCCGAAAACTCGTTCGTCCACGGCCCTCCTCGCCAACCGTACGCCCTCGTTCGACAAAAGCAAGCAATGCAACGAAGTTGCAAAGGAAATCCGTACCCGTATGCGTGGCCTTCGGCTACGGTAGGAGCAGCGCGTGCTGTAAGCGCGGCCAGCCTCATCGCAGGAGGACGAGATGGAGAACCGAAGCATCGAGGACCTGGAGATGGGGCCGATCGATTACCTGGTGGTCGAGTGGCCGGGCCGGCAGCCGACCGGCGAGGCGATGCCGTACCTGGTCGACCTGGTCGACCGGGGCCTGATTCGGCTCCTCGACCTGGCGTTCATCGCCAAGGCCGAGGACGGCTCGGTGACGCGCGTGGAGATCGCCGATCTCGGCGAGGAGGCCGAGGAGTTCGCGGTCTTCGTCGGCGCCGAATCCGGGCTGCTGGGCGATGAGGACGCCGAGGAGGCCGCGGCTGCCCTGGAGCCCGGAACCTCGGCCGCCTTGTTGGTCTACGAGAACCGCTGGGCGGCGCCCTTCGCCACCGCGGTGCGACGCGGCGGCGGGCAGCTCGTCGCCAGCGGCCGGATCCCAGTCCAGGCCGTGATCTCTGCCCTCGATGCCGCCGAGGCGGCCTAACACCCTCCGAAAGGGGAATCTCATGCCAGGACTGCTACGAGGAGTCGCCCGCACCGCGGTGATCGCCGGAACCGCCACCAGCGTCAGCAACCGGGTCTCCCGGCGACAGGGCCGGCGCTGGTCAGAACAGGAAGCCCAGGAACAGGCCCCGCAAGCGATGGCGGCGCCCGCAGCCGCCGCGCCGCAGGAATCGACCATCGACCAGCTCAAGGAGCTGGGGCAGCTGAAAGAGCAGGGCGTTTTGACCGAGGAGGAGTTCGCGGCCCAGAAGGCCAAGATCCTCGGCGCTTGACCGCTGTGACCGCATAGAGATGCGCCCGAGCGTCTTCTGGCGAGCGCTGCTCGTCCTCCTCCTCGACGCGGTGACCCTGCTGCTGCTCTCGCAGGCGCTGGACGGCTTCGTCCTGGAGGGCGCTGCCGACGCGATCGGGGCGGCGGCGCTGATCGGCCTCCTCAACGCCTTGGTCTGGCCGGTGCTGGCCCGCTTCGCGCTGCCACTGACCGTCCTCACCCTGGGCCTCGGAGCGCTCGTGCTCAACGGGGCGCTGGTGACGCTCGCGATCGATCTCCTCCCGGGGGCGGAGATCGACGGCGTCTTCGAGGGGACCGTGGTGACGATCGTGATGGCGGCAGTCACGGCGATCGTCTACGCGCTGTTCGCGATCGACGAGGACGACTCCTGGTACCGCCACGTCGTACGGAGGCAGCTCCGCCGCCGCAAGCAGACGGTGGAGAGCGAGGTGCCGGGGATCGTCTTCCTGGAGATCGACGGGCTCGCCCACGCGGTCCTCCACCGGGCGCTCGGCGACGGCAGCGCGCCGAACCTCGCCGCCTGGCTGCGCCGCGACTCCCACCGGCTGAGGAAGTGGGAGACCGACTGGTCCTCGCAGACCGGCGCCTGCCAGGCGGGCCTCCTGCACGGCGACAACGACGACATGCCGGCGTTCCGCTGGTGGGAGAAGGAGCGCGGCGCGGCGATCGTCACCAACCACCCGCGCGACGCCGAAGAGCTGGAGCGGCGGCATTCGGACGGACGCGGGCTCCTGCACGCCGACGGCGCCAGCCGCGCCAACATCGTCTCCGGCGACGCCCCTCACTCGATGCTGACGATGAGCACGGCACTGCACCGCCGCCGGCCGATCGGCAGGGACTACACCGCCTACTTCGCCCGCCCCTACGCGGTCGCCCGCACCTTCGTCCTCGTCCTCGCCGAGGTGGTGCGCGAGCGCCGCGCGGCACGGGCTCAGGTTCGCGACGACGTCCGGCCGCGCATCGCGCGCAGCCGCTCCTACGCGTTCGTCCGCGCCTGGGGCACGATCGTCCAGCGCGACCTGCAGGTCGCCGCGGTCGTCGGCGACGTGCTCGCCGGCCGTCCGACCATCTACACCACCTTCCTCGCCTACGACGAGGTCGCCCACCACTCCGGCATCGAGCGCCACGACGCGCTCGCCGTGCTGCGCGACCTCGACCGCCAGATCGCCCGAATCGCCGCCGCCTGCGCCGAGGCGCCCCGCCCCTACCGCCTCGTGGTCCTCTCCGACCACGGGCAGACGCAGGGGGAGACCTTCCGCGACCGCTACGGGCAGACCCTCGAGGAGCTGGTCCGCTCCGCCTGCGACCCCGACAGCACGATCGCGGTCGAAGGCGGCGACGACGACGCGCTGGCCTACCTGAGCGCCGGGCTGACCGAGGTGGCGCGCGACGACACCGCGGCCGGCCGCACGGTGCGGAGGGCGACGCGCGAGCGCCTGGCCGACGGCGCGGTCGCGCTCGACCCCGACGGGCGCCGCCAGATCGAGCAAACGCACGGCGAGGAGGTCCCCGAGCTCTCGGTGATGGCCTCGGGATGCCTCGGCCTGATCAGCTTCCCCCACGAGCCCGGGCGCGTGACCCTGGAGCGAATGGAAGCCATCTACCCCCGGCTCGTTCCGGCGCTTCGGGACCACCCCGGGATCGGCTTTGTGCTGGCGCGCTCGGAGCGCTCCGGCGCGGTGGTGATCGGAGCGGCCGGGACGAACTTCCTCGATGAAGACAGAGTCGAGGGAGAGGATCCGCTGACCCCCTTCGGGCCCAACGCCGCCCAGCACGTGCGGCGCACGGATTCATTTCCCCACTGCGCCGACCTGATGATCAACAGCACGCTCTGGCCCGAGTTCGGCGAAGTCGCGGCCTTCGAGGAGCTGGTCGGCTCACACGGTGGGCTCGGCGGGACCCAGGGCTTTCCCTTCGTCCTCCACCCCAGCGACCTGCCCTGGCCCGCCGACGAGGTCATCGGGGCGGAGCGGGTGCACAGGATCTTCCGAGGTTGGCTCGCGGAACTGGGGCACCCGAGCTATGCGAGCGAGGTCGCCTCTCCCGGCGCCAGCGCCCGCACCTCCACCTGAGGCGCCTGCTCCCGCATCTGAGCTGCGAACTCGTGCGGCGGCAGGCGCAGCGGGCGCGGGCGCAAACGCGAGAGGCCGGCCGGATAGAGCGTTCCCCAGTGGATCGGGACGGCGATCCTCGGTTCGAGGATCGCCGCCGCGCGAGCGGCCCGCTTGGGGTTGAGGTGCCCGGCGCCGAGATTGGGGCCCCAGCCCCAGATCGGCAGCAGCGCGAGATCCAGTCCGCCTCCGAGAGCCTCCATGCCGTCGAAGAGGTCGGTGTCGCCGGCGAAGTAGATCCGCCGAGCGCCGCTCGCCAGGAACCCGATCGCCTCCGTCTCGGCGACGGAGCGCCGCTTGACCGGGTGCGTCGCTTCGGTGGCGGTGACGGTGATCCCCTTGACCTGCCGCGATTCCCCCGCCGCCAGCTCTGAGACCGCAGCGAAGCCGCGGCGCTCGAAGAACGCCCTCGCCCCCGGCGGCACGAGCATCGGCACGTCGCGGCGGAACCTGCGCAGCGAGGGCAGGTCGGCATGGTCGGAGTGCAGGTGGGAGATCAGCACCGCGTCGATGTCATCGGCGACGTCAGGGGAGGGAGGCGCGCCATGGCGGCGCAACGGCCCGACCCACGAGCGCAGCACCGGGTCGGTGATCAGGCGGGCCCCTTCGAGCTCGAGGAGAACGGTCGCGTGCCCGACGTAGGTGACCCGGTCGACCGTCGTCATACCCACACTGGTTGCAACCTGGGTCTGCACCGGGGCGTATGGTCCGGTGGATCCATGGGTGAGCGTCGAACGATCCGAGGGCGGTTGCGGCGACCTGGGCGCGAGAGCGCACGGGTGGAAGACGAAGTCATCGAGATCGAGCCTGACGCATTGGGTGCTTTGAGTGAGGTCTTCGCCGCTCCCAGGTGGATGCGCGACCTCGGCTTCTCGGCGTGGCTGCTGGTCGGCGTCGGCGCGGCGTTGATCGGCGCGATCTGGCTCCTCTCGCTGACCCACACGATCGTGATGCCGGTCCTCACCGCGGGGATCATCGCTTCGGTCACCGCGCCGCTCGTCGACTGGCTTCGCCGGCACGGCGTCCCGCGCGGCATCGGCGCCGGGATCGTCTTCCTGGCGATCGTCGCGATCGGTTGCGCCGTCGGCCTGCTCGTCCTGACCGGGATCGCCAGCCAGGCGGAAAGCCTCTCGGAGAGTCTCCGCTCGGGGGCGAGCGAGGTGGAGGACCTGCTGCGCGATCTCGGTGTCAGCGCCTCCGCTGCCGCCGGCGCGAACGCCGACGGCAGCTCCTCGATCAGCGCTGGCTTCGAAGCTCTGACCCACGGCCTGATCGGCGGGATCGACAAGCTCGCCTCGCTCGCCGTCTTCCTCTCGTTCACCGCGCTCAGCCTCTTCTTCATGCTGAAGGACGCGCCGACCATCGGCGGCTTCGTCGAGCGTCATCTCGGGGTTCCCGTCCAGCTCGGGCACTCGATCCTGGGCCGAGTGGCCGGCAGCCTGCGCGGCTACTTCCTCGGAGTCACGGTGGTCGCGGCCTGGAGCGCCCTGCTGGTGGGAGCCGGAGCGCTGCTCCTCGACGTCCCCCTCCCCGGCACGATCGCGGCGGTCACCTTCGTCGGCGGCTACGTCCCCTACCTTGGCGCTTGGACGGCCGGCGCCTTCGCGGTGCTGATCGCCCTCGGGGGCCAGGGCCCCGAGACCGCGCTGGCGCTCGCCGTCGTCGTCCTGCTCGCCAACGGCGTCCTGCAGCAGATAGTCCAGCCGATCGCCTACGGCGCGGCGCTCAAGCTGCATCCGCTCGCCGTCCTGATCGTGACGATCGCGGGCGGCTGCCTCTTCGGCACCGTCGGCCTGGTGCTGGCGGCGCCGTTGCTCTCCGCCGCCCTCCGGATCTCCTCCGACGTGAAGGCGGCCCAGCGACATGAGCCCACCGACGCCGCTCCCGCGGAGGGCCAGCTCAGCTTCGCCGGGGCCGCCAGAGGCTCACCAGGCCGGCGATGAGCGTGACCAGGAAGATCTGCCCGAAGAGCATCTCCAGGCCGGCCACCATCTTGCCGGGCTGCGCGGCCGGCACGAGGTTGCCGTAGCCCGTCGTCGTCAGCGTGGTGAAGCTGAAGAAGACGAAGTTGCCGGTCTGCGAGCCGGCCTCCTCGACGAAGAACTCTCCGGGCTGGAGCCGATCGATCGCCACGTAGAGCGAGGTGAACAGCAGGCCGAAGATCAGGTAGACGCTGATCGCGCCGAGGATCGTGCGGAAGTCGACCTGCGCCTCGGAGAGCACGGCTTTCAGAACCGTGGCGGCAGCGGCGAAGAGCAGCACCATCTGGACCAGCGCCGCCGCGGCGAGAAATCCGGTCTTCCCCGAAAGGGCCGCGACGATCGCAAGAGCGACCGCCGCAGCCCCGATGGCGACAGCGGAACGAACCCAGGCGACCCTCGCGCCGGAGCTGCCGAAGGCGACGGCCGTGGCGGTGGAGGCCAGGGCGGTGATGCCGACGGCGCTCCATCCCGAGTACCGCGTCAGGGAGGCCATCACGTAGGTCGCCGCAACGAAGAGAAGGACGAGCCCGAAGGCGTTGGTCATCCGCTCGGCGTAGCGGCTCCAGCGATGACCCTGGTCGATCGAGCTACGCGACGATTGACTCATGGATGTCCGCTCTTTCCGGCAGGCGCGCCATCCGGAATGAGTTGAAGAGTCCGAGGAGCCCGGCGAGGATCGGCACCAGCAGCGCCACCTGAAGCGAGAGATCCGTCGCGTCGGTGTTGATGCGGAGGACCTCGGCTTGGACCGGCTCGGGCTCTTCGCTCAGAAGCTGTTCGAGCTTCGCGTTGCTGACGACTTCGGCGTCCTCGTCGAGCTTGTCGGCGATCTTCTGCTGCTGCGGCGCCGGGATCACGGCGCTGTCTTCCGTCATGTTCGTGAAGCTGAGCGAAAGGACGGCCAGCAGGATGCCGCCGGCCATCGCCAGGCCGAAGGAGAGCCCGAACGACCCGGCGGCCGAGTTCACCCCGGCCGCCTCGCTGATCCGGTCCTCGTCGATCGGGGCGAGCGTGTAGTTGTTGAGCTGGGAGACCAGCAGACCGAGGCCCGCGCCTGCGATCACCAGCGGGATCACCAGGTACCAGCCCGTGTCCGCCCTGGGCACGATCGGGACGAGCAGCGCCATGCCCAAGGTGCTCAAGGCGAATCCAACCCGGATGATGCTCGCAGGGCGCCGGTCCCCCGCCTTGCGGCCGGCCAGCATCGCCGCGCCGAACATGGTCAGCGAGAGCGGCGCCAGGGTGAGGCCGGTCTGCAGGGCGTTGTACCCGAGCGAGATCTGGAGGAAGATCGGCAGCGCGATCATCGCGCCGCCGACGACGATGTTCTGCAGCGCCTGCTGAGAGACCCCGATCCTGAAGTTCGGCAGCTTGAACAGATCCGGGTCGAGCAGCGTCACCTTTCCTTCCTCGTGGCGCCGGACCAGCCAGCGGGCCAGCACCGCCAGCGCTATCGCGCCCACCGCGATTATCAGCCCGACGAACTCGCCCCCCTCCTGCCAGACCAAGATCCCGAGGACGACGCCGCCCATGCCGAGGACGGAGAGGATCGCTCCCCGCACGTCGATGCGCCGCGACCCCGTATAGGGGACGTCCTGGATGAGCCTGATGTTCAGCAGCACGACCGCGATGACGACCAGCTCGAGGAGAAATCCCACCCGCCAGGACAGCAAGGTGGTGACGAAGCCGCCGAGGAGCGGGCCGACCGCGGCGGCGATCGCGGCCGAGGCGCCGACCAGCGCGTATGCCTTTTTCTGCGCCGCCCCCTCGAAGTTGCCGCGGATCAGCGATTGCATCGAGGGCAGCAGGAGCGAGGCGCCGAGGCCGCCGACGATCGCCCAGAAGACGATGATCGCGGCGAGGTCCTGGGCCAGCGTCATCGCCAGGGCGCCGATCGCGTAGCCGGTGAGGCCGAGGACGAAGGCGCGTTTGCGGCCGAACAGGTCGCCGACCTTGCTGCTGATCAGGATGAACGCGGCGGAAATCAGGGCCTCGAGCGCGATCGCGGACTGGACTCCGCTCACCGTGGTGTCGAGATCGTCGACCACCGCGGCGATCGAGACGTTCATCAGCGAGGTGTCGACGACGAGCACGAACATCGCCATCGCCAGGAGAACGGCCAGTCGCGGGCTGCCTTCACCTCGCTCCGTAGCCTCGGCGCCCATCGCGTGATCCTCTCACTCGGGCCGGTCCAACGCCCGACCCGCCTCTCCATGCGCTGCAGCGCGAGGCGAAGCGACTACCTTCAAGGGCGGGATGTCGACGTCGGCGACGGAAATCGGACGTGAAGCGCGGCAGCGAGTGCCGCGCTCTTCGCACGCCGATTGGAAGCCCTCGCAGGATCGAACCGGCCCGGTCGAGATCCTCCGCACCGAGGACGGGACGCGTGTGCAGAGCCTGATCCCGGTTCGCTACGAGAGGATGCTGGCCTCGGCCTTCACCTTCTACCGCGGCGCCGCCGCGATCATGGCGGCCGACCTCGCCACCGCCCCGGACACCGGCCTCCGAGTCCAGCTCTGCGGCGACGCCCACCTCTCCAACTTCGGCATCTTCCAGTCGCCCGACCGCAGGCTCGTGTTCGACGTCGACGACTTCGACGAGACCCTGCCCGGACCGTTCGAGTGGGACGTCAAGCGACTGGCGGCGAGCATCGCCATCGGCGGCCGGGACAGGGGCTTCAAGCGTCGCGATCGTCGCGGCGCGGTGCTGCGGTCGGTGGCCGCATACCGCGAGGCGATGGCGGAGTTCGGGGCGATGCGCGAGATCGAGGTCTGGTATTCGCGCCTGGACGTCGCCGAGATCTCACGAGGCTTGGAGGGCGAAGCGTCCCGCGCCGACCGGCGCCGGCTCGCGAAGAACGTGGCCAGGGCGCAGGGCAGGGACAGCCTGCGGGCGCTGAGCAAGCTGACCGAGACCCGCGACGGGCAGATCCGGATCGCCAGTCGTCCGCCCCTCCTCGTTCCGATCGAGGAGCTGGCGAGGAGCGAAGGAATCGACCCCGACGAGCTCTCCTCGATGCTGGCCCACCTGCTGGCGCGGTATCGGGACACGCTGGACGACTCCGCCCGCGCCCTGGTCGAGCGCTACCGCTACGTCGATGCCGCCCACAAG